>CBINNO010000018.1:0-37488 GCA_966252055.1 uncultured Rheinheimera sp. | reverse complement strand
CTGCTCGTCGCCGTCGCGGCTCTCAGCGTTCTCGGGGCCAGCCGCCGGCTGCATAGCTGCCGCTGTCGGTGGCGTCGGCCAGTCTGGCCGGGTCCAGTAATTTACGCAGTTCAGGCTCCGGAATATCGGTCTGTTCCAGCGCCACGTCGAGCACAGGCCGCTGTTCTTTGTACGCCTGTTTGGCAATCGCTGCCGCTTTTTCGTAGCCAATCACCGGATTAAGCGCCGTCACCAGAATTGGATTACGCGACAGCGCGGCAGCGGCGGTGTCTTCGCGCACTGTGAGGCCACTGATGGCCTGTTTCGCCAGCGCGTTGCAGCTGCCAGAGAGCAGCGTGATGCTGTCGAGCAGATTGCCGGCCACCAGCGGTAACATCACATTGAGTTCAAAATTGCCGGACTGACCGGCGATAGTGATGGCCGCGTCATGGCCAATCACCTGGGCAGAGGCCATTGCCACCGCTTCCGGGATCACCGGGTTGACCTTGCCCGGCATGATGGACGAACCCGGTTGCAGCGCCGGCAGTTCGATTTCAGCCAGGCCTGCCAGCGGGCCCGAGTTCATCCAGCGCAGGTCGTTGGCGATTTTAAGCAAGGACACCGCCAGCGTTTTCAGCGCGCCGGAAGTGGCGACTGCGACATCCTGGCTGCCAAGGCTCATAAAATAATTCGGACTGGGGCTGAATGTAACGCCCGCTGCTTTGCTGAGCGCCTGACAAAACAGCGCAGCAAACTGCGGATGCGCGTTGACGCCGGTGCCGACCGCAGTGCCGCCCTGCGCCAGTTGCTGCAGCTGCGGCAGCTGGGCACGGATTTGTGCACTGGCGTGCTGCAGCTGTGCCAGCCAGCCGCCAAACACCTGGGAAAAACGCACCGGCATCGCGTCCATCAGATGAGTGCGGCCGGTTTTGAGGATGTGACCCTGGCTGGCCGACAGCTGGCTGATGGCCTGTTGCAAGGTATCGAGCGCCGGCAGCAATTCAATGGTGATAGCAAGCGCGGCGCTGACATGAATGGCGCTCGGGATCGTGTCGTTGCTGCTCTGGCCCAGATTAACATGGTCGTTCGGGTGAATTTTCTCGCCGGCGATTTGACTGGCAAGCGTCGCCAGCACTTCGTTGGCATTCATATTGGAACTGGTGCCGGAGCCGGTCTGATAGAGGCTGACCGGAAACTGCGTCATGTCTGGTGTGGTTAACTGGCTCCCGGCCGCCTGCACTATGGCGCCTGCCTGGGGAGCGTTTAATAAGCCAAGTTCAAGATTGGCGCGGGCGGCGGCCTGTTTAATCAGCAGCAGGGCGCGAATAAAAGCGACCGGCATTTTGGCGTCGTGCAGCTGAAAATTTTGCACGGCGCGCTGGGTTTGCGCCTGATAAAGCGCATCCGCCGGTACCTGCAGCGGGCCCATCGAATCCTGTTCAATGCGGTATTGCATAAAAAACTCCTGCTAAAAATGGTGTTCAGTCGTGTGGCCACAGACTAAACAATCGGTGTAATTCGGCCTGCAAGGCAAACTGACGGGCGGCGCCGTCTTTCTGCTGGCGGTAGAGCGGATACAATTCCAGCAATGGCTGATACAACTGGTCCAGTAAAACCAGAATGGCCGCATGCCGCGTTAGATTTTCTCGCTTTAGCACCACTAAAGCTTCGAAAACCTGCCTTGCCTGCGGCCATTCTGCGCTTCTCTACTGTCGATTCTTTAAACTAATCAGTGCTCTAAGGCCTGATGCGCCAGCAGAAATAACCAGCGGCTCAGCAACCATTCCTGCAACAGCGGCTGGCCGGCGGCAGCCAGTTCAGAAGCCAGAGCACCATATAGTTTAAGAAGCGAACAGCAGAGCAGCCTGAAAAAGGCTCAATCAAGGCGGCACAGCGAAGGAATAGTGGGACTATTTCGAGCTGTGACAACGAAGAGTGAGGCTTTTTCAGGCGCTCCCGTCCGGGCGAAATCAGCATGACCGCATGCCGCGTTAAATGTTCTCGCTTTAGCGCCACTAAAGCTTCGAACATCTGCCTTGCCTGCGGCCATGCTGCTGTTCGCTGCTGTCGCTTTTTTAAACTATATGGTGCTCTAACAGTCTGGCATGTTGTGCCAGCTGTGCCAGCCGCTGTGGTAACTCGCCGGCGATTTTTTGCTGCTGCAAACAAGGCAGCAGCTGCAGTTCACTTTGACCGTAAGCCTGCCAAAGCAGCGCGTTTACCGGCCGGAAGCGGGCAGACATTGCAGCGCCTGCTGGTACCGGCGGTTGACTTCCGGCCAGTGAAATACCTGATAGACGGCGTTGATATAGTCGGCGCGTTTATTCTGGTACTGCAGATAATAAGCATGCTCCCAGACATCCAGCCCCAGCAGCGGCGTATTGCCGTGCAGCAGCGGGCTGTCCTGATTGGCCGAGCTTTCCACCACCAGGGTACCTTGCGGCGTCAGGCTGAGCCAGGCCCAGCCACTGCCAAAGCGCGACAAAGCAGCGGCGGTAAAGGCCTGCTGAAAAGCGGCAAAGCTGCCAAAGGTGCCGCGGATGGCGATACCCAGTACGCCGTCCGGCTCACCACCGCCTTGTGGCGACAACACAGTCCAGAACAGGCTGTGATTGGCATGACCACCACCCTGGTCGCGCACCACGGCTTGCAGCTGTGCCGGCAGGCTTGTCAGTTCCAGTAACAAGCGCTCGACCGGCCAGTCCTGATAAGGCGTGCCGGCAAGCGCCTGATTGAGGTTGTTAATGTAAGTCTGATGGTGGCGGCCATGGTGAATTTGCATGGTCAGACTGTCCAGATAAGGCTCAAGGGCGTCGTGCGGATAAGGCAGCGGCGGTAACTGGTAAGGCATCAAAGGTCTCCTTGGGTTCAGAACGGGAAAAGGCTGGCGCGCCAGACACGCGGCGACATAGCAGGCCAGCACCTCATCAGGTGGGCCGGGTTTCAGCTGGGCAGTGCGCCGGGCCAGGGTTCGGCCAGTAATTGCTGGCTGACGGGGTCTGGTCCAAAGTTCTGGCAAAAAAACGCCAGCTCGCGCCGGCACAACTGCAGATGCGGCAGTACCAGATGGCATACCGCAGCATTCAGCGCATGCTGACGGCACAAAGACCACAGCTGCTGATAAGCGCGGCGCAGCAGTTCGCGGGCTTTTCCGGGCTGGTTTTCCAGCAGCGCCAAGTCGGCCTGGTTATGCAGGCTGATGACAAAAGCGGCCAGATGCGCATCCTGGCAAGGGTCCAGTGCCTGCAGCTGTTCGGCCTGTTGCAGCGCTTGCTGATAATGCTGATGGGCCACGCCGGGCTGCTGTTGCAGCAGCGCCAGATTGGCCTGACGGGTCAGTTGCTGCCATTGGCTGAACAGCGCTGCCGTCACTGTGCTAAGCCGGTTGTCGCCACAGCTCAGCGGGGCTGCGTCGTCGTGCTGAGCGGGCCGCCGGTCAAGGGGCGACACCCGCGTGCTCAGGCTGTGCCCGGCGGCAGTCGTTTGGTTTGTGTGGTGGGATGCGGTCGTGGTCACCCCGGTTTTTTGCTTCATGGTCAACTCCCTGTTGGGTGGTTTTACCCGATGCATTTACGTTAATGAAAATAATTCTCATTTGCAAGTTTTCCGGTTAAACTCGATGCATCGAATCGCGGAACCGGAGTTGTGATGCCGTTTTTTCTGCTGGGTGTGTCGCACAAAACGCCACACAAAACACCGCGCAAAACGCCGGGCCCGCTGAGCCTGGCGCTGACGGCGCTTGTGCTGGCAATTGGCGCCTTGAGCTGGCCACTGCTTGCAGTGCCGGCAGAAACCTGGCGACAGACTTTGTTGGGCTCGTTGCTGGGGTTGGCCGCCACCGCTGCCGGCGCGCTGTTGATTGGCTTGCCGGGCCAGCGCCAGCCGCGTGTGCTGGAGCTGGCCTTGAGTTTCTCCGGCGGCATGATGCTGGCGGCGGCGCTGTTTTCGTTATTCCTGCCGGCGGTTTCGCAGGCCGGCATGTTGTTACCTGGCCTCAAGGGGGCGCTGGCGGTGGCTGGTGCGACTGCGGCAGGGGCTGGCCTGATGTGTCTGCTGGAGCGCCATGTGCCGCATGGACATCCGGTTGCCGGTGAAACCGGCCCGGGCCATCAGCAGCTGAGCCGGCTCTGGCTCTTTGTACTGGCGATTGCGCTGCACAATGTGCCGGAAGGGCTGGCGGTCGGGGTCAGCTTTGCTGGCGGCGGGCAGGATGCGACAGCCGGCCTGGCCAACAGCGGGGCCAGCGTCAGTCTGGCGATAGCGCTGCAGGACTTACCTGAAGGTTATGCCATGGCCATTGTGCTGCTCAAACTCGGTTTGTCGCGGGCGCAGGCGATGGGCTGGTCTTTGCTGGCCGGCCTGCTGGAACCTGTCGGCGCCATGGTCGGGTTGGCGCTTGGCAGCCTGGCGCCGCTTGCTTATCCGCTGCTGCTGGCGGTGGCGGGAGGCGCCATGATGTTTGTGGTGGTGCATGAAGTGATCCCGGAAACACACACCAGAGCACGCGCCCCGACCGCCGCGTCTTTATGGCTGCTGGCCGGCTTTTTGTTGTTGTGGCTGGTGGAGCAGCAACTGCCATAACCACCAGCGGTTCTTTATGTCAGACAGAAATGTATGTAAGATTAAATGCATTTAATAACGATTCGCATTCTGATATATTGTAAGCGGTTTCTGGTTATCTCTGAAGGTTGATAGCGGTTATGAAAAAATCCCAGATGGCGCTCGCATTGCAACTGGCGTTGTGGTCTGTGGCGGCGCAGGCGCAAAATCAGGCACAGGATGCTGAGCTTGAACGTATTGAAGTCAAAGGCCATTACACGGTCGACGAAAAAATTGATACCGCGACCGGCCTTGGCCTGACGCTGTTTGAAACGCCGCAGTCGGTCAGCGTGATCACCGCGCAGCGCATCGACGATCAGGCGCTCAGCTCCATTGCCGACGTGGTTGGGCAAACGGTCGGCCTGGCCGGTCGTCAGCTCGACAGTACCCGCCATACCTTCAGTGCCCGTGGTTTTGACATTGATAAATATCAGGTGGACGGCGTGCCGCTGGCCTGGAGTCTGGCGGGCGATTCCGGCGAAACCATCACTGACGTCGCCATTTATGAGCGCATCGAAGTGGTGCGTGGCGCTACCGGTTTACTGACCGGTGCCGGCGACCCGTCGGCGTCGATTAATCTGGTGCGTAAACATGCGCACAGTAAAACGCTGACCGGCACGCTGGCCGGCGGCATAGGCAGCTGGCAACAACGTTTTGTCAGTGCCGATGTTGGCAGCGGTCTCACCACTGATGGCGCGGTCCGCGCCAGGATTGTGCTGAAAAAAGAGCAAAGCGACAGCTTCCGCGACTGGTCAGAAGAAGACAAAACCGTGCTCTATGGCGTCATTGATGCGGATCTGACGGATGATACTTTGCTCAGTGTCGGCAGCAGCTATCAGCACAATGACCCGACAGCCTCCACCTGGGGCGGCCTTGCCAGCTGGTACAGCGACGGCAGCCGCACCGATTTTGCCCGCGAGACCAACCCGGCGGCGTTCTGGACCTACTGGCAATCGACCAGCAAAAACCATTTCGTCAATCTGCAGCATCAGTTCAGCAATGGCTGGCTGCTCAAAGCCAATTACAACCATGTGGCGAACAGTGCAAAAACCAAGCTGTTGTATCTGTACGGCGCGCCGGATAAAACCAGCGGGACTGGCCTCACTGCCTGGCCTTATCACAGCGACGGTTTCAGCAAGCAAAACAGTGTTGATGTGCAGTTAAGCGGCCAGTTCCAGGCATTTGGCGCGGCGCATGATTTAGTGGTTGGCGCGCTCGACAGCCGGCAGAACGCCGAAACTATGACTTTTGATGCACTGCCTTCGACTGTCGCGCCGGTCGGTAATTTCTTCCAGTGGAACGGCAGCTATCCGGAGCCAGCCTGGAAAACCAGCGGTACGCTGGCGCAGGACCTGGACACCGAACAGCGCGGTTATTATCTGGCGACCCGGTTGCATCTGAGCGACCAGCTCAAGCTGATTGGCGGCGGCCGGCTGTCGAAATGGCAGCGCAGCGGCACCAGTTACGGTTCGCCTGAAACCTACGGCGACAACAGCGTCTGGGTGCCTTACCTGGGCCTGACTTACCAGCTGGCGGACCAGCATCAACTGTATGTGAGCCAAACCGACATCTTCCGGCCACAAAATGCCGTCGACAAAAACCGTCAGCTGCTGGAGCCGCTCGAAGGCCAGAACCGCGAGCTGGGGCTTAAATCACAGTGGCTGGATGAGCGCCTGCAAACCAGTTTCGCGCTGTTTGAAGTGCGGCAGGACAATCTGGCGCAAAACGACGGCACCGAGCCGCTGGAAGGCACCAATACGATCCCGTCTAAGGCCGTGGATGGTACCAAGAGCCGCGGTTTTGAGCTGGAAGTGGTTGGCCGGATAGCCCAGGGCTGGGATATCTCAGCAGGTTACGCCCAGTACCAGGCACAAGCGCCTAATGGCGGCCAGATTAACAGTGATTATCCGCGCAAAACCTTGCAGCTGTTCACCACCCGCCGCTTTGATGGCGTGCTGGCGGGCGTTGACCTGAGCGGTTTTGAGCTCGGTGGCGGCGTTAGCTGGCAGAGTGAAAATTACACCGACACTAAGAATGATGTGACTGGTGTGCCGGAGCGGCTGACTCAGGGCGCCTTTGCGCTGGTCAATCTGATGGCGCGTTATCAGCTCAATCCGGCGCTGGCGGTGCAGCTGAACGTCGACAATCTGCTGGATAAAACCTATTACAGTCAAATTGGTTTTTTCAGTCAGTACGGCTACGGCGAACCGCGCAACGCCCGTCTGACGGTGCGTTATCAGTTCTGAGCCTTCTTCCCTGCGACACCACTGAGCAGCCGGTCCGCAAAACCGGCTGTTTTTTATCAAAGGTGGACCTGATGGTGTTAGTGCTGCATGCTCGCGGCGGCCTTGATGTTTGAGCCTGAGCACTGGCGGGCCCGCATCAAAGCCATGCCGGCGAATAAGGCTGCAAGCGCGCCGCCTTTTTTGTAAAATGCTGCGTTTTTTGCCGCAAGAGCGCCGTTATGCTGCTGATGATCGACAACTATGACTCTTTCACCTGGAACCTGGTGCAGTATTTTGCTGAGCTGGGTCAGCAGGTGGTCGTGCGCCGGCATGATGAGATTGACCTCGATGGCATCGCAGCGCTGGCGCCAGAGTTTCTGGTGATTTCACCAGGGCCGTGCAGCCCGGACCAGGCTGGTATTTCGCTGGCGGCTATTCGTCATTTTGCCGGCAAGTTGCCCATTCTTGGGGTTTGTCTCGGTCATCAGGCGCTGGCGCAGGCCTTTGGCGGGCGCATCGTGCGGGCCCGTCAGGTGGTGCATGGCAAAAACTCGCTGATCCGCCACGACAACAGCTCGGTGTTTACCGGGCTGAATAGTCCGCTCAGCGTCACCCGCTATCACTCGCTGGTGGTAGAGCGCGCCAGTCTGCCGGCCGATTTCCGGCTGACCGCCTGGACCGAAACGGCCGATGGGGCGGTTGATGAAATCATGGGCATCGCGCACCGGCACCTGCCGCTTTGTGGCGTGCAGTTTCACCCGGAAGCCATTCTGACCGAACAGGGCCATCAGTTACTGGCCAATTTTCTGGCAACCGGTGCCTGCTAAGGCCGGCGGGCATTGACAGCGGGGCTTGGCGCGCCGCACTATGCAGACTTGTCTGATCAAAACCACAAGAATCCCGTTGTCATGTCGTCGATAGTGCAGCTGCAACAACAGCGTTTTTTTGATGTCCTGCTGGAAGTCAATCCGAATAAGCCCCGTTATGGCTATCGCCGCCAGTCAAAAGGGCAGGACAGCCGGCCAGCAGCCGCTGCTGCACAATCTGGCCGCACTTTGCTGGACATCGAACAACAAGCGGCGCAAAACCGACAGGCCGGTGTGATTGCCAAACAACAGTTTGTTGAATTTACCCAAGCGCATTTGCATGATCAGGTCGCTGAAGAGCTGTTTTTAAAACTCGGCAAGTTCGACACAGTCGCCAGCACAGTGTTTAACCTCGCCGACGGTTTCCCGGCGGTGCTGGACGCGCTCAGCGCCCGCGCAGTCACCAACAGTCAGCTGGAGCAGCTGATTAGCCAGGTCGACTGGCTGAAAGAAGATTTACTGAAGCTGGTCAATCAGCCGCAGTACCGCAATAAAACGCCGTCCGGCAATTTTATTAAAGAACTCAAGCCCGCCATCGGCTTGCTGGGGATTGAAACGCTCAAGCAAGTGATCCCGGTGTTTGCGCTCAAACGCTCGTTACCGCATTCGACCGATCCTTTCACCGGCTTTAAAACCAATATCTGGCAATACAGCCTGGCAGTGGCGCTGGCGGCCAGACAACTGGCGGAAGAAACCGGCGAAAACCCTTATGTGGCTTATTGTGCAGGTCTGTTTCATTGCCTGGGTTACCTGGTGGTGACCCGCACTTATCTGCGCACTTATGCCCAGGTCAAACAGGCTGCTTTACTCAAAGCGCGTGACGCGCGGGACACTGAGCTGACCGACGCGCTGGACAGTCTGGAAGCAGATCCGACCTTCCTTGGCAGCTGTTTTGCCGAGTTTGCCGCTTTTATCAGCGCGGATTTGGTGTCGCGCTGGGGCCTGAAACGACTGCCGCTGGCGCAAATTCTTGACCAACTGGCCGAAGGCGTCGGTTACAGCGGCGCCAGCCGGCTGACTGAAATTGTCCATCAGGCCAGCTGTTTTGTGCAGGCGCAGACCTTGCGTAAATTTAAGCTGTTGACTGACGCCGAAGAAGACTTATGGCGACAGGCGGTGGCGCTGCGGCCCGAGCATCAGCAGCTGTTGCGGCAAACCCGGCTGGACCGGCTGGAAATCGAATAACCGCCGGCCAAAGCCTGCACAAATAACGCAAAAATAACCGCAAAAGTAGCCGAAAAAAAAGCAATAGTCCCGCGACAGAGCCGCAAAAGACCCGCAACTGTGGGTCTTTTGCTTTCTGGCTGAAAATTTTTTTCCGATAAAGATGCAAAACCGGCGAGCAGAGACAGACGAAAGCCTGCGCCACGCCAACAGGCGATACCGCTTGTTTCACGACCAAAATGGCTGGAAACACTGAGTTGCGTTTTTATGCACCTTGCCTGCAAATCTATCTGGAGGCCTTGATTTTACTGGGTTTTCGAGGTTTTCAGCCGAGACTTCGGCACTTTCTTCTGTAATAATGCCTCTCGAAGCAGACGCTCTTTTGCCGTATGTTGGCAGCCGTCTGGCCGGTTGCCGGCCATTGTTTTTTATTGATCCCGTGATTGCCTGGCACAAGGCCAGCGTCACTTTGTTTGCCGATGAGGAGAATGCCATGTCTGAAGTCCAGTCCGTGAACCGCGCTTTATTTGATGAAGTGATGGTCCCTAACTATGCACCCGCTGCGGTGATCCCGGTGCGAGGTGAGGGCTCACGCGTCTGGGACCAGCAAGGCCGTGAATATATTGATTTTGCCGGCGGTATCGCGGTGAATGCCTTGGGGCATTGTCATCCGGCACTGGTTAAAGCGCTGACCGAGCAGGGCAACAAACTGTGGCATTTGAGCAACGTGATGACCAACGAACCGGCGCTGCGGCTGGCGAAAAAACTGGTCGACGCCACTTTTGCCGACAAAGTGTATTTTGCCAACTCAGGCGCTGAAGCCAACGAAGCGGCGCTGAAACTGGCGCGGCGCTGGGCTTTGGAAAAATTCGGCGAGCATAAACAAGACATTATCTCTTTTGGTAAAAGCTTCCACGGCCGCACTTTCTTTACGGTGACTGTGGGTGGCCAGGCCGCGTATTCAGACGGTTTTGGCCCAAAACCGGCCGCCGTGTTCCATGCTGAATACAACAACCTCGACAGCCTCAAAGCGCTGATTTCTGACAACACCTGCGCGGTCATCATGGAGCCTTTACAAGGCGAAGGCGGCATTATTCCGGCCACTGACGACTTTATCAAAGGCGTGCGGGCTTTATGCGACGAGCACAACGCCCTGCTGATTTTTGACGAAGTGCAGACCGGTGCTGGCCGTAGCGGCAAGCTGTATGCGTATATGCACAGCGGCGTGACGCCGGACATTCTGACCAGCGCCAAGTCGCTGGGCGGTGGTTTCCCGATTGGCGCTATGCTGACCACTACGGATATCGCCTCGCATCTGAAAGTCGGCACTCATGGCTCGACGTACGGCGGCAACCCGCTGGCTTGTGCGGTCGCCGAAGCGGCGCTCGATACCATTAATCAGCCAGCAGTGCTCGCCGGTGTGCTCGCCAAAGAAGCGCTGTTTCGTGCTGAACTGGCGCGGATCAATGCTAAATATGACGTGTTCAGCGCGGTGCGTGGCCAGGGCATGTTGCTGGGCGCTGCACTGAACGAGAAATTCAAAGGCAAGTCGCGCGATTTTATGCTGGCAGCCACCGAAGAAGGCGTGTTTGTGCTGATGGCGGGCACTGATGTAGTGCGTTTTGCGCCCAGTCTGGTGATCCCGGATGCGGACATTCTGGCCGGTATGCAGTGTTTTGAACGTGCCGTGGCCACAGTGGTTGCCGGCGCGGCTACAAGCGCGTAATTTCCGGTCAAACACCGAAGCAAAGGCCCGCACCAACAATAAAAACAGCGGGCCTGATAAAGCAAAAAAACTGCGGGACTGAAGCCCCCGCACCAACTGGAGTAAGCGATTATGATGGTGATTCGCCCAATCCGCGCAGCTGATTTTCCGGCCTTGTATGACATGGCGGTGGAGTCCGGTCACGGCTTTACCTCTTTGCCGGTCAATGACGAATTGCTGCAGCGAAAAATAACCCGTTCCGAACAGAGCTTTCAGAAAAAGGTCAGTGCGCCTTTGGATGAAGGTTATCTGTTTGTGCTGGAAGATACTGCCAGCGGCCAGATCTGCGGCACCAGTGCCATCGAAGCGGCTGTCGGGCTGGATGATGCTTTTTACCACTACCACCTGGGTAAAGTAGTGCATGCCTCGCGGGCGCTCGGCGTCTACAAAACAGTCGATATCCTGACGCTGTGTAACGACTACACCGGCGCCACTGAGCTTTGTACTTTGTTTCTGCGTGAACACCGGCGCGAAAAAAACAACGGTAAGTTGTTGTCGCGTTTTCGGTTTTTGTTCATGGCTGAGTTCCGCCAGCGTTTTGCCGATCGGGTCATTGCCGAGATGCGCGGCGTGTCAGACGAAAACGGCAACTCACCGTTCTGGCAATGGTTGCAGGACCACTTCTTTTCGGTCGACTTTCCCACCGCGGATTACCTGACCGGCATAGGTCAGAAGGTGTTTATCGCCGAGCTGATGCCGAAATATCCGATTTACGTCAGTTTACTCAGTAAAGAAGCGCAGGCGGTGATTGGCAAAGTGCATGAAAAAACCCGGCCGGCGCTGCAATTGCTGCAGTCGGAAGGTTTTTCCACCAGCGGTTATGTCGACATTTTTGATGCCGGCCCAACCGTCGAAGCCAAGCTGGAACATATCCGTTCGGCGCGTAACAGCCGCCGGCTGCAGGTGCGTATTGCGCCGGTCAGTGGCGGTCAGCCTTATCTGGTCTGTAACACGGCGCTGGAGAATTTCCGCGCTGGCTGGACGCATCTGCATTTGCTGGAAACCGAGCAGGAAGTCAGCCTGACGGCCGAGTTCGCGGCAGCCCTGCAGGTACAGGAAGGCGACTGGATCCGCCTGGCACGGCTATAACAGGCACGGCTAAAACAGGCAGGGGTTCAGCTCAGGCTCAGTTGCATCGCCTATTCGTTCAGAACGTATCAGCACAGCAAGGAACAACTTATGACATCCGACGTTCAATTTATTGATGGTCACTGGCGCGCCGGCGCCGGTGCGACTTTTGTGTCCATCGACCCGGCCAAAAACCAGCCGGTCTGGCGTGGCGAAGCCGCCTCTGCCGCCCAGGTTGACGACGCTTTCCGTGCCGCCCGCAGCGCCTTTTATCTGTGGGCCGAGCTCAGTTTTGACGAGCGGGCCGCCTTGGTGCGTAATTTCGCCGCCAAACTGACCGAACACAAAGAAGCGATGGCGTTTTGTATTGCCAGCGAAACCGGCAAGCCGTTGTGGGAAAGCCGCACCGAAGTGGCGGCGATGATCGCTAAAATTGATATTTCAGTGCGCGCTTATCAGGAACGCACCGGCGAGCGGGAAAACCCGATGCCACAAGGCCGGGCTTTTATCCGTCATAAACCGCATGGTGTGGTGGCGGTATTCGGGCCTTATAATTTTCCCGGCCATTTGCCCAATGGTCACATAGTGCCGGCGCTGCTCGCCGGTAACACGGTGATTTTTAAACCCAGTGAACTGACGCCCAAAGTGGCAGAGTTGACGGTGCAGCTGTGGCAACAGGCCGGCATTCCGTCCGGCGTGCTGAATTTATTGCAAGGCGAAGTGGACACCGGCAAAGCGGTGGCGGCGCACCCCGAGCTTGACGGCCTGTTTTTTACCGGCAGTTCGCGCACCGGGCATTTCTTACATCAGCAGTTTGCCGGCCGGCCGGATAAAATTCTGGCGCTGGAAATGGGCGGCAATAATCCGTTACTGGTCGCTGAGGTCAGCCATATCGACGCCACTGTGCATGACATTATCCAGTCGGCGTTTTTATCAGCAGGCCAGCGTTGTACCTGTGCCCGCCGGCTCTATCTGCCGGCCGGCAGTCTGGGTGATGCGATTTTACAGCGGCTGCTGGATGTGACCGCGCGCCTGCAGGTGGGTTTGTATGACGCCGATCCGCAGCCTTTTATCGGCGCCATGATTTCCAACAAGGCGGCGCTCGGTATGCTGGCGGTGGAGCAGCAACTGGTCGCACTTGGCGCTGTCTCTTTACTGCCGATGCGGTTGCTGGCGCCCGACACCGGCCTGCTGACGCCTGGGATTGTCGAATGCTCGGCAGTGGGCGATTTGCCAGATGAAGAACATTTTGGTCCGCTGCTTAAAGTGTTCCGTTATCAGGATTTTGATGCGGCCATCGATGCGGCCAATCAAACCCACTATGGTTTGTCGGCCGGTTTGTTGTGTGACAACGAAGCGCTGTATCAGCGGTTTTTCCGCCGGATCCGCGCCGGTATTGTCAACTGGAACCGGCCTATTACCGGTGCCAGTTCGGCCGCACCTTTTGGCGGGATCGGCGGCAGCGGCAATCACAGACCAAGCGCCTACTATGCGGCGGATTACTGCGCCTATCCGGTGGCGTCGGTCGAACTGGCGCAATCCGAGCTGCCGGCTCAGTTGTCGCCGGGCCTGACGTTCTGAGTTTGCCGGCCGGCTGCGCGTCTGGCGTAGCCGGTGCCGGCCTGAACGGATACAGGTGCTGCCGACGGACGTGATTTTGCGCTGTCGCGCTGGCGCGGCGTCGTCCGAAAATTCTTCGTTCGCTTCAGCGACTTGCGAGAAGTCTGGGCCGGATGTATTTTTATGGGCAACGCTTTACGCGAAAATACAATCTGTGGCAGATTGATGTCCCTGTTCTTTTCGATTCTGTGCTGGTTAAACTATGGTCACCGACAAACCCGGTTATGAGCATCTGATTCAGTTTTTGACCGAACACCTGTCGTTGTTCGAGCAAAAAGGCACGCCAACGGCGCATCAGAAAACGCTCGGCGTGATCATCGAAGAACAAATCGCCGAACAAATTATCCAGCTTTGCCTGCAGCATACCGAACTGGAAACTATTCATCGCAGCATGATAGTGCGGGAAGTCGACGGCATTATGTACGACTTTCAGGAAGTGCTGTCGTCTGTGATTAACCGCCCGGCCACCGAAGAACAGGTCGAACTTATCAACGAAGTTGCCTTATTGATCAAGAACCTGTTTGATACCGCAATTGCCCATCTGATGGACTGACGCCCGAAGCGGCGTCATTTTTACTGGCGGTTTTGCCAGTTTTGTCGTTAAAATGCCGGCTTTCTTTTTTAAACGGAAGCAGACAATGGCGGCAGACAATCAACTTCAGGCCACAGTGAGCTGGGCCGGTGACAGCAGTTTTATCGGCCGGTCCGGCAGCGGTCACGCAGTGGTGTTTGATTCCAACAAAGACAATGGCACGGCACCGACCCCGATGGAAATGCTGCTGATGTCGGCGGGCGCCTGCTCGTCGGTCGACGTGGTCAGCATCCTGCAAAAGGCCAAACAGCAAGTGACCCATTGCCGCGTGGTATTAAGCGGTGAGCGGGTGGACAGCGTGCCGCGGGTGTTTGACAAAATCCACCTGCATTTTGAAGTGACGGGTTTTAACGTCAGCGAAAAACACGTTGAGCGGGCGGTCAACCTGTCAGCCGAAAAATACTGCTCGGTGTCGATCATGCTGCAAAAAGCCATGACGGTCACCCATTCCTTTGCGGTCATCGAAAGTGAGCTGACGCCAAACGGCTAAGCCCTGTCAGTCTTTGAGTTGCACTATACTGAGAAGCCCTGCGGCTCGGTGGAGAACAAAAAACCGTGGTAAAACCTTTTGAAAAATTGAAGCTGCATGGCTTTAACAATTTAACCAAAAGCTTAAGTTTCAGTATTTATGATATTTGTTATGCCCAGACCGAACAGCAGCGGCAACAATATATCTCTTATATTGATGAGCAATACAATGCCGACCGGCTGACCGATATTCTCAGCGAAGTGGTCGATATTATCGGCGCCAATATCCTCAATGTGGCACGGCAGGATTATGACCCGCAGGGTGCCAGCGTCACTATTCTGGTCTGTGAAGAACCGATCGAAGGTCAACACGACAATGCCGAGCAGCCGGGCCCTAAACCCGATGCGGTGGTGGCGCATCTGGATAAGAGCCACATTTGTGTGCACACCTATCCGGAACATCATCCGCACGATGGTATTTGTACCTTCCGTGCCGACATCGAAGTGTCAACCTGTGGCGTGATTTCACCGCTCAAAGCACTGAATTTCCTGATCCACAGTTTTGAATCGGACATTGTCACCATCGATTACCGGGTGCGTGGTTTTACCCGCGACGTGAACGGGGTCAAACACTACATCGACCACCCGATCCATTCAATCCAGAACTTTATGGATGACGCGACCAAAAACGCCTTCCAGATGGTTGACGTCAACGTTTATCAGGAAAATCTGTTCCACACCAAGATGATGCTGAAAGACTTTGAGCTGGATAACTATATCTTTGGTGCCGGTGTGGCCGATGTCAGCCCGGACGAGCAAAAAGTGATCGCCAAAAAGGTCAAACGTGAAATGCGGGAGATTTTTTACGGCCGCAATCTGCCGGATCTGGGCTGACCATAGCGGGCTCTGCGTTTGCCATCGATAAAAAAGCGGACTTGGTCCGCTTTTTTGTTTTTAAGCTGGCGCTCTGGTGCTTTTATTCTTCCCAGCCGCGATGGCCTCTGGCCTGGCGGCGTTTGACCATCAGCTCTTCAATCAGGGGCGTTAAAATCAGCTCCATCGCCAGCCCCATCTTGCCGCCTGGAACCACCAGCGTATTGACCCGAGACATAAAAGAGCCATGCAGCATCTGTAAATAATATGGGAAATCAACATGTTTGATGCCGCGAAAGCGGATCACGACAAAACTCTCGTCCAGTGACGGAATGTCCTTGGCGCTGAACGGGTTGGAGGTATCGACCGTCGGCACCCGCTGGAAGTTAATGTGCGTGCGGGAAAACTGCGGCGTGATGTGATTGATGTAGTCATCCATGCTGCGCACTATGCTGGCTTGCACCGCTTCGCGCGAATGGCCGCGCTCTGAGGTGTCGCGGATGATTTTCTGGATCCACTCCAGGTTGATAATAGGCACCATGCCAATCAGCAGGTCGACGTGGCGGGCCACATTGTTATCCGCCGTCACCACGCCGCCGTGCAGTCCTTCGTAAAACAGCAGGTCGGTGTCGGGTCTGATGTCCTGCCAGGGCGTGAAAGTGCCTGGCAACTGATTAAAAGGCACCGCTTCGTCAAAGCTGTGCAGGTATTTGCGGATCTTCGCCATGCCACTGTCGGCATAGCTGGTGAAGCACTGTTCCAGCGCACCAAAGTCATTGGCTTCGGCGCCAAAATAGCTGATATGGCGGCCCTGTTCACGCGCTTTGCGAACTTCCAGATCCATTTCGGGTCTGCTGTAGCGGTGAAAACAATCCCCTTCGACGAACGCAGCATCGATGCCAAGCGTGCGGAAAATATGCGAAAACGCGTTGGTGGTGGTGGTGGTCCCAGCCCCGGACGAACCCGTGACGGCAATGATGGGGTTTTTCTGCGACATCTGAGCCTCTGGTCTCGTTGCTTTGGCTTTACCATAAAGGATAAAGTGAGGGCGCAGCAAGCGGCGGTTGCAGCCGTGTAGTAAATCACAACAGGACTTTCATGAGAATTCTGACTTCTGTGGCGCTGTGCGCCCTGTCTTGGCAGGTGCTGGCGGCGCCTCAGTACCAAATCCAGTATCTGCAATATGAACCAGCCGAGCGCGGCATGCAGGTCGCCAAAGTGCTGGGAGTGATTGACCAGCCGGGTTACCAGAATCAACCGGCTTTCAGCCATGATGGCAGCCGGCTGTTATGGACAGCGCAGGCCGGCGAGGGCCCGATGGCGACCGACATTCACTGGTTACTGCTCAGTGAAGGGGGGCAAGGCCAGACGCTTCGGAAAACCCCTTTTGGTGAGTTTTCACCAACGCCATTGCCGCAGCAACCACAACAATATTCTGTCGTGCGGGTCGAAGCTGATGGCACCCAGCGGCTTTGGCAACTCAGCAGTGACAGCGAAAAGCTGTTGTACCCTGAACTCAGAGGCGTGGGTTATCACGTCTGGGGCGCGGATCAGGATTTGTTGCTGTTTTTGTTGGAAGATGCCAGCGGGCCGAACCGCGCCGTTTATCGCGACAAAGATGGCGAACTGACCACACTGGCCGGTCATATTGGCCGGGCGCTGGCGTACCAGCCGACCACGGACCGTTTTTTCTTCACAGCGCCAAGACCGGGCCAGCCGGCCGACAGCCCGTTGTGGCTGTGGCGTTATCAGGCTGGCAGCAAAGCCGCTGAAGCCCTGGTGCCGATGCCGGCCAATGGCCAGGACCTGGCGATGACCAATCAGGGCGTGTTGCTGGTCAGCAGTGGCCATTATGTGTTGCAGTTGCAGGGCGATCACTGGTTACCCTGGCTGGACCTCAGCAAGCAGTGTGACGGTAAAGTGAGCCGGTTTAAACTCAATCCTATCGAGCCGGTACTGGCTTTTGTTTGTGAAAAGGACCGCTGATGGCCAGCATCTTATGGGCCTTACTGGCCGTCGCATTATTGCCTTATCTGGCCCGTATCCCGGTGGCACGGGCGATGAACCAGCTCGGCGGTTATGACAATCATTTACCGCGCGCCCAGCAAGCCCGGCTGCAAGGGCTGGGGGCACGCGCAAATGCGGCCCATTACAACAGCTTTGAAGCGCTGCAGTTGTTTCTGGCGGCGCTGCTGGGTTGTGTGGTGAGCGGCAACTATGACAGCACGATGCAGGCGCTCGCCTGGGGTTATGTCGGCTGCCGGCTGCTGTTTATCCTGTTTTATTTGCTGGACTGGGCGCTGGCGCGCTCGCTGGTCTGGGTGTTGGGGATAGCTGCTGTGGTGAGCATGCTGGTCCGTGCAGCGCTGAGTGTCTGAGCGGTTGAATGTCAGATTGACCCGCAATGCGGCGGGTCAGTAACTGACGATCACCCGCACTGTGTCGCGATAGGTGCCGGCAGGTGGCAACTGCGCGGCCTGATGCAGGCGCAATCTGGGCTCGATCAGTTCGGTTGCGCCGGCGCCAGTCTTTTGTAATCTGCTGTTTTCATTCAGTAAAATGCTGCCATTTGGCTGCCACAGGCTATAACCCAGATATTGATTGCTGCCATTTGAAAATCTGCGCAGGTTGCCGTCAAAATTGTCGCCATTGTCGATATGCAGCTGATAACTTTCGTTTAATGTGCAATCGACCTGCAGGGCCAGGCGAAACTCGGGTAGAGTCGCCAGGCTGGCGACCGTGCCGAAATGGTGGCTGGCCGGTACCGTGAGGGCGCAGCTGCGTTCCACCGTCAGGCTCAGTTGCAACTGAACGGTGCTGTTCAAATCTTCAAAACCGACACAGACGTTGGCCACCGCCAGCCGGCAATAACGCCCGGTAAAACGCAGCGTCAGCTGGTCGCTGTAAACCCCCGCCGCCACATTAGCCGGCAGCGTTCTGGCATAAAGCGGTACCTGCACATCCTGGCCACCTAGGATGTTGAGCAGGGTAAAACTCAGATTGTTGTAACCCTGACCGACCGCCGACAATACCACACTGAAATTGGCGTGGCTGGACAGCTGGTAAGGGATATAAAAACTGCCATACCGCAGGCGAAAACCGTTGCTGCTGGCCGTGACCTGATAGTTGTAAACATCGGTGCTGATCAGCGCGACATTCAAAATTCGGGTACAGTCGATCAAGGCACTGGAGTTGCCGGTTAACTGACCGCTGCGTACCAGCGGAGAGGGTTGCGCCGTACCAAAATTGATGGCCGCGGGCGTCTGGACAGTGCAAAAGGCCAGGGCTTTGGCGCAGCAAAGCCATAGCAGCAGGGCTTGCAGTCTGAGGACTTTCAACAGATAGCTTTGGCAGCGCTGCTGTCGTCGGCTGGTCATGTCAATTCGCCTGACAGATGAGATGAACAAAGCCACGCGACGCCGTGGGCGCCGGCAGCGCAAGCCCGCAACTGCGGCCATCTTTTAACAACAGTGTGGCGTTCTGGCCGGCCAGTGCCGACGACAGCTGCACTTCACCGTCCCAACCGACCTGGCTGCTGATGTGCGGGTCTTGCTGAAAGACCAACCGGCTGCCAGGCGGCGCGTAGTCGCCATCTGCCAGCCGGATTTTGAGCAGCAGCAACGGCTGGCGGTTAATCTGAAAATCGACCTGAACGCCGGTCACACCGGCCGGTCGCACGGCCTGCCGATAATGCTGTACCTGGCTGTCCAGCGGCAGCTGCAGCGGGTCCAGACTGATGTAATTGGGCAGATTTGCCAACAGATGCGGCACTAATGCCTTGCCGTTTGCATTGGTGGTGGCGACGTAGCGGTTGCTGTTATAGATATCCAGATCTGCCAGCCCTTGGGTATCCACCACTGCAAATGCCTGGCTGATGGGTTCGGTCAAAAACCAGTGTTCGCCCGTCGTGACGAGGCTGCCGCGGCTGCCGGCCGACCAGCGACTGTAACCGTCCTGCTGGCTGAAGCTGAGATAGCTGTCACTGAGCGTGCTGCGATAGTTGCCGTAGAGCTGGCTGGTGTGGGTGGCGGCGATACTCTGTTGTGCCGCCCAGTTCCAGCCGTGGGCATCCGGGCGGGAGCGGTGCAGACTGACGCTCTGCTGCGGGCGGTTGCCGTCGCTGTGGTTGGCATACACAGCCCCGCGTAATTGTGCATCAAACTGGTAACTGACCGACAAACCCACATACCAGGCGCTGCGCTGAGCCTGATAGCTGACACTCAGAAACCCCGACCATTGTTGATCGCTCGCCAGGCTGTAACTGAAATTCAGGTAACGGTCTTTGGGCTGCGCATCGTATTGTTGTTCGAGCAGATTGATGGCGGCGCTGCCATAACGCGTTTGCCAGCCGACCCCCAGCTGGCTTTGTTGCCTGATCAGCAGCGACGAGCCAAAAGCGCTGGCCAGATCGGCAAAGTGGGTGTCGCGTTGCTGATGGCGCAGATTGAGTTGCCAGTTGGGGGCCTGATAACTGTAACTGAGCCGCCATTGCCGGCCCGTCTGCGTGGCATTGCTGTAACTCAGCCCAGCCCCCAGCACACCGGCCAGGCCGAGTTGTTGCTGCACATCAAAACCCGCCAGCTGCACCGTGCGGCTGGCTTCGGCGGACAATCCCAGCGTGCGGTCACGCTGCTGACCGTAGCGATAACTCACAGTAGCGGCAGGCTGGCTGGCATAACGGCTCTGGACTGCACCATAACCAAGCCGGGGCCAGCCGACGCTGAGCGCATAATCGCTCAGACCCGGCGCCAGCAGGCTGTCGGCCACATAAAACGGCTGTTCGACCTGACGGGTACGGCCAAACAGGTCGGTACTGACAAAGGTGGCGAGGCCGGCGCCGTTAACCAGTGGCTGGCTTTCCAGCACAAAAGGCCCAGGCGGTAACTCGGCGCTGAAAGTTTTGATGCCCTGAATAAACAGATCTGTGCTGGAGGGCACCGCCAGACTGGTGCTGAGTTCCGGTAACGGATAGGTGATGAGGTCCGGTTGTAACGCGAAATTGCGGCGCCACTGCAAACCGCCGAACCGGTAGGCCTGACCGCTGTGGCTGGCGGCCGTGATGAGGTCGCCCAGCTGCAGGCTGTGCAGCTGCTCATAGTCTTGCCAGCTGTAGCTGGTGTCGAGCCGCAGCCACTGGGTCTGGCCAAATTGATGCAGGGCCAGCTGCTGATGACGAAATGAACTTTGTTGGTGGTTCAGATTCAGTTCCAGATTGGCGCCGTACATCTGCGGCTGAGAGGACTGGCTTTCAGTCACCAGGTCATAGTTCAGGATCAACGCCTGACCATAGTTCAGCGGGATCTGCGGACTGGCGGGGTGCTGACTGAGCCGGGTCTGTGGCAGCCATTGCTCCGCCAGTTGCAGATACAGCTGTTGTTCTGGCACCAGATACCGGATTTGCTGCAGCGGCAGTTGCCGGCTGTCCGTCCAGTGGTCTGCCGATAGCTGCAAAGCCGGCAGCAGCCGGCGTAAGGGCGCCGTTTCCAGCATAAAATGGTTGGCTTGTGGTTTCACCAGCAAGGTCTGGCCGGTATGCCAGTCGTTGATTAACAGATTCAGGTACAACAATTCGGTCGGTTGTTCGGCCGCAGCCAGCAGGCTCAGGCAGAACCAAGGGCCACTGAAGCAGGCTTGATGCCAGCGGTTGTGTCGCCTGATCATAGAGTCACGGGCAACTGGATTGGCACACGGTAGCTGTCAAACTGTAACAGCGCCGGGCCTGTGACCGGATGGGGCAACCGGATCTGCCAGCTGTGTGCACTGCCCGCCAGCACATAACCAAAGAGCCCGTCGCCGGCACTCCAGAGCACCTGATCACCGGCCATCAAACGCACCTGCGACATCCGCAAATGGACCGGGCTGCGGTTGGTCAGCCTGATACGAAGGGGCGCTGAGCCGGCGTCAGGTTGCAGTTCAAGCTGCAATTGCTGCTGCCAGAACTCGCGATAAGCTTCAGTGTCCGCCGGCGTGGGGGCCTGCGGCGGGCGGCCGACAAACAGTGGCAGCGAATAACGCATGCGGATATGGACCTGATGACCGGGTTTGTCGCTGACCGCCGACACATCATCGATCAGCACCCGGTAGCTTTGTTCGGTTTGTTGCGCGCTGACCTTGTCGGCCGCCAGATAAACCAGCCGGACCAGCTGACGCTCACGGGCCGGCACTGTGACAAATGGCGGGCTGACGACGATGGCGGTCTGTTCGCTGAGTTGCTCTTTGTTGTCGACCGATTGCCAGCGCCGCACCCTCAGCTGCAGTTGCTGCGGCACATCGCTCTGATTGTCGAGATAGATAGCGCTGGCTTTTTGGCCCACCGGCAGTTCGGCAATGAGCGGCCAGATGGTGAGGCCTTGCGAGCGGCTCGTTGCCGGCCACAGCGTCAAGGCTGCAAATATCACTGCACGGCAGAACATGTCCATTTCCCTCCATTTCCTCCGGTTTCCTGAGCTACCAACTGACGGTGACGGTCAGCGTGTCCGAATACTGACCACTGGCGGGCACCGGTTGGGCTGGCAAGGTTGCATAGACGTTGAACTGCTGCAGCAAGCCGGTGGCGACTGCGCTCAGCCCTGTGTTGTCATCCCAGATTTGGGAGCGTTGCGGGTCGCGATACAGCTGATAATCCAGCGTGCCGCCTCGCTGCAGATCTTTTAGCTGCCGGCTGTTGACTGAACTGCCGTGCAACCCTTGGTTGATCAGGATCTTAAAGTTGACTCCGGCATTGCATTGCAGCTGGATACTGCCAGCTCCCAGTTGGGAATTGGCAAAGCGGGGGGCGGTGAGCAGGCTGAAGCTGCCAAAATCGAGCGTGCCGAAGCTGGCGCCATTGTTGCCACTGAACTGACAGCTTTGTGCCAGTACAAGGGTCAGTTCAGTGCTGCGTTGTTCAGTTTTTTGCTGCGCCAAAGCGGACCCGCTGCACAGCAATGCGCTCAGAAGCAGGCCTGCCCGTATACCAAAGTGCAGGCCTGCTCGTATACCAAAGTGCAGACCAGAGCGCTGACCAGAGCTCAGGCCAGAATGCGAGCCAGTCGGCAGGGCGCTGCTGTGCTGAAGATCCATCTGACTACAGTTCCGTGACGGGCCAGTTACCAGACCACAGTCACCTGGATAGTGTCGGCATAGACTCCGGCCGGCGGCGTGGTCGTACTGTTAATACGGCCATACACCAAATGATACTGGCTGTTGCCGGTACCGCTGGTGTTCAGCTCATTGGCGGTGCCGGTATCGCCCCAAAGCTGAGTACGGCTGTTGTCGCGGTACAGCTGATATGGAATGAAGTTATTGTTGCCATCGGTCATCCGGCGACTGCCGCCACTGGGATTCAGGCCATCGTTGAGGCCGATTTGATAGCTCAGCCCGGTTGAACAGATCATCTGAAAACCGATGCCGGAGCTGCCGCCACCTTGGGCATCCACATTTTGTAGCAGGTTGGCGTGCTGACCGAAGTCAACGGTACCAAAGTCATTAAAACCACCAGAGGTCACCAGATTACTGACTGAGCAGCCATCGACTACAGTCGCGGTGACTCTCATAGAACCGGCGATTTGATCGGCAAATATGGCTGGCGTCCACAGCAGGCCTGTCAGCAGGCTGCCAACACAAAAGATGGAGGGCGTGAAAGACACGTTCATCAGTATGCTCCTTGTCAAGACCAATCCAGTCGTCAACCACACACTTCTGACGTAATTTTTATAGCATAAAGAGGTAAATTATACCTGTTAAAGGTAAAAAAATATGAAATAAGGAACAAAAAAAGGGCCCTGTGCGGGCCCTGAATGGCAACACCATCAGAACTTAAAGTCCATATACAGTGGGTCATGATCAGAAGAACGGTACGGCGTCGGCGCATACAACGACTGCTGCTGCGCTTTGGATTTAAACTCGGTGTTGTAATCCAGCACCGCCGGCTCATCGGCATTGATGGCCCAGTGGTGGAATTGCTGCAGTTTGCCTTTGAGGGCCGGGCTCGCCAATGCGTGGTCGAGCGTGCCGGAGCGGCCTCTATAAACAAAGGACGAATGCACAGTACCCGCCGGGGCCAGATGTTGCCAGCCAGCCTGTTCCAGCGCCTGCAGGGGTTCTTCCTGCCGATAGGCGTTTAAATCGCCCATGATCAGCTGGTAAGGAGTCTGTACACCTGTCGGATTGCTGCGCAGCCAGCTGGTCAGTGCTTTGGCGGCGACGACACGGCTGGCAGTCCAGCAGCCCTGTCCGTCTTCCTGATCTGAGTCCGGTCCGCTTTGTTTCGGGCAACTGCCCTTGGATTTAAAGTGGTTGATGCTGACAGTCAGCTGCTGTGCCGACGCCTGATGCAGGAAACTTTGCGCCAGTGGCGGCCGGCTGCCTTTATTAAAAGGTGCCTGCAAATTGACGGCGGCTTTGCCGGTCGGCGTGACCACGGCTTTGCGGTAAATCAGCGCCACCATGATGTCGTCTGAGCCCGGTTTTTCCGCTGGCTGCACAAAGGCGTACACCTCGGAGCCCAGTTGCTGGTTGAGTGCAGTGACAATAGTGGCAATAGCGCTGCCGGTGGCAAAGCCGTTATTTTCCACTTCGAGCAGACCAATGATATCGGCATCGAGACTGCTGAGCGCCGCCACCATTTTGGCTTGCTGACGTTGTAATTCCGCTGCATTGCTGGCACCGCGGCGGGTCGGGAAGGCTTTAGCCGTGCCGTCACCGGTAAAAAAGTTCAGCACGTTGAAGCTGGCGACCCGCAGCTCATCCGCCTTGCGGGCGACTGGGCTGGCCGGCCTTGGATTGGTCGCGACAAATTTCGGCACTGCAGCCGGCAACAGCCGATAGCCGGCTTTGGTGTGCAGCAGATAACCGCTGAGCTGGCGCACGGTGTCACCAACCCGAACTGTGGTGGCCGCGCTGAGGCCGGCAGGCGGGTAGGGTACCGGTTGTGGGTTTTGCGCCTGACTGCCGTCATCCAGCACCAGCTCATCGAGCAGCTGTCGCGCCAGCAAGGCTTTGGACTCAGGCCCAGGTTTGCTGACTTCAGTGGCGACCGGCAGGCGTTGGCTGGACAGCAGCAATTCGCCGTAGCGGGCCAGAGTGTAGCTGTCATTGACGATCAGCGGCTGGTCAAAACTAAGCAACATGCCTTCCAGCGCTTCCCAGTCACTCAGAGCCTGCACCGGCAAGCGGACTTTGATGGCCGCCGGCACGGCCTGTCGACCACAAGACTGGATGGCGGTGATATTGGTCAGCGCCGTCATACCACTGAGCTCGCGCACTGTGCCGGTCAGCTGGAGCACGTCACCGGCCTGATAGAGCCTGGCTTGCTGGCTGTCAGATAATAAAATGGCTTCTGAGGTGCGTGGGTTCTGGTCCGGTTGGGTGCTGGCAAGCAGCAACTGCGGATTTTTGCTGCCGGCATACAGCACCGTTTGCACCACGCCACGGGTTTCAATGGACTGGCCATTGAGCGGGCTTTGCTCGCCATCACCCTGGATTTGTGCGATGGGCGTAAAACTGTCAGGGCAGCTGGCCTGACTGCTCAGGCTCAGGGTACTGAGCAACAAGGCCAAAGATGTCAGTCGAAAGGACATACAGGGTTCTCTTGGTTAAAACCGCCACCAAAGCGGCCGGTCATAGTGGATCTAAAGCGCCCGCGGCGGGTTCGTCCGCCCGCTTGAAGGACGCGCCAGCCTGGCTGATGGGTGCATCGTCAGCGCCGAAAAAAAACGCCGGGCTGCAGCCGGCGTTTGGTTTCAGATAAGCTGGTTTATTGTTTCTGCTCGCGGGCAACAGCGCGATAGCCGATGTCGCGGCGGCTGAACACGCCATCCCAGTGGATTTGGTCCACCAGCTGATAGGCAGCCTGCTGCGCAGCGGTCACGCTCTCACCCAAAGCCGTGGCACAAAGCACCCGGCCACCAGCGGTCAGCACCTGTCCGTCTTTGAGCACAGTGCCGGCGTGGAACACTTTGGCTTCCAGATTATCTGCAGTTGGCAGGCCGCTAATCACATCGCCTTTGCGATAGTCATCCGGGTAGCCCCCGGCGGCCAGCACCACACCGACGGCCGCGCGGCTGTCGAACTGGATCTGCTGGCTGTCGAGTTTGCCGGCACAAGCGGCGGCGCAAAGTTCGACCAGGTCGGATTGCAGTCGCAGCATGATCGGCTGAGTCTCCGGGTCACCAAAGCGGCAGTTGAACTCGAGCACTTTGGCGGTGCCGTCCGGCGCCACCATCAGGCCGGCATACAAAAAGCCGGTGTAGATCTGGCCTTCAGCCGCCATGCCACGCACGGTCGGATAAATCACCTGTTCCATCACCCATTCGTGCACCGCCGGGGTGACCACAGGCGCCGGCGAATAAGCGCCCATGCCGCCAGTGTTCGGGCCTTTGTCGCCATCGTCGCGGGCTTTGTGATCTTGCGAAGAGGCAAAAGCCAGCGCGTGGGTGCCGTCGACCATCACGATAAAAGAGGCTTCTTCCCCGATCAGAAACTCCTCAATGACCACGCGGCTGCCAGCGCTGCCAAATTTATTGCCAGCCAGCATATCTTCAATAGCGGCATAAGCTTCAGCTTCGGTTTGCGCGATGATCACGCCTTTACCGGCCGCCAGGCCGTCGGCTTTGATCACAATCGGAGTGCCCATTTCGGTGACGAATGCCTTGGCATCGGACACATCAGTGAAAGTCTGATAGGCGGCTGTCGGAATGTGATGACGGGCCAGAAAATCTTTGGCAAATGCCTTGGAGCTTTCCAGCTGCGCAGCACCTTGGGTTGGGCCAAAAATCTGCAGACCGGCGGCACGGAAACTGTCAACCACACCACGCGCCAGCGGCGCTTCCGGGCCAACAATAGTCAGCGCAATCTGCTCATGTTGGGCAAAAGCCAACAGCGCTGCCACGTCATCTGCCGCAATGGCCACATTGGTCAGACTGGGCTCCAGCGCGGTGCCGGCATTACCCGGCGCGACAAAAACCTGACTGACTTTCGGTGACTGAGCCGCTTTCCAGGCCAACGCATGTTCACGGCCACCGCCGCCTATCACAAGAACTTTCATTGAGAGATCCACTTATTTAGTTGCAGGTTTACGGAATTTCAGCGTCATCCGGTCGCTTTCACCAATGGCCTGATATTTGGCTTTATCCTGCTCTTTATTGGTGTAAGTCGGCGGCAAAGCCCAGACACCACCCGGATGATCGGCAGTATCTTTTGGATTGGCGTTCACTTCGCTGGTGCCGTCCAGCACAAAACCAGCCTGTTCGGCCAGCTTGATCACCAGGCTTTGTGGCATATAACCGGATTTTTTCCAGTCGGTGTTCAGTTTGCTCTCTGGCAGCCGGTGTTCAACCACGCCCAGCACACCGCCCGGTTTCAGGGCCGTATGGAAAGATTTAAACGCGGTCAGCAGGCTTTCGTCGCCTTTGCCCATGTACCAGTTATGCAGGTTGCGGAAGGTCAGTACCACATCTGCACTGCCGGCCGGCGCAATTTCTTTGCCGCCCGCGGCAGAGAATTCCGTGACGACCACTTTGCTGTATACCGGATTGGCAGCCAGTTTGGCTTCGTAGTCAGCCCGTGATTTTTTGGCGTAGTCGGAGCTGGCGTCTTTAGGCTGATGCGCAGCGTAATATGTGCCGTTTTGTTGCAACAGCGGGGCGAGAATTTCGGTATACCAGCCACCGCCCGGGGAAATTTCAACAACAGTGCTGGTTGGCGTGACGCCAAAGAAACTCAAAGTTTCCACCGGATGGCGGAAGCTGTCACGGGCTTTGTTGGTGGCGCTGCGGACCGGGTGGTCGACGGCTGCCTGCAACGCTTTGGTATCGGCGATGGCGGCTGATGCAAACAGCGCGCCGGTGAATAAACTGGAAGCAACCACGAGCGAAGTCATAACTTTCATGCGTTTGTCCTTGTGTCGGGCCGGCTTCAATGCCGGCTCAGTTTATGAAACCGGCGCTATTTTAGGCTGGCTGGCCGGCGCTGTCTAATGCTGATGCGCTGGCTGGCGGCATTTTCCGGCAAAAGGCTACAGAATCAATTTTGGATGGCCAGACTTCTATATTTTACTGCCCAAGCTCAACTTCCTTATGCTAAAATGCCGCACTTTTTTCTTTGGCTATAGCTTTTTGGCGACAACGCCAACGCAGCATACAGGCACAGTCGAGATGTTTGAGCAGATCCGCGTCATTCTGATAGGCACCACCCACAGCGGCAATATTGGCTCAGTGGCGCGCGCCATGAAAACCATGGGGCTGACCCGGCTGGTGCTGGTGGATCCAAAAACGGAGATCGACGGCCAGGCTTATGCACTGTCGGCCGGTGCCAGCGACGTGCTGGCCAATGCGACCATAGTGCCAACGCTGGCCGAAGCCATTGCCGATTGCGCGCTGGTGATTGGCACCAGTCACAAGAGCAAAAATCATGACATCGAGGTACTGGACCCGCGCCAGGCTGGCCTGAAAACGGCGGCCGAAGTGGCACAAGGCCAGGTCGCACTGGTGTTTGGCCGCGAAAGCAATGGCATGTCGAACGACGAATTACGGCTTTGTAATTATCATCTCTGTATTCCGACCAACAGTGACTACACCTCGCTGAATCTGGCGATGGCGGTGCAGGTGGTCAGTTATGAAGTGCGGATGGCGTTGCTGGGCAGTCAAACACTGCCGGAACCGGACCCTGATGTGGTGCGTTACCCAACCGCCGAACAGCTGGACGGTTTTTATCAGCATCTGGAACAAACGCTGGATCAGACCGGTTTTATCATTCGCCAGCATCCCGGTCATATCATGATTAAACTCAGACGCTTGTTCAGCCGGGCGCGGCCCGACGAGAACGAGCTCAGTATTTTGCGTGGCATTCTGGCTTCGGTGCAGCGACTGGGCCGCCAGCAGCGGCAGGACAGTTAAGGAATTCGCATGTTTGCAGGTATCAAAGAAGATATTCAGAGTGTGTTTGACCGCGACCCGGCCGCACGCACTTTTATGGAAGTACTGACTAACTATCCGGGCTTACACGCCATCTGGTGGCACCGGCTTAATCACAAACTGTGGCGGGCCAACTGGAAATGGCTGGCCCGTTTTTTAAGTACTATTGCCCGCTGGCTGACCGGCGTGGAGATCCACCCGGGTGCACGCATCGGCCGGCGTTTTTTCATCGACCATGGCATGGGCGTGGTGATTGGAGAAACCGCTGAGATTGGCGACGATGTCACGCTTTATCACGGGGTGACGCTTGGCGGCACCAGCTGGAACCCGGGTAAACGCCACCCGACGCTTGGCAACAATGTGGTGGTGGGCGCCGGCGCAAAAATCCTTGGCCCTTTGTATGTCGGTGAAAATGCCCGCGTAGGCTCCAATGCAGTCGTGGTCAAAGACGTGCCGGCCGGGGCGACCGTGGTCGGTATTCCCGGCCGTATCGTGGCCAAGCAAGGGGCTGAAGTGACGGAGCAGCGTCAGCAACTGGCGAAAAAATTTGGTTTTGATGCCTATGCGGTGTCGAGCGACAACCCGGACCCGGTGGCCAATGCCATTGGCCGGATGCTGGATCATATTCAGTGCCTGGACAATAAAGTGGCGGAGCTGTGCGAAAGCGTTAATCAGCTTGGCGGCAACGTCTGCACCGCTGTGCCGCAGATGGGGATTGAAGATGAGGCTTTTCTGGAGGCAGAACGGCAGGCGGCGGAGCAGCGTCGCAAGCATATGGACGAGTTTGATCCGACCATCTGATACTCAGTATCACGCAGAAAAATACCTGACTGTTTTAGTAGGGCATATACTTGACTAAATCAGTCAGGAATGTACAATCTGCGCCATTCTGAAACCGGACCCGGAGTTCTTATGCGTCTGACTTCCAAAGGCCGTTATGCCGTCACTGCGATGCTTGATGTGGCGCTGCATGCCCACGCCGGGCCGGTGCCACTGGCCGATATTTCGGTACGACAGGAAATCTCTTTATCTTATCTGGAACAGCTGTTCGCCCGTTTGCGCAAGCAGGGGCTGGTCAGCAGCGTGCGGGGGCCGGGCGGCGGTTATCAGCTGGGCCGGCCGGCAGCGCAAATCAGCGTGTCGGAAGTGATCAGCGCTGTCGATGAATCCGTAGATGCCACCCGTTGCCAGGGCAAATCGGATTGTCAGGGCGGAGCTAAGTGTCTGACCCACAGTCTGTGGAGCGATTTGAGTACCCGTATTGAAGATTTTCTGACCCAGATCTCACTGGGCGAACTGGTCAGCCAGCACGAAGTGCAAAGCGTGGCCAGACGGCAGGATAGCCGGCAGTTAAAACATCCAATCAGCGAAATTGAAGTCAATTGTCAGTTGTAAGACTTCAGACGGAGCACAGCATGAAGTTACCGATTTATTTAGATTACGCCGCCACCACCCCGGTTGACCCGCGCGTCGCCGAATTAATGATGCAGTACCTGACGATGGACGGCCAGTTTGGCAACCCGGCGTCGCGTTCGCACAAGTTTGGCTGGCAGGCCGAAGAAGCGGTTGAAGTGGCCCGCAGCCACATTGCAGATCTGGTGCATGCAGATCCGCGCGAAATCGTCTTCACGTCTGGTGCGACCGAATCCAACAACCTGGCAATTAAAGGCGCAGCGCAGTTTTACCACAAAAAAGGTAAGCACCTGATCACCGCCAGAACCGAGCACAAAGCCGTGCTGGACACCATGCGTGCGCTGGAGCGGGAAGGTTTTGAAGTCACGTATCTGGATGTCGAAGCTAACGGCCTGCTGGATCTGGACAAGCTCAAAGCAGCAATGCGGCCGGATACCACGGTTGTCAGCGTGATGATGGTCAACAACGAAATTGGTGTGGTCCAGGATATCGCCGCCATCGGCGAGCTGTGCCGTGCCAATGGCACTATTTTCCACGTTGATGCAGCGCAGGCTGCCGGTAAAGTTGCCATCGACCTGCAGACGCTGAAAGTCGACCTGATGTCGTTTTCTGCTCATAAAATTTACGGCCCCAAAGGGATTGGCGCACTGTATGTCCGCCGCAAACCACGTATTCGCCTCGAAGCACAAACGCACGGCGGTGGCCATGAACGTGGCATGCGTTCAGGGACTTTACCGACTCACCAAATCGTCGGTATGGGCGAAGCATTCCGTCTGGCGAAACTGGAAATGGCTGAAGAGAATCAACGCTTTGCCACACTGCGCCAGCGCTTGTGGGATGGCATTAAAGACATCGAACAAGTGTTTTTAAATGGCGATGCCACGCATCGGGTCCCAGGCATTACCAATATCAGCTTTAACTATGTCGAAGGCGAGTCGCTGATTATGGCGCTCAAAGACATCGCGGTGTCGTCCGGTTCTGCCTGTACTTCTGCCAGCCTGGAACCTTCTTATGTGCTGCGCGCACTGGGTCTGTCTGACGAGCTGGCGCACAGTTCAATCCGGTTCAGCATCGGCCGTTTCACCACTGAAGAACAGATTGATCATACGATTAAAATCGTGCATCAGGCGATTGGCAAACTCCGTGAAATGTCGCCGCTGTGGGACATGTATAAAGACGGCGTCGACCTGAACACTGTGGCCTGGGTGGCCCATTAAGCCGGGCGCTGTGACGCCCTGATATCGAGGTAAAGCATATGGCATACAGTAACAAAGTTATCGACCACTACGAAAACCCGCGCAACGTAGGTTCTTTTGCCAAAGACGACCCGACGGTTGCGACCGGTATGGTTGGCGCACCGGCTTGTGGTGACGTGATGAAACTGCAAATCAAAGTGAACGAAGCTGGCATTATCGAAGATGCCAAGTTCAAAACTTATGGTTGTGGCAGTGCTATCGCGTCCAGCAGTCTGGTGACTGAATGGGTCAAAGGCAAGTCGCTGGATGAAGCGGCGCAGATCAAAAACACCGACATCGCGCAGGAACTGGCGTTACCGCCAGTGAAAATCCACTGCTCGATTCTGGCTGAAGATGCCATTAAAGCGGCCATTGCCGATTACAAACAACGGCACGGGAGCTGAGCGTTATGGCCATCAGCATGACGCCCGCTGCGGCAGATCGGGTGCGCAGTTTTCTGGCCAACAGAGGCAAAGGCATTGGCCTGCGCGTCGGGGTGAAAACCACCGGCTGTTCAGGGCTGGCCTATGTGCTGGAGTTTGTCGATGAGCTCAATGACGATGATGCAGTGTTCGAACAGGACGATTTAAAAATCATCGTCGATGGCAAAAGCCTGGTCTACATCGATGGCACCCAGCTGGATTTTGTCAAAGAAGGCTTAAACGAAGGGTTTCAGTTTAATAACCCGAACGTCAACGGTGAATGTGGTTGCGGTGAAAGCTTCACCGTCTGAGCAGGAAAGGCATGAATTATTTCCAGCTGTTTGCGCTGCCAGCCCGCTTTGAAGTCGACCTGACAGAACTCGGTACCCGTTATCTGGCGCTGCAAAAGCAATTTCATCCGGATAACTTTGCCGCGGCTTCAGAGCGCGACCGTATGCTGGCGGTGCAGCAGGCCGCTAATATCAATGATGGCTATCACAGCCTGAAACAACCGTTGTTGCGTGCAGAGCACTTGCTGGCACTGCGCGGTGTTAAAATCAGTGCCGAGCAGCGCAGTTTTACCGATACACAGTTTTTGCTGCAGCAGATGGAGCTGCGCGAGTTGCTGGCGGAGATACCCGCGGCGCGGGATCCAGACGCATTCATCGATGACGCCGAGCAGCAGATCCGGACACAGAAAAGACAGCTGTTAGCCGCTCTCAGTGATTGCCTGGCCGCCAACACGCATCAGCAGGATTTAGCCGCGGCTGATATAATCCGCAAACTGAAATTTTTCTTCAAACTTGAGCAAGAGCTTGAGTTCATCGTACAGCAGACACAAGACTGACCCATGGCTTTATTACAAATTGCTGAACCCGGCCAGAGCGCCGCACCGCACCAGCACAAACTGGCGGCTGGTATCGATTTGGGCACGACCAATTCTTTAGTGGCGACAGTGCGTAGCGGCGAAGCCAAAACGCTGCCAAACAGCCGGGGCGAGGACATGGTCCCCTCGGTGGTGCGCTACAGCGCCGACAAGGTCGTGGTTGGACGTGAAGCGCAGGCGGCTGCCGCACTTGATCCACATAACACCATTGTGTCCGTCAAACGGCTGATGGGGCGTGGTTATCAGGAAATGCAGGCGCAAGCCGCCGACTTGCCTTACGAGCTGGTCGACCAACATGGTCTGGTGGCGCTCAACACTGTTGCCGGCATCAAAAACCCGGTGGAAGTATCGGCCGAAATCCTGGCGACACTGGCGGATACCGCCAGTCAGACGCTCGGCGGCGAACTGACCGGTGTGGTGATTACAGTGCCGGCGTATTTTGATGATGCACAGCGCCAGGCCACTAAAGATGCGGCCCGGCTGGCGGGGCTTAATGTCCTGCGCTTGTTGAATGAACCCACTGCGGCGGCGCTGGCATATGGCCTGGACTCCGGTCAGGAAGGTGTGGTCGCTGTATATGACCTCGGTGGCGGCACTTTCGATATTTCTGTCCTGCGGCTGCGCAAAGGCGTGTTTGAAGTCCTGGCTACCGGCGGCGATTCGGCGCTTGGCGGCGACGATTTTGACCATGCCCTGGCTGAATTACTGAAACAACAAGCTGGCGTTGCAACGCTGAATCACTCACAACTGCGTGAGTTATTGCAGCTGTGCCGGCAGCTGAAAGAACAGCTCAGTGCTGATAACAGCGTACAGTACGACCTGACATTTTTAGGTGCCGGCCAATTCAGCCTCAGCCGTGCCGAATTTGACCAATTGATCCAGCCGCTGGTGCGTCGCACATTGCGCGCCTGTAAACAGACCTTGCGGGATGCCGGTCTGGACGTCAGTGAAGTCGCCAAAGTGGTGATGGTTGGCGGTTCTACGCGTGTGCCACTGGTACGCCAGGCGGTGGCAGAGCTGTTTGAGACAGAGCCGCTGACGTCCATCGACCCCGACAAAGTGGTGGCGCTGGGCGCTGCCATTCAGGCCAATGTGCTGGTTGGCAATAAGTCGGACAGCGACACTTTGCTGCTGGATGTGATCCCGTTGTCGCTCGGCCTGGAAACCATGGGCGGCCTGGTCGAGAAAGTGATCCCACGTAATACCGTGATCCCGGTCGCGCGGGCGCAGGAATTTACCACTTTTAAAGACGGCCAGACCGCAATGGCGATTCACGTGCTGCAGGGCGAACGTGAAGCGGTCAGCGACTGTCGTTCACTGGCCAGGTTTGAGCTGCGTGGCATCCCACCGATGGCGGCCGGCGGCGCGCACATCCGCGTGACTTTCCAGGTCGATGCCGATGGCCTGCTGAGCGTCACAGCGCAGGAAAAATCCAGCGGCGTCAGCGCTTCTATTGAAGTAAAGCCGTCGTATGGCCTCAGTAACGACCAGATAGCCCAGATGATCCAAAGCTCGATGTTACATGCCCGCCAGGATATGCAGTTGCGTTTGCTGCGTGAGCAGCAGGTTGAAGCCAACCGGGTGCATGAAGCCGTCACAGCGGCCTTACAGGCGGATGCTGCATTGTTGTCCGCCACCGAACTGCTGGAAATAGAGCAGGCGCTGCATCAGCTGGCACAGGTTGCCCAAAGCGAAGACACCGCAGCCATCAAAGCTGCGATCGAACACACCAATCAGTTAACAGATGAATTTGCCGCCCGCCGGATGGATATGTCAATCCGGCTGGCGCTGCGAGGCCATAAGGTCGACGAGGTCTGAGATGCCACAAATTATATTTTTACCCCATGCAGAGCTATGCCCGGAAGGGGCTGCGCTGGAAGCGAAAGCCGGCGAAACCGTGCTGGATGTCGCGCTGAAAAATGGCATCGATATCGAGCATGCCTGTGAAAAATCCTGTGCCTGTACAACTTGCCACGTGATAGTCCGGCAGGGCTTCTATTCGCTGAACGAAAGCGACGAGCTGGAAGACGATATGCTCGACAAAGCCTGGGGACTGGAGCCGGAATCCCGCCTCGGTTGTCAGGCGCGGGTCAGCGATGAAGACCTGGTCGTGGAGATCCCGAAGTACACCATCAACATGGTCAGCGAAGGCCATTGATTTTTAAGTAAAATTACCCAAATTTCTGACAAAAGCCTGCAGTTTGCAGGCTTTTTTACATCTGTGAAGATGTGTTGTTGTAACTCGCTGAATTGTCGGATAAAGTGCGCGCCAATTTTTTTCACCTGTGACGGAACTAAAATTTATAGTTCTGAATTTTCTGGTGATTTTGCTTCGCTGAACTAAGCTGGTTGAAAAATGCCGTTGTTTTTCTGGAGATTGTGCGCATGAAGAAAAGTCTGCTTACTTTATCTGTGATCACCGCCTGTTTTATGGCTCAGGTGGCGCAGGCTGAAGTGAATATCAATGGTTTTGCTTCCATCAAAGGCGGGATGACTACGGGCAGTGATGAGTCTCTGCATGGTTACACCGACGATATCGAATTTAAAAATGAATCACTGTTTGCCGTCCAGCTGAGCTCAGATCTGGGCGACAAACTGTCAGTGACAGCACAGCTGATGGCTAAAGGCGTCGATGATTTTGACGCCGAATTTGCCTGGGCTTTTCTCAGTTACCAGTTGACCGACGAGTGGCGCTTAAATGCGGGCCGCATTCGTATTCCTTTCTACAAATACTCAGACTATCTGGATGTCGGTTATGCCTATGACTGGGCGCGTACGCCCAGAGCGGTTTATGATCTTGAGTTTGATTCGATGGATGGCGTCTCGCTGTACCACAGCACCAGCATCGGGGATGTGACATCAAATCTGCAATTGGTCTATGGTGCTTTTGATGATGATTTGGAAGTCAGCGGCATCGCATCACCCAGTAAAGTACAAGACCTGACCGGGGTTGCCTGGGAGCTCAGCAATGACTGGCTGAGTGGCCGCGTGGCTTATTTTGTTGGGGATGTGACCGTCAATGCGCCAGCTCTGGATCCGCTGCTGCAGTTGCTAACCAACAATGGTTTTGCGTCCGTCGCCAAAGGTATCGACTTTGATGAAGACAGAGGCACTTTCTTTGGTGTCGGGCTGAGCTACGATCGCAACAACTGGGTGGCGGTCAGTGAATATACCCGTGTCAAAGTGAAAGATTCTTACTTTGCCGACAAAGATGCTTATTACCTGTCGGTCGGTTATCGCTTCGATACTATCCTGCCTTATGTTTCATTTGAAAAAGACGACGACAAGAGCAAAGCGCAGATTTATCGCGGCATTCCGGTGCAAGCGCCATTTTTTAATATCGTGGCTGGCTTAGTCGAAAGTCAGGCGTTTGACCGTGACACCTGGAGTCTCGGTGTGCGCTACGACTTCCATCCGTCAGCCGCTTTCAAAGCGCAGTTCAGCCGCGCTGAAGACAATTTTACCGGCCATAAAGATGGGTTGGTAACGATGGGCGTGGATCTGGTGTTTTAAGTCTGCCATTCAATCAACGGGCTGAATTCAATAATTGAAGGAGTGACGTGATGAAAAAAACGCTGCTGGCTGCTGCGATCACTGTGACAACTTTGTGTAACTTTGCGCAGGCCGAAGTGAAGATTTCAGGTTTTGCCTCTGTGGTAGGCGGTAAAGTCCTGAGTGGCACCGGAGTGCCGGAATTTGGGCTCGAACCTACTTTTTTAGCCAATTATCCGATAGTCGGATACTACGATGAGGATTGGAGTTTCAAACCCGACTCCAAATACGGGCTGCAAATTTCAGCAGATTTGCTGGATGGCCTGACCGCGACAGCTCAATTGGTTGGCCGCGGTGCCGACAGCTTTAATGCTGAATTTGAATGGGCGTATCTTTCTTACGCGCTCAATGATCACTGGACCTTACAAGCCGGCAAAAAACGGCTGCCGCTGTATTATTACTCCGACTTTTTTGACGTCAGCTATGCCTACCTGTGGATCCGGCCGGCGGCGGACAATTACACCTGGCAAATCATCAATTACAACGGCGTCAATGCGCAGTTTAACTATCAGCTCAGTGACTGGACGGTCAGCGGCAATATCTACACGGGCCGCGAAGACGACAGCGAAAACAAATTGTTGTCCGAGTTTTTTGGTAATGAGCCCGTGCGCGAGATTTGGAAAAATATCATCGGTGGTGTGCTGAGTCTCAATCGCGACTGGCTGGATCTGCGTTTTACCTACATGACCTATCAGAATGAGCGTTACCGTAACGGCGAACCCGTGACCTGGGAAGGTGATGACAGCCGGCGCGGCAAATTTATGGGGATGTCGGCCAACGTTGATTACAACAACTGGGTGCTGCTGACGGAGTTCAACCGGCTGACGCTTGACGGTGGTGATTTTGACACCTACCTGCTGTCGGGTGGCTATCGTATCGGCGCCTGGACGCCTTTTGTCTCTTATGCGGACTTTGATTCTGAAGGCGAAAAACACAATACCACCAGCATTGGTGCGCGCTGGGATTTCCATAGCTCGGCGGCTTTCAAAATCCAGTATGACGATGTGTCGGACGACGGCATCAATGGTGGCCAGGTTGCTGGTGACAGCAAGGCCATCACCTTCGGCATTGATTTAGTATTCTAAGAGTGGAGAAAACCATGAATTGGTTGAAATTTGTATCTTTACCACTGGTTTTGGTCAGCGCAATCGCAACGGCGGAAGTGGCTGTCATTGTGCATCCGTCAAACGCTGCGGCACTGGATCAGGCTGAAATCAGCCGGCTCTTTACCGGGCGTGGCAATACTTTTAATTCTGGTGGGAAAGCCACGCCGTTAAATCAGGCGGAGAGCGCGCCGGCGCGGGCTGACTTTGACAGTAAAGTGCTGGGGAAATCGTCCAGTCAGATGAAGGCTTATTGGTCCAAACTGGTGTTCACCGGTAAGGGCACACCGCCAAAAGAACTGGCGTCTGATGCAGACGTCAAAGCCGCAGTGGCCGCAGATCCAACTGCCATCGGTTATATCGATGCCGCTGCCGCCGATGCTTCTGTAAAAGTGGTTGCCAAGTTCTGAAGCCATGCCTGACAGACCAATAAAAAACCGGCTTTTGCCGGTTTTTTATTCGCACCATCCCTGGCGCTCACCCTGCGGGCCAACGCTGCGCGTTGTTAAAAGCCGTTCCTGACGGTTTTTTATTCACACCATCCCTGGTGCTCACCCTGCAGGCCAACGCTGCGCGTTGTTAAAAGCCGTTCCTGACGGTTTTGTTATTCGCACCATCCCTGGTGCTCACCCTGCGGGCCAACGCTAAGCGTTGTTAAAAGCCGTTCCTGACGGTTTTGTTATTCGCACCATCCCTGGTGCTCACCCTTCGGGCCAACGCTGCGCGTTGTCCAATATGCCTTCGGGCAATTTTTATCCATAAACA
>CBINNO010000017.1:0-37634 GCA_966252055.1 uncultured Rheinheimera sp. | reverse complement strand
TCTGTCAGCTTGAGCCGCACCCACACCAGGCGGTGGTCTGAACTGGCGCCACGGCTGGCCACCACGTCGTGCAAAGGTTCACCTTGGGCCGGCCAGAACACACCACTGCTGAGCACGCTCATTCCCTGTTTCGATGGCAGTACATAGTCAGCCCGCATGCGCCAGCCGGCTGTATGGAATTTGGCGAGCGGATTATCCGGGCTGTGCGCAGCACCGCCTTTACTGGCCGGTGCAGGTTCTGACTGGATTTGCGGGTGTTTCACCAGGTTTTGGATGGCATCCCGATAAGCATCGCCTTCATCCGGTGAGGAGTTTAAATCACCGAGCACGACAAAAGGTGCTTTGGCCTGATAACCGCCGCGTTTGCCCTGATCGTCATAGATGTAATCCGCCTGATTCAGGTAGTCGACCCAGAAACGTACTTCATCGTGGTTGCGGTGACCATTGCGGTTTTCCGGACCGTCAAATACCGGCGGTGTTGGATGGCTGACCAGCAGATGCAGCGCTTTGCCTTCAACATCGACTGGCAAATCCCAGTGGGATTTGCTCGACAAAGGCATTTGTTGCCAGGCTGCTGCCGGGTACCAGGGGCTGCCATCGGCTTTGCTGGTTTTTTTGTGCTCCGGCATATCTTTCCACTTAAAGTTGCGGAAAGTGCGGGCTTTGCTGGCGTCGATAGGAAAACGCGACAGCACCAGCATGGCGTACTGGCCCGGATAATGGCCAAAACCCCAGGCATCTTCTGCGCCACCAATCTGACCATTATTGTCCAGATCAAAACCGCTGGGTTGCCCGGTATTGACGTTTTGGTAATAAAAGTAGGGGTAATGCAGTGGCTGGCCTTGTTGCTGCGATTTCGCCAGATACTGCGCCAGGAACTGTTCAACGCCTTGTTTTGGGTCTTCGATGTAATCGAATTCATTGAGCAGCAGAATATCCGGCCGGACTTGCTGCAAAATGGCGGCGATGTTGCGGATCTGGGCATTATTGCCGCTGGCGAGTTCGCGGGCCAGCACTTGAGGCCCAAGCGTGCTGCCTTTGGTGACGTAATTTTCTGATTCCATGCTGACATTAAAAGTGGCGATGGTCAGTTCGGTTGCTTGTGCAGACATAGTTGCAGCCAGTGAGAGACCGGCACAAAGACCGGATAACAGAGTTTTCATCAGCGTAACCTACAAAGTGAAACTGGCAATATGGGACCAGCGAAGAGTAGCGGGAAATTGTGACAGAACCTAGCGCAATCATAAAACAGACGGCTGGATAGCTGCATTTAGCAACAAATTTCAGCGAAAATTTAAACAAACTTATTTAGCCTGCCTGCATATTTCTGGTCTGATATGTTACACTCGCATGACATTAGGTCCTTGACTGCCAAACGAAGAAAAAGTTCCTTTGTTTGGACATAAATATTTAAACAGCTCGGACCTCTGTAAGAAAAACGTAATGTTACTGCGTTAAGCTTGTCTCCCAAATTGGAAACTCAGTTTGGTTTTATTCAGGGTTTGACAATACCTACAACTACCAGGTGAAAACGATATGAAAATCAGACATATTGCTATGGCGGTTGCTGTAGCCTTAGGTTCTAGCTATGCCGTTGCCGATACGTCCTCAGGTATCCGCGGTGTGGTTAAAGGGCCGGCAGGAACTCCGGCCGCTGGAACTAAAGTAACAATTATCCACGTACCTTCAGGCTCTACGCGGCAAGTTGTGACCAATGAAGGCGGTGTTTTCAACGCATCTGGTTTACGCGTTGGCGGTCCATACCGTCTGATGGTTGATTCTGACGTGTATGCAGATACCGAAATCAACGACGTATTCCTGAAGTTGGGCGAGACATTCCAATTACAAAGCAGCCTGCAGGCTGAGTCTGTAGAACGTATTCAGGTCAGCGGTGCGCAATTAGCGGCCGTTTCAGGTGACACCGGCCCGGCGGCCCGTTTCGACAACCTGAAATTAGAAACCATGCCAGCGGTCAACCGCGACATCAAAGACATCATCCGTCTGGACCCTCGTATTTATGTCAGTGAGTCAGGTTCAAGCTCTGTCCGTTGTGCCGGTGGTAACCCACGGACCAACAGCCTGACTGTTGACGGCGTTCGGATGAACGATAACTTCGGTCTGAACAGCAGCGGCTACCCAACTGAACGTATTCCATTCTCTTTTGATGCCATCGACCAGGTAGCGGTCGAGCTGGCGCCGTTCGATGTTCAGTACGGTGGTTTCACTTCCTGTAACATCAACGCGGTTACCAAGTCAGGCTCTAACAATGTTGAAGGCAGCCTGTTCTATGATTACACCAACGACTCACTGAAAGGCGACAAACTGGAAGGCACTAAGCAGAGCCTGGGGTCTTTCAGTGAAAAACGTTACGGCGCTAACGTTGGTTTCCCGCTTGTTGAAGACAAACTGTTTGCTTTCATTGCCGTTGAAAAACTGGACGGCACTGAGATTTTCGATTACGCACCACTGGCGAACGGCCGGGTAACGCAAGCGCAAATCGACGAAATCATCTCAATTTCCAAAGACCTGTATAAGTATGACCCAGGTACGACTGTACCAAGCATGCCAGTTGAAGATGAAAAACTGTTGATCAAGCTGGACTGGAACATCAATGACCAGCACCGCGCCAACTTCATGTACAACTACAACAACGGCTTTGCGATTGCGCAGTCAGACGCCGGCTCTGACCGGATGTCACTGTCCAACCACTTCTATGAGCGTGGCGCTCAGCTGACCGCTTATGTGACGTCACTGTACTCTGACTGGAATGAAGATTTCAGCACTGAGTTACGGGTTGGCTACTCAGAACTGAACAACCGTCAGCTGTCTCTTGACCGGGCCAGCGGTTTTGGTGAAGTTCAGGTATTGGGTGTGAACGGCACTACGATTTACCTGGGACCGGACGACTCTCGCCAGTCAAACGTCCTGAACTATGACAACCTGTCATTCAAGTTCGCTGGTACTTACAACATGGAAGACCACGAGTTCTATTTCGGTTACGAATACGAAAATCTGGACGTGTTTAACATGTTCGTACAGAACTCAGTGGGCCAATACCGTTTTAACAGCATCGCCGATTTCCGCAAAGGTTTAGCACGCGCTTACTACGGTAACGCCAAAACGCATAACCCTGCGGATGCAGCCGGTGAGTTCGCCTACGATATCAACACTGTATATGCACAGGACAAATATCGTTTCAGCGACATCGATATCACTGTGACCGCGGGTCTGCGTTATGACTGGTACAGCAGCGATGACGTACCAACCCTGAACCCGAATTTCGAAAAACGTTACGGCTACTCAAACCAGCAAAACCTGGATGGCAAAGACCTGTTACAACCACGTCTGGGCGTGAACTGGGTGGTCGATGACCAACTGGAAGTACGCGGTGGTATCGGCCTGTACTCAGGTGGTAATCCAAACGTCTGGATCTCCAACAGCTACTCGAACGACGGTATCCGTAACATCCAGGTTAACCGCACCAACATGCAGTTACTGGGTCCTACAGCAGTACCGCTGATTGGCCAGGGCCGTCCAGGTTACGACATTCCTAAAGCGCTGTATGACGCGGTGGGTTCAGGCACAGCCGACTCAACGACGAACGTGACAGATCCGAACTTTGAGATCCCATCTGAATGGAAGTACGCATTAGGTCTGACTTATCTGACCGAAAGCGACTACACCATCACTGCTGACCTGTTGCACAGCCGTAAGCAGGATTCTGCCATCATCAAAGACCTGTCGCTGGATAAAACCGGCACAGCACCAGATGGTCGTCCGGTTTACACCTCTCGTCGTGGTTCAAACAACGACTTCCTGCTGACCAACCGTAAAGGCGACGACGCCCGTGCGACCACGTTCTCACTGGGTGTGAACAAGTCGTTCGACTTCGGCCTGGATATGGCGATGTCTTATGCCCGTACCCGTGCAAAAGACGTGCATCCAATGGACAGCTCAGTGGCGTTCTCGAACTACCACTTCGTTGCGACAGCAGATCCTGAGAATCTGGAACTGGCCACTTCAAACTATGAAGTGCCGCACCGTTTCACGTTCAGCATGAGCTATGCCCATGAGTTCTTCTCAGGCTATGAAACACGCTTCACGCTGTTTGGTCAGGCGCTGCAAAGCAACTGGTTTGGTTACACCTTCGACCGTTCAAGCGCTGGTTTAGGCTTCAACGACGGCAGCCGTCAGTTGCTGTATATCCCAACACTGACAGACAGCAAAGTGACCTTCCTGACTGAGGCTGACAAAACTGCCTTTAACGCCTGGGTGACTGCAGCAGGCCTGGAAGGCTACCGTGGCAGCATTCTGCCGCGTAACGCCATCGAAGGCAGCTGGTGGAACAAGTGGGACGTTCGTGTTGAACAACAATTCCCTGGCTTTAACGTTGAGCACAAGGGCAGCGTCTTCTTCGCTATCGAAAACGTCGGCAACCTGCTGAACGACGACTGGGGTATTGTCCGTGAGGGCGGCGCGCAGAACTCAGCGGTCACCACCACTGTCAATGGCAGCGGTCAGTACGTTTACAAGTTCAACAACCCAACAGCTGAAAACCGCCGTATTGAACCTTCACTGTGGGAAATGCGGATTGGCGTGAAATACAATTTCTAATCTGAAATTGTTCTAGCCGAACAAAAAGTGCCAGCCAGCGTGCTGGCACTTTTTTGTTTATAGGGCGGCTAAAATTCGCAATAATGAAGACTGTTTCCTCAATTCGCGGACACCATCGTGGCAAAACCAACTATTATCGCCATTGCCGGCGCTTCAGCATCTGGCAAAAGTTTATTTGCATCCACCGTTTATCAGGAGCTGGTGGCTGAATTTGGCGGAGAGCGGATTTCCGTCCTGGCAGAGGATGCCTATTACCGTAATCAGGACCATCTGTCGATGGACCAGCGGGTGTTAACCAACTATGACCATCCGGCGGCCTTTGAACATGAATTGCTGGCTCAGCATTTACAGCAATTACGTGACGACGGCCAGTCCATCGAAATGCCGCAGTATTGCTATAAAACCCATACCCGTAAGACTGAAACTATCCGCGTACAAAGCGCCAAAGTGATTCTGGTCGAAGGGATTTTGCTGTTAAGTGACGCCCGCCTGCGCGAACTGTTCAACATCACAGTGTTTATGGACACACCGCTGGATATTTGTCTGCTCAGACGAATCAAACGCGACGTCGAAGAACGGGGTCGCAGTATCAGCTCTATCACCGAGCAATATGAGAATTATGTCAGACCGGCATTTTTTGAATTTATTGCCCCTTCCAAACAATATGCCGACATCGTGGTGACACGGGGCGGCAAAAATCAAATCGCCATTGACATTCTGAAGACCAAAATCCGCGCTTTATTGTCTGTCTGAAACAAAATGCCCGCTTGCCCGTGTTGCTACGGACACGGGCTCGCTGTGCCTTTTTGTGACCAGGCATCTGCTGATCTCGCAATGATGCCTGCAAGTCGCTCCGCCATCTGATGAAAACCTGATAACCCCTGTTGCGCTGCGCTTGTTAACCCGCGTGTCGCAAGCCTTTGCCTGTGCGTCAGGCTGCATGTTTGCCAATGGTCCTGACTGTTTGTCCGATGTGACAGAAATCTGAGGCATGTTTCATCACACATCATCATTTGCCGCTCAGCCCGGTTCCTGCCGATGATTAGCCCATCGAAGCGAACTCTGGCGAACTATGAGGCTGGCCCATGTCCACCCAAGCACTGCAACAACAAGGCGCAACAATCAGCGCAACGACAGCTGACTTCACTCAGTCTGCGATGTCCACACAGCCCGCGATGTCCGCACTGTTGCTGAACCCGGCGACTACGGATGAAACCGCTGAGGCGTCCGAACACCCGCAGCGCCGGTCACGGCTGAAGTCACCCACTCTTGAGGCCGTGCTGGCGTACCAGCACCGCGATGTGGTGTATCGCTTTCAGAAGACCTACGGCGTCAGCCAGGCAGAAGCCGAAGATATTTTTGAGCAGGTCAAAAAGTGGCTGTGGCTCGCCAATGTCCGTCGCCAGCAAGGCATCACTGAAGGGCTCAATATTGACCACCCGTTGGTCGTGATCGACGAGATGTGGCACAACTTTGTGTTGTTTACCAAAGAATATGCGGCGTTCTGCCAGCACTTTTTTGGTTACTACATCCATCATGCGCCGGCAACAGAAGCCGAAGAAACTCAGTACCGGACCCGCTTGCAACAGCGCAAAAAGTCTGAGGTCCGTTCACTCAAAATGGCCATGAAAAGGCCGCAATACGAATACATCTACGACCACTTAGGCAAAGAGACTTTTGTGAAGTGGTATATCGAATATCCCCGGAAGTACAGCTTCCGGCAGCTGGCCGAAATGCACCTCAAAGCACTCGACGACATGGTGCTGATTGTGCCGCCCGCTGAATCAACAGTTCCCGGCAATAACCATCCACAAAAGGAATCTACAAAATGAAAAATGAAACAACAGTCATCGCTCAACAGGAAAAACAAGAAATCATTGACCGCGCGCGGCAGGAATCTGTCGGCGGTGGTAACGAGGGGTCTGTCGATGTGTGCGGCATCAGCTGCTCCATCTTTTCGATTAACGTCTGCAATATCGACATCTGCAGAATCAGTTTCTAATTAAGCTACACACTTAAAACTATTCTGCCGGGAATTTGTGCAGCATCAATCCAAGCATCTGTGCCGATTGGTGCTGCACAAAGTATTTGAATGTTTCTTCGTTGCCCGGGCCTGCTGCGTAAACACGCGACCAGGTCACGGGAACGGTATGCAGGAGTACAGCGTTGCAACCCACTGAACCCTTATTCAGAGCAAAAGCCGTTGAGTCGGTCAACAAAAGGCTGGAAGGGCAGGTTGTGTTGATTCAGCCGGTCAGTATGACCGTGATGATGTACCTGCTGCTGTTGATTATTTTCGCATTTTTGGCGTACGCCGCCTCCTTTAGCTTCAGTAGCTACGAAAGAGTGCAGGGCGTGCTGAAGTACGACGCCGGCGAGCTTAAGGTCTATCCGGAAGGTAATGCCGTGATCCAGAAACTATACGTCGCCAATGGCGATACCGTCGACGTGGGGGCACCGCTGGCGACGCTCAGGGTCAATGAAAAAGCCATGTCGGGCCGTTCTGACAAAGAGCTTCAACAAGTTGAATTTGAACAACAAATTTCCACGCTTGAAAAAAACAAAACCCTGGCGGTGGAAAAGTCAGCCACGGAGACGGCGAAGCTGGAACTGAACATCGCAGTGACCAGAGACCGCATCAAAGCAGCAAAGCAGCAATATCAGATTGTGCTGGCGCAGCAGAAAATTGATCAGGCGGTGGTCGACGCCCGCCAGCGCATGGCGAAGTCTGGTTTTGTCTCCACACTGGATGTCGACCTGGCCGTTGGTACTTTGCTGAAAACCCGCGAACGCTTTCAGTTGCTGGCTTCTGATATTAAAGAATACGAAGGCAATCTGGCGCGTTATCAGGCTGATCTGGCGGCGCAGCCGGCCGCATTAAAACAACAGCTTGGTTTGCTTGATAACGATATTTCCGCCTTACGTCGCCAGCTCATCCAGCTGTCTAACCAAATCGAGTACACCTTGTATGCCAGGCAAAGTGGTGTGGTCGGCAATATCGTTGCGCTGGAAGGGGAATTGGTGCAGGTCAAGTTTCCACTTTTGAGTATTTTGCCAAAGAACAGCCATCTGGTGGCTGAGCTTTATATTCCGTCCCGCGCCCGCGGTTTTATCCAGCCGGGGCAACATGTCTATCTGCGTTTTGATTCTTTCCCGTCTGAATATTATGGCGACATGGCAGGAGTGGTGGCTGAAGTGTCTGATTCGCTGCTGTTTCCCGATGACTGGCCTAATCCGCTCAAAGTCAATATGCCGGTCTACAAGCTGCAAGTGCGGCCGGACCGACAGTTTATGCATGTTGAAGGGGAGCAGGTCCGGCTGCAGCAGGGATTGATTGTCGATGCAGACATTATTCTGGAACGAAGAAGTATGTTGGATCATTTATTAAGTCCGCTGTTGAAAGTTAAAAATAGTATTCATTGAAGGTGGCATGATGTCTGACAAACTTCCGGTATTGTTACAGGCCGAACGGGCTGAATGTGGCCTGGCTTGTGTGGCAATGATTTTGTCTTATTACGGGCATAAAGTGTCGGTATTAGATTTACGGCGACAGTTTATTGTGTCGGCCAATGGTTTGACGCTGGCGGATTTAATTGATTTGTCACACCGGCTCAAGCTTAATGCCCGTAGCTTCAAAGTGGAGCTGTCGGCACTGCGTGATTTGCGCCTGCCTTGTATTTTGCATTGGGGCATGAATCATTATGTGGTGCTGAAAAAAATTGGCCGCCAGTCGGTCGAGATCCACGACCCGGCGCGCGGTCTGGTGAAAGTGGCCTGGGACGAGGTGGATCGGCAGTTTACCGGCGTGGCGCTGGAGCTGTTGCCGGAAGCGGATTTTGAAACCCGGCCCATCAGGCCGAAATTCCGCCTGAGCGACCTGTGGCAGAGCATTAGCGGGGCGGGCAGCAGCTTTGGCAAAATTGTTTTGTTGTCGCTGGTGCTGCAGTGTTTTGTTCTGCTGGCGCCTTATTATCTGCAAACCACCATTGATAAAGTACTGCCCAGCCGCGACGACAGTCTGATGCTGTTGCTGGCTGGCGGTTTTATTTGCATTTTATTGTTTCAGCAACTGGTGACAATTCTGCGCAGTTACATTGTGATGTATCTGGGCGCAGCATTTGGGCAACAGGTTGCGGGCAGTTTGTTTCGGCATTTGTTGCATCTGCCGCTTAGTTTTTTTCAAAAAAGAGACATCGGCGATATTGTTACCCGCTTTGAATCATTGAACCGGATCCGTGAATTTCTGACCAACAGCTTCATCGAAGTGTTGGTGGATGGGTTTATGATGCTGACCGTGCTGGCGCTGCTTTTTTATTACGACGCGACGGTCACTTGTGTCGTGTTGTTATTTGTCGTGCTGTACACCTTACTGCGGTTCGCATTTTTCCCGCATTTTCGCCGGGTGACTGAGGCTGAAGCGGTCAACCGCGGGCGTGAGCGGAGCAGCTTTATTGAGAACGTGCAAAATATTCAGACCATTATGCAGTTTGATGCTCAGCCGCAGCGCTGCACGCAGTGGAATAATTTGTATGCCGATACAGTCAACAGCGCGCTGTCCATCCAAAAAAGCCGCTTGTTGTTTAATGTCAGTAACAATCTGCTGTTCGGGCTTGAAAATGTGCTGGTTATTTATCTGCTGGCGATGAGCATTCTGGACGCGACCATCACGATCGGCATGTTAACGGCGTATCTTGCCTACAAACAAACTTTTGTCCGCTCGTTCAGCACATTTCTCGACAAGTTTATGGAATTTCGCATGCTCGACCTCCATCTGGAGCGGGTTTCCGAGATTGCGCTGACTGAAGCGGTGCAGGACAACAGTATCCCGGACCAACGCAAACTGACGGGCGCCATTGAGCTGCAGGGGCTGACTTTACGCTTTGATGATTTTACCGCGCCGGTGTTTCGTCAGCTGGATTTAAAAATCGAAGCGGGGGACATCATTGCGATCACCGGGCCGTCCGGCAGCGGTAAATCCAGTCTGGCGCGGTTGCTGCTGGGGCTGATCCAGCCTACTGAAGGCCGTATTCTGGTCGACAATTGCCCGCTTGATAAATTTGGCCACCGCAATTACCGCCGCTTTGTCGCCGCAGTGATGCAGGATGACAAGCTGTATGCCGGCTCAATTCTGGACAATATCTGTTTGTTTGACCCGGTGCCGGATATCGCTTTTGCACAGGAATGCGCCCGCAAAGCCCAGGTGGAGCATCTGATCCTGGCCAAACCTATGGGCTATAACTCGTTGATTAGTCAGGATGGCAGCAGCTTATCTGGCGGGGAAAAACAACGGTTGTTTCTGGCCCGCGCGCTTTACAAAAGACCGGTGATTTTGTTGATGGACGAAGCGAGCAGCCATTTGGATGTCAAAACGGAAATGGCGATCAATCAGGCCATCAGTGAGCTGAAAATGACCCGCATCATTATCGCGCACCGGCCACAGACCATTCGTCTGGCCAACCGGGTGTATCGGTTAACCCGCCAGGGGCTGATGGAGCTTGGCGCTCATGAAACGGCAAGGACGACGGGCTGATGACACATTTACCAAAGTTACAACTACAAAAGTTACAGCATTTTCTGACGCCCTGGCTGGCTCAGCAGCCGGCTGTTGAAGCCGCCATTGTGTTCGGTTCGGCCTTGACAGTGTGGCCGGCAGCGGATGGCGATATTGATTTATTGCTGATTTGCGACCAGCCAGGGCGGCAAAAACAGCTGCAGGTGTTCAAAGGCGTGCAGCTGGATCTCACCTTTGTTGACATCAGTACACTGCGCCACTGGCTGAGTGCGCCGGCGCAAAAACGCCAATGGCTGGAGATCCTGGCACGGGCGGCGCTGCTTTGGCGCCGGGATGGCGCCGCGGCCGATGACGGGCAGGTGGGCACCTTGCTCGCGGCTGCCCGCACAGAATGGCAAGCGCCATACCGGCCGACGCCGGCTGCCGTTGCGCTGGCTTACAGGTCTGCGTTGCGCTGTCTGCGCAAGATGGCTGCGGCCAGCGAGATGGACTGGACTTACCGTCATTTCAGCCAGTCTTTGCTCGAATACCTTTATGTTTTGCTGTGCTATCGGGCCGGCGTGTGGCCCTTTGATTTTGTCGTCGACCGGCAACGTCATCTGCACGAGCAGTTTGCCGCATTTGCGGACCGCTGGCAGCAAAGCTGGCTGCTGAGCGACCTCGCTTTACAGCGTGAGGCTTTCACCGAGCTGGCGCAGCAGGTGCTGCAGGACGTTGAGTTAAACCGCAGTAGGGATGTTACAGGATTGACAGTTGCAGGAGTGTCAGATGCAGAACTGGCCTGATATTTTCACCGCGCTCACGGCCGGGCTTACAACACCGGTTCGGCTCTGGATTGGTTTTGGTTCCTATTTTCATCAGCCATACCGGCAGCACTCGGACATCGATCTGCTGGGGCTCACCGATGCCGATTGCCGTGAAAAAAAGACGCGGCAGTTGGCGGGAGAAACCTTTGAGATGTCGTTGATTGGCCTGCAAAGTTTCCGGCAAATGTTGTCCGATCGGCATCCGGTTTATGTCCCGCTGCTGATGCAGGGCCGTTATCTGGCCGGTGATCAGGACTTATTCAGCACCTTGCAGCGCCAGGCGCAGCCCATCTATCAGGCCGGGCCGATGAATTTCAGCCAGCCTGCAGTCGTGGCGGGCCTGCGGAACCGGATCCGCACCACCTGGCAGGATTTGCTGGATGTGCGCCAACAGCCTGAGTTGTTCAGTTTGTGTCTGGCCGAGTTGGCCGAGCAGTTGATTAGCTATCATTGCGGCTGGCAAAAAATCTGGCGACGGGGGCGCAAATACAGCTTGCTGGACTTTGAACAGGCCGCCGGGCCAGCAGCCAGGCAGTTAGCCAATGTGCTTCGTGGCGATAGTGCAGAGACCCGTCTTGCCCTGCTCAGACCCCTGGTACAGCAGGTTTTGGCCGGTCCTGCCAACGGCTGGCGCCTGGAGGATGTCAGAATCAACGACGCCGATACTTTAAAAGCGGGTCCGCTGTCGTTATAATCGCCGACGCTAATATCAAGTTCAGACAACCCCATAAGAGCAACCCTCCGGCCGGACCTTCACTGGCGGCTGCCGCTTCGAAACTGTAACTACTTGATCTTTTGGTGCTATTCTAGGCTAAGCATCACCAGAACAATAATCCCGCAGCGCTGTCGCGGACCTAGAACCAAGGAAAATCAATATGATGAGTTTAGTTGGCATCGCTGCCATCTTGATGATTGCTTATCTGTGTTCCAGCCATCGGCAAGCCATTAAGTGGCGTACTGTCGGTGGCGCTTTTGCTATTCAGCTGTTAATTGGCGCCTTCGTCCTGTACGTACCGGCCGGTAAAGATGTGCTGATGAGTATTTCCGGCGGTGTCAGTGCCGTCATCAGTTATGCCAATGAAGGCATTGTGTTTTTGTTTGGCGACACCGGCGCGAAAAAATATGGCTTTGTATTCGCCATTCACGTGCTGACCGTCATTATCTTTTTCTCATCGCTGATTGCAGTGTTGTATCACATCGGTGTGATGAAAGTGGTGATTGGCGTCATCGGCGGCGGCTTACAGAAACTACTGGGCACCAGCCGGCCGGAGTCGATGAGTTCTGCGGCCAATATTTTTGTCGGTCAGACCGAAGCGCCATTAGTGGTGCGGCCTTTTATTCCGACCATGACCCGCTCTGAGCTGTTTGCCGTGATGGTCGGCGGTCTGGCGTCTGTTGCCGGTTCAGTGCTGGCTGGTTATGCCGGTATGGGCGTGGAGCTGAAGTACCTGATTGCCGCCAGCTTTATGGCGGCCCCCGGCGGTTTATTGATGGCAAAACTGCTGTTGCCGGAAACCGACACACCCAAAAACGATTTAACTGAGCTTGCCAGCACCGAAAGCAACACCAACGTGATTGATGCCGCCGCCGCCGGCGCCGCATCGGGTTTGCAGCTGGCATTAAATGTTGGCGCCATGCTGCTGGCCTTCGTCGGATTGATTGCTTTAATTAACGGCATGGTTGGTTGGGTCGGCAGCCTGTTTGGCTTTGATGGCCTGACGCTGCAGCTGATCTTTGGCTATTTGTTCCAGCCACTGGCCTTCATTTTGGGCGTCAACTGGGAAGAAGCCCGCATGGCCGGCAGCTTCATCGGTCAGAAACTGGTCATTAATGAATTCGTGGCATATATCGATTTTATGCAGCATGTGCAGGCGGGCAAACTGTCTGAGCATACGCAGATCATCGTGACTATTGCCTTGTGTGGCTTTGCAAACTTCTCGTCGATCGCCATTTTGCTTGGTGGTCTTGGCAGCATGGCGCCAAGCCGGCGTGGAGATATTGCAGAACTGGGATTAAAAGCGCTGTTTGCCGCGACGCTCGCCAATCTGATGAGCGCCGCCATTGCAGGGTTTTTCTTCTCGCTGGGTTAAGAAAAGTCGTTATCAGACAGGTAATACTATGACGCAACAACAAGTCCCTACGTTGGACATCAGACGGTTTGCCACCGACAAAGACGCCTTTGTCGCCGAAATTGGCAAGGCCTACACTGAGTTTGGTTTCTGTGGCATTTCCGGCCACGGCATTGCCGATGAAGTTGTCGACAACACCTACAAAGCAATCAAGCAGTTTTTTGCTTTACCGACTGAAGTAAAACAGCAATACCATGTGCCTGGTCAGGGCGGGGCACGTGGTTACACGGGATTTGGTGTTGAAAAAGCCAAAGACAGCAAACATCCGGATTTAAAAGAATTTTTCCATGTTGGCCGTGAACTGACAGGGCCGGCACCGCACGAGTGCCTGTATCCGAACGTCTGGCCAGCCGAAGTGCCGGGTTTTCAGCACGCCACTTATGGCCTGTATCAGGCACTGGAAAATCTGGGCACTCAGGTGCTGCAGGCGCTGGCGCTGTTTTTACAGCAGGACCAGCATTTCTTTGATGACAAGGTGAACTACGGCAACTCGATTTTGCGGCCTATTCATTATCCGCCTATCGCGGATACGTCGACGCAATCGATCCGCGCCGGTCAGCATGAAGACATTAACCTCATCACTTTATTGGTTGGTTCGCACGAGTCTGGCCTGGAAATTTTGCGCCGCGACGGCAGCTGGCTGCCAGTCACGACCATTCCGGGCACTATCGTGGTAAACATTGGTGACATGCTGCAGCGACTGACTAACCATGTGTTGCCGTCCACCACGCACCGGGTGGTCAATCCGGCCGGTGCAGCGGCCGGTCAGCCGCGTTATTCGATTCCGTTTTTTATGCATCCGAACCCGGATTTTGTCATTGAAACGCTGGCAAGCTGCATCAGCAGTGAGCGGCCAAACCGCTATCCAGAGCCGATTAATTCCAATGACTATCTGCTGCAGCGCCTCGAAGAAATTGGCCTGCTGAAGAAAGCGAAGTACTAAGCGATACTGCTGAAAATCAACGGAGCTTCGGCTCCGTTTTTTTGCGACCAGGCCGCTGACTGATGCTGACACAGCGCCTGTCCTGTGGCTTGCAGCCTTTTTCGGCGAATTGCTGAGGAAATGCGCAAACAGATGAGAAAAGACAGTTTTTTTGCATTCAGTGGTTGACGCAAAACAACCTCACGCATATCATGCACCCCGTCAGCGACGCTTGGCCGCGGTGGTGGAATTGGTAGACACACTAGCTTCAGGTGTTAGCGCTTCACGGCGTGGGGGTTCGAGTCCCCCCCTCGGCACCAAAAGTCGCAGACAAATACAAGACGTACTTCGGTACGCAAAACACATGCCGCGGTGGTGGAATTGGTAGACACACTAGCTTCAGGTGTTAGCGCTTCACGGCGTGGGGGTTCGAGTCCCCCCCTCGGCACCAAATAATCCAGCTTAGGCTGGATTTTTTGTTTTTGGCGTTCACCAAAATGCTGGTAAGCCCAGCCTTTGCGGTCGAAAACATTCCAGACGTTTTGTGGCAGTCCTCCGTTTATCAGACGCAGATTGGCGGTCTTGAAGCTGTCATCTTGCTGCGTCACACTGCAGCTGCAGATTTGCAGGAGCGCCAATGTCTGAACAATTCATTTATTTGTTACGTCATGCCAAAGCTGAAGAACGTACGGTCCCAAGAGCCGACGTGGACCGCTGTCTGGTCGAAAAAGGCCGGCAGCAGGCGATGAAAGTCGGGCGTTTTTTACGTGCTCAGCAACTGTTACCTGACTTGGTGTTGACCAGCCCCTATCCACGGGCGTTGCAGACCGCGATGTTGGTGGCCGACAGTGCAGAGTGCAGTTGTCAGCCCCAGGAAGCCTGGTGGTTATCGCACGGCCAGAGCGCTCAACAAGTGGCGGAACAGTTCGCGGCAGCGCAGCCGCAATGGCCGCAACGGACGCTGTTGGTTGGACACGAACCTGAACTGTCGCAATTGCTGGGAACTCTGCTGCAGACCGAGGCGGCTTGCTGGCATATCAGGAAGGCGACATTAGTTTGCCTGCAGGTCAGCAGCGGGCTGCAATATCGGCTGGAATGGTGTCTGCCGGTGAACTTGTTACGCTAAGTTGCCAGCGCCTTGTGTTTTGATCACGGTTCTCTCCCGGCTGGTCCCTGCTACCCGCAGTTTTTCGGAGGGAAAAAGCTAAGCTTGTCGGATGCATGATGTGTCTCGTCGAGGTATCCGATGAAATTCGCACGATTTGTAGTGCTGCCCACACTACTGCTGACGCTGCTGGCTTGTCAGCAGGTCCGACAACAGGCCCCCATCCAGGATGTACAGTCCTTATTGCATGACGACGCTTTTATGCCTGTACGCCAACCGATTGAGACGCCAGCAGAAATTTTTGCGTTGCCGGCGCCATTGATTGAGGCCGCCAGAGCTGAAGTTCTGGTTTTTGATGCGCCCCATGAGCGCAGCATGGCGCTGCTGAAATTCATTTTTCGTGACCAACAGAACCCGCTGGAATACGTCAATAATGCCACACTGACCGCCTGGCAAACCTATGAAAAACGTGAAGCAAATTGCCTGTCGCTGACCATTCTGTCGTACAGTCTGGCCAAGGCTCTGGGCTTTAAAGCGCAGTTTCAGGATCTGAAGATCCCGGAGTATTGGGTCACACGCAGCGGCAGCAGTCTGCTCAATGGCCATGTCAATTTAAAGGTCACCCCGCCTTTTCATAAAGCGAGCAACCGGACTTTCCTGAGTGCAGAGAGCACTTACACCATTGATTTTGAAATGGAAGGCAGGCGTCAGTTTCTGCCGGTCAGAAAGCTGTCAGAGGGTGCTATTGTGGCGCTGTTTTACAACAATAAAGCGGCCGATGCCATGCTGACGCAACAACAGGACCTGGCCTATCGTTATTTACAGGAAGCGGTGCGCCACGCGCCTGAGGTGTCGACCAGCTGGAGCAATCTTGCGGTGTTGTATCGGCAAAAGCAGATGTTCGCCCAAGCCGAGCGTGCTTATTTACAAAGCCTGGCGCTGGAGCCTGAACACGTCAACACCATGGCAAATCTGGCGCTGCTGTATGGCTTGATGGGGCGGCCGGCAGAGGCGGCGGTATTGGAACGAAAAGTCGAGTATGCCCGTCAGCAAAATCCTTATTATTTCGTCATGCTGGGCAACGAAGCATTACAACGGGCTGATGGGCGGGCGGCGGAGCTGGCTTTTCATCGCAGTTTGAAACTGTTGCCCGATTTGTCGGAGGCGCTGAGCGGGCTGGCCCAGGTGGCGATTTTACAGCATGATTATGCGGCGGCGGCCGGTTATCTGGTGCGGGCCAGAAGACAGATCGGGCCGGGTCCGCAACGGCGTTGGTTCGATCACAAAATAGAGATGTTAAATGCAGTGGCCACAGCCCGCTAAAAGAATCCCTCAGCAAGACACTGTGCGGCGCAGTTGCATACAAATGCTGGCCGCTCTTTTGTTTCATTGTTGCTGTACAGCTGTGCTGGCGTCGACCCCAAATGGCGAGGCCGGCGCAGCGCAGAGCTCTGCAGAACAAAGCTCTGTAGCACAAAGCTCTTTAGCAGAAAGCTCGGCAGCACCAACCGTGGCCGCGCAACAAGCCTGGCTTGATCTGCAACAGCTGGCAGGCGATGACATGGCCGGGCGGGCCAACGGCAGCGCCGGCAGTGCGCTGGCGCAGCAGTACCTGAGCCAACGTTACCGCCAGCTGGGACTGGACGAGTTTTACCCGGGTTATCGCCAGCCTTTTCAGTTCAGACGGGGCTTTTCCGAGCGGACTGGCGTCAATCTGGTGGGGCTGCGCCGTGGCTGCCGGCATCCGGAGCAGTACATTGTGGTCACGGCCCATTACGACCATCTGCCGGTATCAGGCGGCAAAATCTATAACGGTGCTGATGACAACGCCTCAGGGGTGGCCGGGCTGTTGTATCTGGCAAGCCAGACCGCCTTGCACTGCCCGGCTTATTCATACTGGTTTGTCGCCACCGATGCCGAAGAGCTGGGGCTGGATGGCGCAACCGCATTCTGGCAGCAGGCGCCACAGGCAAACATCCTGCTGAACATCAATCTGGATATGATTAGTCGCGGTGAGCGTCGCAACACATTGTTTTTGGCCGGGAAACGCCAGCTGCCTGAGCTGGTGCAGTTTGCGGACCGTTACAATGTCTCAGGCCAAAACCCGTCAGGCCAGCACTCGCCGGTGCGGCTGGTGCTGGCGCACGATCAGCGTCAGAGCCGGCTGGGCCGCAGCGGTGTGCAGGCCGTCGACTGGGCCAACGCCAGCGACCACGCGGTGTTTCGCCGGGCCGGTTTGCCTTATTTGTATTTTGGCGTCGACGTCCACCCGCATTACCACACACCCGATGACGACTGGCAGCGGATTGACCCGCAGTTCTTTCAGGCGGTGCTGGCGCTGATTGAACAAAGCCGCCAGTTTGTTGATGCACTGCCGCCTGAGCGTTTACAAGCGGCTCAGAAACCTAAATCAAACTGAGCCGGATCTGGCTGCGCGCGGTGACGACGCTCTGCTGGTCTTTTGCGGCTGGCATGTCGCTCGCGGACCTCTTCACGATGCTGTTGCCATTCGGTGGAACTAAAGCGGGCACGCCACTGGGTTAAACGCTGGCGCGCCTCGCGGCTGGCCTGCGCTAAATCGACCAGCGGCAGCGGATAATCACGGCCCGGCACCACGCCAAAGCGGCTTTGTAACGACGCTGGCAGCAACCAGGGTTGATGCAGCCAGTCATCCGGCAGGTTCGCCAGTTCCGGGCACCACTGCCGGATGAACAGGCCTTTTGGGTCTTTATCCTGACTTTGTTTCAGCGGGTTATACATGCGGTTGGGATTGATAGACGTGGTGCCGGCCTGCATCTGGATCTGCGGGTAATGAATGCCGGGTTCGTAGTCGGTAAAACAGCGGGCCAGATGCAATGCCAGTGGCCGCCAGTCCAGCCACAGCTGATAGCTGGCAAAGGCGACCAGCATAGCGCGGCTGCGAAAATGCAGCCAGCCGGTGGTGCGCAGGCAACGCATCGCGGCGTCTATCAGCGGAAAACCGGTTTCGCCACGCTGCCAGGCGTCAAACAACGCGGGCTGAAAGGGCGCCCGCATGTGTTGATACAAAGGGTTCATCGGCCAGAATTCAATCGCCGGTTCGTCCTCCAGTTTCTGCATAAAATGACAATGCCAGCGCAGCCGGCTGAAAAAAGCGGACAGCGCCTGCTGCTGCGCGCCGTGCCGGCTTTGTTTGAGTTGCCGGTAGGTGTGTTGCTGCAACTGGCGCAGGCTCAACATGCCAAGGCTCAGATAGGGGCTTAGTCTGGAGCAGCTGTACTGCGCCTGTTGCGGGCTGGAAATATCACGCTGGTAGCGCCAGTGGCGTTGCTGCAGAAAGCTGTCCAGTGTGGGTTGCAGGTCGATGGCTTGCTGCGCTTTGCAAGCGATGGTGTCAGAGCGCTGCGGTGCCTGCCACAAACTAAAATCAGGTTGCTGCGGCAAGATCAGCGGCAATTGTGCCGGGGTTGGCAGCTGCGGGCTTTTCAGAAAAGCATCGGCTTGCTCAAACCACTGATCACGATCGGCCAGGGCGCGAAACACCGCATGTTGGCGAAACTGGCGCCACGGGATGCCACTCTCACACAGCAGCTGGGCGACAGCGAGGTCGCGCTGGTAAGTCCAGCTGTTGCCGGTTTCCTGATGGCTGTATACTTGGCTTATCGGGAACTGGGCCAGCACTTCGCGCAGCACCCGGCTGGCCGGGCCTTTTCTGAGCAGCAGTGGCTGCCCCAGCGCGGCCAGCTGCTTTGCCAGCACGGCCACTGCATCGCGACAGAATTGCCATTGGCGCAGCGAGGTATCTGGCTGGCGCCAGTAATCGGGTTCAATAATGTACAGGGGTAAAACCGCGCCCTCGCGCGCCGCCCGATAAAGCGGCTCGTGATCTTCAAGCCGCAAGTCGCGTTTGAACCAGACCAGCGTCAGCATCGCCGCCAGCCCGAATGGCAGGCCGTCTTTGACGTTCCTGGCGCTATCTTTTGGGGCGTCCGCATGTCAGCCACCCAGCCGGCGGCAGAAGTCGCCGTCCGGGTCATAAATGGCTGTTTGGCGGGCCAGATGAAAGCGGCGTGGCGCCGCGTACAACCCGCCGGCGATATAAGCCCAGTTGCCCCAGTTGCTCGCCACATCGTAGTCCAGCAACTGGCGCTCGAAATAGGCAGCGCCGGCGCGCCAGTCCAGCCCCAGTTCAAAAATCAGATAGCTTGCAACATTCTGTCGGCCGCGATTGGACATCCAGCCTGTCTGATTCAGCAGCCGCATATTGCTGTCGACCAGCGGCTCGCCGGTCTGGCCGAGGCACCAGCGTCTGAACCGCTCAGGCTGCTTTGCGACAGCTTGCATCGGCGGCTGCGGATGCAGCCCCAGACCGCGGCGGCGAAACAGCTGATTGCCACTTTGACGCATCAGATGGCGAAAATATTCGCGCCACAATAACTCGTATTTTAACCACTGGCTGCCGTCGTTCTGGCCGGCTCTGGCCTCGTAATCGAGGATCTGCTGCCAGATCCAGCGCACCGACAAAGTCCCGCGACTGAGCGGCAGCGCCAAAAAGCTGGCAAAGTGACGGCCGAGCAGCGCATTGCGGCTGTCTTTGTAGTGGTCGATATGACGGTGGGTCAGATATTGCTGCAGCTGGCGGCGGGCGCCGGTTTCGCCGACGCTGTCGCTGTGACCAAAACCAGCAGGCAGCCAATGACACAGCTGAGGCGGCAGCGGTTGTTCTGCTGCCTGCGTCGGCGCAGACAGTGACGCCGCCTGCACGGGCGTCAGCACTTGTTGCAAAGCACTGATGGGCAGCGGATTGTCGACAGGCAGGCAGACCGCCAGTTCAGGTTCGCGCAGGCGACGAAAGGCGCTGTAGCTCAAACCCGGCGCCAATGGCTGCGGGCGCAGCGCATCGGCCCACAAGGCATTGGTATCGATAAAATGTACCGGCAGCGCGTGAAACCAGCGTCGTTCGTCTGGCGCGACCGGTTCGGCGGCGACAATCAAATCCAGCTGATAACGGGCCAGCAGCTCTGCTAATACCAGCGCCGGCTCACCCTGACAAATCAGCAGGGGAATGTCGTATTGCTGCAGTTGTTGCTGAAATTGCTGCAATAAAGCCAGCTGCAGTTGCAGCCGGCGGGGACTGCAAAGTGCCGGCTGGCGCATCGTGTTGGGGAAAATCACCACCGCCAGTGCCGCATCGGCCGCTTGTGGCCATTGCAGCAGCGGGTTGTCGTGCAGCCGCAGCACGTCGTTGAGTAACAGCAGCAACCTTTTCACAGCTGCTCCAGATGCCCGAGCAGCCAGGCCGCCCGTTCCCGCAATTGTTGTTGCAGCGCCGGATCTTTACGTTGCCACTGGCCGTAAATCAGCTGCAACCGGGCATTGCCGGCCAGTTGTTCCTGATGCCTGGCCAGAAAGTCCCAATACAAGGCATTAAAAGGACAAGCGTTTTCGCCGGTGCTCTGCTTCACATCATAAGGACAATGCTGGCAGTAGTTGCTCATTTTGTTGATGTAATTGCCGCTGGCGATATAAGGTTTTGACGCCAGTACACCGCCATCGGCAAACAGCGCCATGCCCAGCGTGTTGGGCAGCTCGACCCATTCAAAAGCATCGGCATAAACGGCCAGATACCAGTCGCACACTGCTTCAACCGACAAACCCGCCAGCAGCGCGAAATTGCCGGTCAGCATCAACCGCTGGATATGGTGCGAGTAGGCGTGCTGCATGGTGTGATCTATCGCCTGCGCCATGCAGCGCATCCGGGTCTGACCGTTCCAGTACCAGCCTGGCAGCGGCCGGCTGGCGCCGAGGAAGTTACGGCTTTTGTACTCTGGCATCAATAACCAGTACAGGCCACGCACATACTCGCGCCAGCCGATGATCTGGCGGATAAACCCTTCAGCCGCAGCCAGCGGCACCTGATTTTGCTCATATGCCTGTGCGACCTGCAGACAGGCCCAGCGGGCGTCCAGCAGCCCGCAATTGAGGTAGACCGACACCAGGCTATGCACCATAAACGTATCGCCATCGCGCATCGCATCCTGATAGCGGCCAAACAGCGGCAGCCGCTCGCGAACAAAGTGTAAAAAAGCTGCTCTGGCGTCCTTGCCAGTCACAGCAAAACGAAAAGTGCGGGCATCGCCCGGATGCGTGCCAAATTCGCGGCTAACCAGTGCGATGACTTCACGGGTGATGTCATCAGGTTCTGTCCACTGTGGCGCCGGTAAGACCGTATCAGCCGGGCAGGCGCTTCGGTTGTCGGCATCGTAATTCCAGCGGCCGCCGGCTGGCCCGGCGGGGGTCATCAACAAGCCGGTGTAGCGGCGCATCTCACGGTAGAAGTACTCCATCCGCAGTTGATTACGGCCCGAGGCCCAGCGGCGGAACATGGCGTGACTGCAGATAAAGCGGTCGTCTTCCCGCACGTCCACCGGGATGCCGAGTGTGGCCGGCCATTGGCTGATCTCGCTGGCCAGCCGGTATTCGGCTGCTTCGGTCAGTCGTACGCGGTCAAGCGTGGGGTTTGCCGCCAGCACCTGCTGCACGGCAGCCAGCAAACTGGGGATCTGTTGTCCGTAATCGATGTAATGCACTTGCAGACCTTGCTGGCGCAAAGCGGCAGCAAAGTGACGCATCGCACTGAAAATCAGCACCAGCTTGTGCTGATGGTGCCAGCTGTAAGTCGCTTCGGCGGCGACTTCAGCCAGCAAAACCTCGTCGTCTTGGTCAATGTCGCGCAGCGCGCTCAGCGCAGGGCTCAGCTGGTCGCCGAGGATCAGAACTAAAGCAGGCATAAGCTGAATTCAACAACCTGGTGTGGATATTTGAAGCCGGTACGACAGCTGACCACAACCGGATCAGCATTTACTTCGGCCGGCAGATTCGCTAGTTTATTTTTTATACATCGCCTGGATAAAGTCAGAATCGGAGTGGTCTTTGCAGCGTTTAGAACAAATTTTACTGGATGTGTCGACTTCTCCCCTGATTGATTTAGGGGCCTGGGATCAGGCCAGCCTGTTGTTGTTGCAAAGTGCGCAACTGGGTTTGCAGGTGCAAAGAGTCAGTTTGTGGCTGTACAGCCAGGATGAACAGAGCATTGTCTGTCAGTTGCTGTTAAACGGCGATCTGCAGGCAGATGAGCCGTTGCGGCTCAGTGGCAGTCAGTTTCCGCGTTATTTTCAGGCGCTGCGCCGTGAGCGGGCCATTGTTGCCCATGACGCCAGGCAGGACCCGCAAACGGCTGAATTTGCGCATCCGTATCTGCAGCAACATGACATTCATGCCATGTTGGATTTACCAGTCCGCCATCTTGGCAAAATGATTGGCATTATCTGCTGCGAGCATACCGGCAGTGCGCGTCAGTGGTTGCCGGTTGAGGTCCAGTTCGCTGCGGCGCTGGCTGATCAGGTCGGCCGGGCGCTCAATGCCGACCGTTTTCTGACGGTACAGAGCCAGCTCGAGCAGTTAAATCAACAGCTTGAGCAGCGGGTCGAGCAGCGCAGCCAGCAACTGGCAGATTACAATGAGACCGTGCGACGCGCGCACCAGCAGCTGGCGGCTCAGGCGCGACTGGCCACGCTGGGTGGTATAGTCGCGGGCGTCGCGCATGAAGTGGCGTCACCGCTTGGGGTGGCCCTGACCGCCAATTCCCTGCTGGAACAACGGTTAACGGAATTCTCACAGGCGCTGAACGACAAAAGCCTGACCGCGACGCAAGCCAGCTTTCTGCTCGGCCAATTGCAGGAAAGTACCTTGCTGATCAGCGCCAATCTGCAGCGTGCTCAGCGACTGATGCAACAATTCAAAGAAACTGCGGCGCACCAGACCCGTACGGAGTCGGCACCGGTGGCATTTCGCCAGCTGGTGGTGGATTTACTGGCCAGCCTGAGCCCGGTGACCCGGCAGGTGCCGGTATATCCGGATGTTTATATCGACCCGAAGTTGACCCTGATCACCGCGACCGATGTCTGGTTGCAGATCCTGACCAATCTGGTGATGAACAGCTGCCTGCATGCATTTCAGGGGATCGCGCATCCTGCCATCAGCATCAGCGCTACCATCAATGAGCAGCAGGAGCTGGAGTTTCGTTATCAGGACAATGGGGTCGGCCTCAGTGACGCGGTACGCCAGCGCATTTTCGAACCTTTTTTTACCACTAAGCCGACCGGTGGTGGCACCGGTTTGGGCATGTCCATTCTTAAACAACTGGTCGAGCAGAAACTTCGTGGTCAGCTTGAACTGCACGCAAGCAATGGCTTCAGCCTGATTATCCGTTGTCTCGCCTGAAAAAGCTGGTATTGTGATAATGTCACATTAAGCTTGGCGATCTGTCGCTGGCGCCGCATCGCTGGCAGCAGACAAGGTCTTTTTCACGTCGGGGGCTTTTCATGCGTATTCGTTTTTCGTCAGGGCTTTGTGTGCCTGTGTTGTTGACCGCTCTGGCGGTTTCCTCTGCCGGGGGCGCGCTGGCGGCCGGGCCCTCGGCGCATCCGCATGAGCACAAACATCAGGCTGAAAGCCACGAAGAACACGGTGCTCATGTGCATGGGCAGGGCCAGTTGATGCTGGCGACGGAAGGGCAAAGCCTGGAAGTGATGCTGGAGCTGACGGCGGCTGATTTGCTGGGGTTTGAGCATGCGCCGGCGACCGATACTGAACAACAAAGCTGGCAACGGCTGCAGCAGCAACTGACCGCCGGCGGCTGGCTGGAGTTGCCGGCAAAGGCGTCCTGTCAGTTGACCGGCCATCAGTTGACCGACCCTTGGGCGGCTGGGCAGCGTGGACACAGCGACATCAGTCTGACGCTGCAGTTGCAATGTCAGGCGCCGGAGGCTCTACAGCAGATTGATTTTAAAGCGTTATTTTCACTTGCAGCCGGGCTTGAACAGCTGTCTGTGCAGTGGGTCCATCAGGACGGGCAAGGCGCGGCGACGCTTAGACCTGCGGCCAGTCTGCTGCAGTTAAAAGCCGGTTGAGGTCTGGTTCTGTAAGAACCCGCGCAGTCAGTCAAGGTTTTAAGGTGCTTGTGTCAGGTGATGAGTATTGACGTGCAAGCCTGAACTGCCGCCAGCTGCGGCAATTCAGGGCTGATGTGGCTTTATTCGTAGACGTATTCGGTGATGTTGTCGACTTTCAGGCTATAAGCTGAATTGGCCAGGTCGTGGCTCATGGTGTCGGTGGTCAGCGTCCCTTCAATCCAGAACGGGTTATAAATCAGGTCGGCTTTTAGGTTTTTCGCGCCGCTGACATAAACAATCTGGTTCGGCGGTGGGGGCGGCACGTGAATACAGGCGCCAAAATACGGTACTAAGAAAAACGCCGTGATGTTTTGCTCGCCGTCGTACTCAATCGGCACAATAAAACCCGGTAAACGCACTTTTTTGCCGTTCAGTTCGCCACGAACATTGGCCGAGGCCATCACATCGGCCCAGGCTTTCATCGACGGGTCGGCATTGTTGAATTTATTAATGGCAGAACCGCCACCTTCGCCGCCATCATGGCTGATCTCTGGCAGCGCTTCCATTTTCTGCAGATCACTGTCGGGCAGTAAATCTGTCCATTCCAGCGTGATCACGCCATTTTTGGCCGCCGGCAGCACGCGGGCAGGGGGCTGAGTTTTACTGTCGGCAGCCAAAGCCTGCATCGGCGCCGATGCGACCAGTGCCAGCCAGAATCCTATTAACAACGGTTTGAACATTGGAGCTCGTTCCTGACAATGTGTTATAAAAACGGGGTTTTTTGCCATCATATCACTTTTGACAGGAACTCTTGTGGCAGCGGATCTGAATATTCCCGCAGTTGAACTCAAAAATCTGCGTTATCAATGGCCGGGTCAGCCGGCTGCACTGGTGCTGGACAGCCTGCTGTTGCAAACCGGGCAACATCTGTTTGTCCGCGGTGCTTCTGGCTCGGGGAAAACCACTTTGCTCAACTTGTTGTGTGGCGTTTTGCCAGTGCAGCAAGGTGAAATCTGGCTGGCGGGGGCAAAGCTGCAACCCGCCAGCAGTGCGCAGCGTGACCGGCTGCGGGCCCGCCAGATTGGCGTGGTGTTTCAGCAGTTGAACCTTATCCCCTATTTGTCGGTGCTGGACAATGTGTTGCTGGGCCAGGCTTTCAGCGGGCAAGCCGCCAGTCAGCACAGAGCCGCGCAGTTGCTGGAAGAATTACAGCTCGAAGCGCCGCTTTGGTCGAAAAAGGCCAGCGAGCTCAGTGTGGGTCAGCAGCAACGGGTCGCGATTGCCCGCGCTTTGCTGAATAAACCCACCCTACTGATTGCCGATGAGCCGACATCAGCGCTGGATGCTGATAACCGAGACGCTTTTATGCGCCTGCTGCTCAAAGAGGCAGACCAAAGTGGGACGACCGTGGTGTTTGTCAGTCACGACAAGGCTTTGGCGCCTTATTTCCACTGGCAGCTGGATATGAGCTGCCTGAGCGCCGGTTTGCAACCCACCACAGCCACTGAACAGGAGCCTGACTGATGTTACTGAAATTAGCCCGGCTCAGCTTGTGGAGCCGTCGCGGTACGGCTTTGCTGACCTTATGCTCGCTGATGATTTCGCTGGCGCTGCTGTTTGGCATCGACCATTTGCGTCTTGAAGCAAAACGCAGCTTTACCAGCACGGTCTCAGGCACAGATCTGATTGTCGGGGCGCGTTCCGGTCAACTTAACTTGCTGCTTTACACCGTGTTTCGGATTGGCAACGCCACCAACAACATTTCTTATGCGCATTTTGAGCAGATCAGCCAGCATCCTCAGGTCAAATGGGCCATCCCACTGGCGTTAGGAGATTCACATCGCGGCTATCGGGTGCTTGGCACCAATACCGACTATTTCCGTTATTTTCAGTACGGTGAAAAACAGAGCCTGACGCTGGCACAGGGCCGGGAATTCAGCGGTGTTTATGAAACTGTGCTGGGCGCCGAAGTGGCCGCCAAGCTCGGCTATGCGCTGGGTCAGCCGATTGTGTTGTCACACGGGGTTGGCAAAGTCAGCTTCAGTCAGCACAAAGACCAGCCTTTTACGGTGGTGGGGATTCTGGCGCCGACCGGTACGCCGGTTGATCAGTCGGTGCATGTCAGTCTGACCGGCATCGAAGCCATTCATCTGGGCTGGCAAAACGGTGCGCCGGCGGTGCATAAAGCGACCTCGTTGCCGGATGAACAGCAATTAGCCGCGCTCAAACCGACCGTGCTGACCGGGGCTTTGCTTGGACTTAAATCAAAAATAGCGACATTCGCTGTCCAGCGACAAATCAACGAATTTAAAGCCGAGCCGCTGAGCGCTATCCTGCCGGGGGCCGCGTTGGCGGAGCTTTGGCAAATGCTCAGTATGGTCGAGAATCTGTTGCTGGTGATCACAGCGTTGGTGCTGTTGGCAGCGCTGATCGGATTGACTACCACGTTGCTGGCGGCGCAGAAGGAGCGGGCGCGCGAAATGTCGATTCTGCGTGCTATCGGCGCCAGGCCCTGGCAACTGTTTTTGCTGATTGAACTGGAAGTGTTGTTGCTGACGCTCAGTGGCATCACGGCTGCTTTTGTGCTGTTGACCGGCAGTTTGCTGGCCTTGCAGCCCTGGCTCAGCAGTCAGTATGGACTGGTGATCAGCCCCTTTGCCTGGCATCCGCATACGCTGCCCGTGTTGGGCGGTATTGTGCTGCTGGCGCTGGTGTTGGGGGCTATTCCCGCTTTGCAGGCGTTTGGCCGCAACTTGAGTCAGGGGCTGCAAATTCGCCTTTAACAGCACGCAGCTGCAAGCCTCTGGCGGCTCTGGAGCTGTGGCAAATCAGTTGCTATAGTAGCGAAACGAGCCGACGGACATCGCATAGCGATTAGTGGAAGGTGCATGAACGGACCCTCTGGCAATCTGGAACAACAACTGGCGGAGTTGAACCAGCAGTATTTACGGCGACTGCAGCAGGAGATCCCACAGCTGCAGTGGTTGTTATTGCAATTCAGTCAGATCGACAGCCCGGACTGGCGCGAACAGGCGGCCACGCTGGTCATGCGTTTTCACACACTGGCCGGTTCGGCTGGTACTTTTGGTCTGCCGATGGTGGGGCAGCTGGCCAAACGCATCGAATTGCAGATCAAAAGCCTGCTCAGTCAGCAGCAGCTACCCGCCCGCGGTGACCATGCCCAGATCCAGAAGTTTTTCGTCGAAATGCAGCAAGCGGCAGGTCAGGTGCCTGCCAGCTCTCAAACCAGCACCAAACAACATCGTCAGGACGGTGCCGACATCCTGGTCATGCTGCTGTGTAAGGATAAAAACACCGCAGCACCTATCGCTCAAACACTAAGGACCTTTGGCTACCGGCTTGACAGCTTCAGTCAGCTGGACCTTTTTGTCAGCGCCGTGCGGCAGAACACGCCGGATGTGTTGATTGTGGATTTGGATGCGCTGACGGATGTCTCAACCGGTTTTACTGAACTGGCCGCGATGCAGCATCCATTGGAGCAACCGGTTCCTTTGTTTGTGCTGTCAGCAGAAGATGATTTTGCCCATTACCTGCAGGCCGTACGTGCCGGTGCCATGGGCTACTTTAACAAACCGCTGAATCCCGCTGCGCTTGAATCGAGGCTGCAACGCTTGTTGGCGGTGCGCCAGCGCGATGCGTTTCGGGTGTTGATTGTCGATGATGACATGCTACTGGCGCAGCATTATGCGCTGGTTTTACAAAAAGCCGGTTTACGGGCAGAAATTCTGACCAATCCGGCAGAGATTTTTGCCGGATTACGGCGTTTTCATCCGGATGTGATCCTGCTGGATGTCAATATGCCGGAATGTTCAGGGCCCGAGCTGGCGCAGGCGATCCGTCTACAGGATGAGTGGCTGGGTGTTCCTATTATCTATTTGTCTTCCGAAACCGACAGCGACCGTCAGATGGCCTCATTGATCAAAGCCGGTGATGACTTCCTGACCAAACCTATCAGTGACAATGCTTTGGTGGTGGCCATTTTTGCCAGAGCGCAGCGCGCCCGCCAGTTGGCCGAAGTGATGACCAAAGACAGCCTGACCGGCTTACTGCAACATGCGCATATCAAAGAACGGCTGGGTGCTGAGCTCGACCGGTCGCGCCGGCTGCAGCTGGATGTCAGCGTGGCAATGCTCGATATTGACCACTTCAAGAAAGTGAATGACCAGTACGGCCACCTGACCGGCGATCAGGTGATCAGCAGTCTGGCAAACCTGTTGCGTCAACAGTTGCGTAAAACCGATTTGATTGGCCGTTATGGCGGCGAAGAGTTTTTGCTGGTGCTGCCGGAGTGCCAGCTGGACAAAGCCTGGCAGGTGATCAATCAGCTGCGTGAATCGTTCCGGCAGATCCCGTTTATCAGCAACGGGCAAACGTTCCATTGTACTTTCAGCGCCGGTGTCACCAGCGGTGCGGACAGCGAGCTGGTGGATGTGGTGATTGAGCATGCAGATCAGGCGCTTTATCAGGCCAAACATGCCGGTCGTAATCAAGTTGTGCTCTATCAATCCAGTGGCGTGGCAGTCGCCTCTGAAGACCAGCAAGTGACCACTTCTGACAGCGGAAAATCCAGGTAGAAGCAGCAGCCTTGTGCCGGCGCACTGACAAACGTCACCTGACCACCCATGTGGTCAGTTAATTCTTTGACGATGGCAAGCCCCAGGCCAGTCCCACCTTTTTCGCGGGCATCGGCGGCATCTGCCTGCGAAAACTTCTCAAAAATCCGGTGACGGAAACTCTCCGCAATACCGGGCCCCTGATCTTGTACCCCAATCCTGCAAGTTTCTGCGGTCAAAGCCGTCGTGACCCGGATGATGGAGCCTTGCGGTGAAAATTTGGCGGCATTGGACAATAAATTGGTCAGGATCTGATAAAACCGCAGCGGGTCCAGTAACAGGCGGGCATCTGGCCCCGGCTCGAACTGAATTTTACTGCCAAACTTGTCCGCATAAGGCTGATTCTGGCAGATAGCCTGCGCCAGCAGCTCGCGCACGTTACACAGTTGCAGTTCAAACTGCATTTTGCCGGCGACCAGTTTGTCGATATCGAGTAAGTCGTTGATCAGTTGAGTCAGTTTCTCGCTGTTTTCTGACGCAATTTGCAGCATCGATTGCATTGATGCCGGTAATGGGCCCAACACGCCGCCCGAGATTAACTTCAGGGCGCCGGAAATCGCCGTCAGCGGGGTCCGCAGTTCATGACTGACCATGGAGACAAACTGGTTTTTCATCTGTTCGATGCGACGGCGCTCAGTAATGTCTTGAATAATCGACCATATTTGCGCTTCGCCATTGGCGCTGCGGATCAGCACTTCACTGAGTAATACCGGAATTTGCTGACCATTGTGACTGCTCAGTTCCAGCTCGACCGGCCCGTAGCTGGCATGTAAAGCCAGCGCACTGTTGCGGGCGGCCAATTGTTCGGCGCCAAATGACAATAACGCCGACAACGGTGGCGGGGCCCCGGAGTGGCCGGACAGGCTCTGCCATTGCGGATTGACGTTGAGAACTTCGCCACTGTCAAACTGACTGAGCAGAATAGCCAGCGGAGCCAACTGATACAAAGATGACAGCTTCTGCTCACCGGCACGCAGCGCTTTTTCTGCTTCTTTTTGCGCCGTGACATCCCAGATAAAACCGTCGATATATAGCAGCTCGCCGGCATCGTCATAAATGCCGCGGCCCAGTTCCTGCACCCAGCGCAGGCTGCCATTGGCGTGACGGATCCGGTATTCCACCGAAAAGCGTGCCTGATTGACCAGATCGATGTCGACCGTCTGATGGACCCGTTCCATGTCTTCAGGCAATTGCAGATCGGCAAAACTGATTTTTTGATTGCGGATAAAATGGCGCGCCGGATAACCGGTCAGCTTCTCCACTTCGTCACTGATAAACAACATGGTCCAGTGCTGGTCGTTGATGCAGCGGTAGACCACGCCGGGCAAATTTTCCAGCATGGAGCGATGGCGTTGTTCGCTGAGCAGCAGGGCATGGTGCAGCTGCTCGAGCTGCGTCACGTCAATGGCGACGCCGAGATATCCGCGCAGCTCGCCTTGATCGGTGCGGATCGCAGAGACACTGAGGCGCACCTGTTTGCGCTCACCATTTTTACACAGGTAAGTCCACTGGCGGGTGTCACTGGTCCCATGCCTGGCCCGATACACAAACACATCAAAACCGGCGACGGGTAAGCCAAATTCCTGCGTCAGTTGCTTCCCGCGTAGTTGCATTTCAAAGTTGTCGTGAAAAATCGCCGGTGTCTGCTGACCGACCACTTCATCCGCGCGATAACCGAGCATCCGTTCGGCGCCCGGATTAAACAGTTGGATCACGCCATTGACGTCAGTCGCTATCATGGCGGCTTCAGTTGAGGAATCAATGACCGCCTGTAATCTGGAACGGGTTTGCTGTATTTCTTCCTGTTGGGCCCGCTCCTGACTGATGTCACGGTGCGTACCAAACATCAGCAAGGGTTTTTGGTCCGATGTCCAGCTCATCACACGGCCAACGGCGTGGACCCAAACCCAGTGTCCGAGTTTGTGTTGCATTCTGAAGCGCGCATCAAAGAATGGCAGCTGACCTGACAGGTGCTGCTCTAACGCGGTTTGCGCGGTTCCGACATCGTCCGGATGCAATAAAGAACGCCACAGTGTGGCATCTGAGACATCCTGAGGTTCGTGACCGAGAATGCCATACCAGTATTTGTTGTACACAGTACGGCCGGTTTGCACGTTCCATTCCCACGTGCCCATATTGGCACCATCAATAATGGCGTCGATGCGGTTTTTTTCTTGCTGCAGGTGCAGGTGTTGTTCGGCGGTTTTCAGTTGCAACAGACGACTGTTCATCAGCAGCACTGCCTGATTGGCCAGCTGCTGTAATGCTTTTTGTTGTGCCGCAGTTAAGGTTCTGGGTACTGTATCAAAGACACACAAAGAGCCGACCGCAATTTCATCGCTGACGGCCAGCGGAGCTCCGGCATAAAATCGCAGCCCTTCTTCGCAAGTGACCAGCGGATTGTCTGAAAAACGCGGGTCGAGCCGGGCATCCGGCACATAATTGAGCTGGCGGGGTTGCAGGATGGTATGCGAACAAAAAGACTGATCGCGGCTGTTTTCCTGCTCGCTGAAGTTGTAAGTACTTTTGAACCATTGCCGGTTGCGGTCGACCAGGGTCAGCGCCGCCCAGTTGGCGCCGCAGTATTGGGCCGCCAGTTCGGTCAGCGCGTCAAAAGCTGCTTCCGCCGGGCTGTCGAGGATCTGGAGTTGCTGCAGCGCCTGCAGGCGCTCGTCTTCATTAAGCGGGAGCTGAGCCTTCATTTTTACCGGAAATTACGCGTACTGATAGCTTTAGTGTACGCAGAATTAACCGGGTTAGCCCAGCATTTTACGGATTATTTGGCGCTGTTTGCGCGCTGCTTTCCTGTTGCTGTTGCAAACGCTCATCCAGTTGTTTGCGGGCTTGCAGCTTCTCCTGCTGCTGCTTAATCCGCAGCAGCGCTGCGTATAATTGCGCCGCATTAAAAGGTTTGCCGTCGGTGATTAAATCGCTGATATCGACCTGAGTTTTTTGCTGCAATTGTTGCAGCAACACCAGATGACCAGACTGGCTGAGCTGATTGCGCATATCAGTGTCTTCACTACCCAGGGTGACCGCGTAGCTTTTCATCAGCAAATCAATGGTTTCAATATTTTGTTGGGAGCTGCGTGACTGCTGCTGTTGCAACATGACTTTTTGCTCACCGAGCCATTGTTGCTGCAGCTGATACACAGCTTCGGTATGCCAGAAATAAAACAGTACGGCGGTGGCGCCGATGCCCAGACCGAGACCTTGTAGAAACTGAGTAGAAGAAGATGGCAAAACCGGTTCCTGCTGCAACATTCATCAGGCCGTTATCTTCATGGCTGCGCCCGGGCCTGTCAACCTTACACTGGCGTGGCGCTGACAGTTCGCTGAAAATGTCGGCAGCGGACTGCCGACAGGACGATGGACAGATGGATGCGCTTACTCGGCCAGCAGGCTTCTGAGCATCCAGGCGGTTTTTTCATGAATGTTCAGCCGTTGTGTCAACACATCTGCGGTTGGCTGATCATTGGCCTCATCGACCAGTTCAAACAGGCTGCGGGCGGTACGCGCTGTAGTTTCCTGCGCCTGCACCAGGTATTTGATCATGTCGGTCGCCGAAGGTACCCCTTCGACTTCTTTAATCGATGTCAGCTTGGAAAATTCTTTGTAAGTCCCCGGTGCCGGAAAACCAAGTGCGCGGATCCGTTCAGCAATTTCATCTAATGCCTGCCACTGCTCGGTGTACTGGGTCATAAACATGGTGTGCAGGCTGTTAAATTGCGGGCCTGTGACGTTCCAGTGGAAGTTGTGGGTCATCAGATACAGGGTGTAACTATCAGCGAGCAGGGCGGACAAACCTTTGACGATTTTTTCGCGGTGTTCCAGTGAAATGCCAATATCGACGGTCACAGCTTTCGTTTGCTTCTTAGCCATTGTCTCTCCTCAGATGCTGTCAGAGCTAAAGTCAGCAGGCATTGTCCCCAAGCCTGCTCTTTCGCTGAGCTTAGCTGTTTTTCCACTTATTTTCAGCAACTGCGCGTTAAATCGACGGAAAAACTGAGGCAAATCAAAGTTATGACTTCCGCGTATTGGTAGTGCGGCTTCAACAGAAACCGGCCGGACAACGGGGCGAAAAGTGCGGCTTGGAGATTTTTACCAGCGCTGTCATTTTTTGCTGGACAGTTTTTCAGCAGCGCGCGAGTATAAGAAAAAACAGAATACGGCCACATCAGAAGGCCACATATCAGCGCCAGCCGGCGCCTTGCTTGGGGAATGCACCGATGAAACTCAGACAGCAAAATCAGCTGACCTCCTTTTTGATTCTGCTGGCCTTACTGGCGCTGATGCTCAGTGGCCTGTTCGCCAGTCGCCATGCCTCGCTGCGGGACAATGAGCAGCGTATCGAACAGCTGTTCAAAAGCGCATACAACACGTTGATCCAATTTGAAAAAATGGCAGAAGACAAAGTGCTGTCGGACGAGCAGGCGAAAGCGCTGGCAACTCAGGTGCTGCGCAGCAACGTCTACAAAGAGAACGAATATGTTTATGTGGCCGATGAGCGGATGATCTTTGTCGCGACGCCGTTAGATCCACAATTGCACGGCACCAGTTTTGATGAATTCAAAGACGCCTCTGGCAACAGCGTCGGTCAGATATTGCGCCAGGCCGTCGCTCGTCAGCCCGGTGGGATTGCCCGCTATGACTGGGATTCGGAGCGGGACGGCAAAGTGGTGGATTTAACTTCGATAGCCCGGCAAACACCTCGTTGGGGCTGGTTTGTCGGGACGGGGATCAGCCATGCCGAAGTCGATGAGCGCTTCTGGTCGATTGCCGCCTGGCAACTGCTGATTGGCCTGGCGCTGGCGGCAATCGCTGTGGGCTATTTGTGGCGGTTCATCGGTCAACTGGCCGCGATGATTGGCGATGAACCGGCACAGGTCAGAGCCTTTGCCTTGCAGGTCGCCAGCGGACGTTTGCAGCAGGTTCCGCTGGATCAGGCCGATGACAGCATCCGTGGTGCGATGGGGCAGATGCAAAATGCGTTGTATCAGGTGGTGGACAGCTGCGCCCGGGCGGTCCGTCAGTTAACTGAAGTCGCAGGCAAAGCCGACCAGCAGGCGATAACGGTTTCTGCGCTGGTGCAGGACCAGCAGGCCGAGACTGAGCTGGTGGCTGCAGCGACGCTTGAACTCAGCGCATCGGCGCAGACGGTGCTGGCCAGTAGTCGCCAGGCCGCGCAGGCCACCTTGCTGGCCGACGCGGAAGGTCGGCAGGCGACCCGCGCCATGGAGCAGGTTTTACAAAGTGTTGAAGGGCTGGTCAGTGATATCGGCCAGACATCCACGGTGATCACTGCACTTGGCGGCAGTGTCAGCGAAATTACCACAGTGTTGGATGTGATCCAGAATATTGCCGAGCAGACCAATCTGCTGGCTCTGAATGCAGCGATTGAAGCAGCAAGAGCCGGTGAGCAGGGCCGTGGTTTTGCTGTTGTCGCCGATGAAGTGCGCCAGTTGGCCAGTCGCAGCCAGCAAAGTACCGCGACCATCCGACAGATCATTGAACAACTGCAGCAAGGTTCAGCATCCGCCATCGCCAGTATGCAAAACAGCCGGCAGCTCAGTGATGATGCCTTGGCGCAGACCCGCGCCGTTGCGGGCTTGCTGGCTAAAATTGCCAATGAATTCAGTGTTATTTCCGATCGTAGCCGCAGCATTGAACAGGCTGCGGGTGAGCAGGCACAGGTCGGCGAAGACATCGCCGCCCGGGTCCACAACATTGCCGGTTTTGCCAGTCAGACCCGGCAGTTCACCGCCGAGAATCAGCAGGTAAATCATCAACTGGCGGCGCTAGCCGCCGAGCTGGAGCGGTTGCTGCAAAACTTCGAGCTTGAGCATCAGTCTTAAGCCCTGGCTTCCCGCTCAGGTTCATGGTTTGGCGAATCGAGTGGACAGAAAGCGCTGGCAACCTCAGGACACATCAGAAAAAGAGGCTGCCAGCGGAAAACTCAGAAAGGGGAGTCCGCGTTCATCAGGCACTGCGACTGCAGCGCAGGATTTTCAAGCTGCTGGCAGTAACGGCTGTTTAATTGTGCTTTCGCGAGACAGAGACTGCGGTGATCACCGGATTGCTGTTGCCAGCAACGCGCGGGTTCGGACGACAATGCCGCCAGCGAAAATGTCGCAACGCCGGCAACTATCAGCAAAGTTCTCAGTAATGGTTTTTCCATCGCAGGCTCCGTCCGTATCGTTTTTTCGTGAAGGGATAGCCCGATACTAGTGCCGGCAAATGAATTGAATATTAATTAGCAGTACGAAAGTCTTGGCAGCCCGCCGGCCCCGGCGCCATGTGGGCTAAGTGATCCTGAAGGTCATCGTTTTGCAGTCAGAACCAGCCCAGCTGTGGGAGTCCGACAAATTTTTTGTCATACCAGAGCAATAATAAACAAAGGTTGATCCCTGCCACACACCAGAATTTCGCTCTGAAACTGCTTTTTTGCGTTTTATGCCGCAGTCTCTGCTGTGCCAGGATTGCGCCGGGCCAGCCGCCAAATAAACCTGGCCACAACAGCTGGAATTCACTGATGCGCCAACGTTTAGCCCGGGCAGCTTTTTTATCAAGCCAGTATAAAATGGCGGTCCATAATGACATCACTAAATAACAGACGGCGATCAGGTGAGGGATTAAGCCTGCAAGCAACGCTGCCAGAAAGCCGACGCAGAAAACGAGCGTGAGCAGACTTGCCGCAACGTTATTTTGTAACGGCGGCGCCTGCAGCGGCTCACCGAGGTCAAGCATGGCTTTGACCGCCCGCGGCCTGCCATCACGTCCCCGCGCTTGCTGATAGGTGACCGGATCTCCCGATAGTGGCCGACGGTGTCCTTGGTCCAGATCGCTGATATGCACAAAAAGACGTGGGCCACTCACATCGGGTTCAATGAAACCATAGCCCTTGTCGTCATTCCATTGACAAATTTTGCCTTTTAGTTTGGGTGAATTAAACAATCTGTCGATTTCCTTATCGAAAATGGCGTTACTTGAAGGGCGCTATCGGCATCTGTGAGGGACTGAGTGGCCAATACCGAATTAAATAGCATCGGCAATATCAGCCACAGCATAAAACAGAATGGCAGGAATTGCAGGTCGGGATGCACGCCAAACCTGATGCCTGCACTTCCTCACTTTAGTTAAATTCCGGTAGCTGCATTCTCAAATGAGCAGGGCCGGTAAGAAGGGGTCCAAAAGAAAGGACCAAATTACAACCCAGAAAAAAGCCCTAAGGTTCTGAATCTTAGGGCTTTTTAATGCCTCTCGGCTTGTTGGTGGAGCTGGCGGGAGTTGAACCCGCGTCCGAAAAACCTACGTCATTGGTACTACATGCTTAGTCGGTCATTTGGTTAACCCTATGAGCGCCGGCCGGCAGGCTCTCGTCGGGCGAGTCCGATTGGTTTTAGCATCTTGGCTCCGGACAAAGCCGCCATGCGATCCTGTTAGGGGTGATCTTCCAAAGTCCCGGCTTACAGGCATGCGCGGGGGGAAGAGCATCTACTGCTTATTAGGCAGCGATTGCGTAAGTTTCGTCGTTTGCGACTACTAGTTTGCGGCTTTTTTACGAGGCCTACCGCACCTCGGCATGCACCTCAGAGTTCGTGAATCCCGTCGAATCCAGAATCAGCCCCGAATTCTGTGGACTTGAACACTAAAGTCTACGGCCATTGTACGCCGCCAGATAGGGCAACAGCAATCAAAAGTTTGCTTCGTTCCTGCCTTGTTCTTCCATGTGGTGATTGTTTGCGCGTTTTTCAAGCCTGCTCAAGTTAACGGGCTTTGTGTTTCATCGTGCGTTCTTTCTCGCGTGCCCAGTCGCGGTCTTTGATATCGTCGCGCTTATCAAATGCCTTTTTGCCTTTTGCCAGATAAAACTCCAGCTTAACCCAGCAGGCTTTCCAGTACATCGCCGTGGTCACCAGGGTGTAACCTTCGCGCTCTTTGTGACCAACCAGTTTATTCAGTTCACGCCGGTGTAGTAACAGACGCCGTGAACGCTCCGGGTCGCAGACCACGTGGCTGGATGCGCTGTTCAGCGGCTGGATTTGGGCGCCGAATAAAAACGCTTCGCCATTTTTGATAATGACGTATGAATCCGAAATATTGACTTTGCCTTGACGGATCGATTTGATTTCCCAGCCCTGCAGCTCCATACCTGCCTCGAAACGGTCTTCGAGAAAATACTCATGGCGGGCTTTTCGATTCAGGGCAATAGTGCCGCCCTGGCTTTTTCCATTCTGTTTTTTGGTCATGCTTACTCAGAGAAGAGGTTGCCGGCCGGGTTGCCGACATAGTGGCAACCGCCTTGAAAACTTGTGACGGGGGCAGGATCTGTTACAATCGCCTCCCTGATCCAGGGGAGTGAGTATGCCACAAATTGAGCGCAGCGCGCTGGTTTTTTACAGCTGCCAACAGATGTATCAGCTGGTCAACGATGTGCCGGCTTATCCGCAGTTTCTGCCCGGTTGCAGTGCTGCCACAGTCCTAAATGCCACACCAGAGTTGCAAACAGCGCGGTTGGACATCAGTAAAGCCGGCATCCGGCAGAGTTTCACCACCCGAAATACCCTGGAGCCATGTCAGCAAATCAGCATGGAGCTGGTAGACGGACCTTTTAAGTTTCTGCGTGGGGGCTGGCGTTTTATTCCGCTTAATGAACAAGCCTGCAAGGTGGTCCTGACGCTGGAATTTGAGTTCACCAGCAAACTCGTTGAGTTCGCTTTTGGGAAGGTATTTACCGAACTGACCGGCGCCATGGTGCAAGCTTTCACCGACAGAGCGAAGCAAGTTTACGGAGTCAATCATGGCTGACGTTATTCTGGTTGAAGTCGCTTACGCGCTGCCACAACGGCAGGCGCTGCTGAGTGTATCGGTGCCTGTGGACGCGACGGTGCGTGAGGCCGTTGAGTCTTCCGGTATTCTGCGAATGTTCCCTGAGATTGATCTGACGGTAAACAAAGTTGGTGTATGGAGCCGGACGGT
>CBINNO010000016.1:0-38593 GCA_966252055.1 uncultured Rheinheimera sp. | reverse complement strand
CACCAAATGCCAGCGCTAACCAAAGCCATTTCACCGGCGCCGGCCACTGGCGGCTGCTAAGCGCGGTCAGCAGCAACAGGAAAAACGGCTGGGTGTGATACACCAGCGTGGCAATGGAAATCGAGCTGTAACGATAAGCGCCAAACAGGCAGAACCAGTTGGCAACCAGCGCCAGCCCGCCCAGCAGCAGATAACTGCTCTGACGCAGGTTCAGCGGCTGCCAGCCGCGCTGCCAGCTGAGGTAAGCCAGCAGAGCGACGGCGCCGAGCAGACAACGATACAGCACCACAGTCGCGGTATCCTGGCCGCTTTCGACCACAAAAAGGCCGATAGTGCCGGACAAAAACATCGCCACCAGCATACGCCACTGGCCGGCAAATAAATCACTGGGGGAAGAAGACGGGGTTCCGGACAAGGCATGCACTCCGCAATGCTGAGCAAACCGCGATTCTGCCAAAGCTGCTCTGCACCGCGCAAGGCGCATCATATCTGCCGCGACGGCGCCTGTCGCAACCGGCGTGCTGCCGGCGGGTCACTCTGTTGTTCAGGCAGCGGCGTGAGTGGTCACGCCAGTGCGCCAGGAATTGAGCACCGCATCGACAATCAGCGCATGGTCGGCCGGCAGTTCGAGGTGCTGATGCGCATGAGCTTTGGGCCAGTGCTGCCACCAGCCGCCGCAGCGGGCGACCAGATTGGCAAAATTAAGCCGGCGGTCGCCCGCCAGATAATTACGCCAGTGCCGGCAATGTTTGCGCAGCATGGCGCCATTGGGTTTGCGCCAGCTGACCGGATCTATGGTCACCAGTTCATCGACGCGGTAACCCGACGCTATCACTGCCGCCGCCGTGCTGGCGCCATAACTGTGCGCGATGATCAGCACCGGCTGACCGGCACACTGCTGCAGAAAACGACACAGCGCTTTGCGCTCAAACCACTGAAAATAATGCTGGCCCGGCAACACATGCTGGCGCACCAGGCCACTGTATTTATCCAGCGCACCACCGACCCAGATGACACGGCGCAGCTCGCTGACCGGCCGGCTGCCGCCGTGCTGCTGGGCTTCTTTGTCTGCCTGTCTGTTGCTTACCATATTCACCAACCCGGTTCAGCCTGGCCGGCGCAGCTACTGCAGCCGCCAGCCAAATTCCTGCAAAATGGCCTGATGTTCTTTGCCGCCATACACCTCAAACCAGGCGCGCTTTAAACGCTCCCGCAGCGCGAAAGGCACGCCTTTGCGGCTGGCAACAATGTACACCGGCGCCGCATACAGCGTCAGACTGATACTATAGCGCGCCGCCAGCTCAGGGTAAGCGCGGCTCCACTCCAGATATTGGGTTTTATCTTCCACCATGCCGATGACCCGCTGCTTTTGCAGCATATTAAGTTTTTGCGTCAGGCTGGTGGCGTATTGTAAAAAGGGCCTGAACTCTGGCGCCTGGCTTAAACGGGCAAATTCTTCACCGTACCAGGCGTCACGCAGCACACCGATTTGGCCGGGCAGCAATAAAATATCGCTGAGCTGGCGCACTTTCGGCAGGTATTGGTTATCCAGCACCAGCACGGTTTCTTCCAGATAATGCGGGCCGATAAAATCGGCATATTGTTCGCGCTCAGTGGTGTAGGACATCGTCAGCATCAGGTCGATTTGGCCGTCGCGCAGCAACGTCAGGCTGCGGGGCCAGGGGCTGCCCACCACGGTCAGCTGGCAGCCGGCCTGATCGGTCAGTAATTTCAGCAATCGGTGATGCAAATCATACCAGCGTGGCAGTTGCAGACCGGCTTGGTCGGTCAGCTCTTTGGCTTCATTGAGATGGGCGACCAGCTGGCAAGGCTGCGTTGTGGCGGTGTCTGTGCTGGATGGCTGAGCTTGCGATGACTGTGTTGGCGATGTTGGCGGCGTCTGCGCTGTCGCCGGTCTGAAATACGCGGCCCAGGCGCTGCCAGTGACCAGCCAGAGCAAGGCCGTCAGCCACACCCAGGCCCGGCTGCAGCCTTGCCACGCAAAGCCCCCTGCATTTGTCATCCATCCTGCTCCTGTTGCTCTGCGCCAGACTGACCAAGCTCCAGCTGCGCTTTTTCCACCAGTTCCGGATCTAACTGCTGGCGCACCGCCACACCGAGATCACGAAATTCGGCCGCCTGCTTAATCAGATTGCCTTTCCCGCTGTAAAGTTGCGCCAGCGCTTTGTCATAACTGTCGCGCGCCTTATCCAATTGCCGGCCAACGCCCTGCATCGAATCCAGAAATGCCGCCAGTTTGCTGTAGAAACGTTCGGCACGCTGCGCCAGTTCAGCGCTGTGCTGATTTTGTTGCTCAAAACGCCATAACTGCCGGACTATGTTCAGGCTGGTCAGCAACGTAGTGGGCGTGGTCACCAGCACATTTTGCTCCAGCGCTTTTTGGTACAACAACGGGTCCTGTTTCAGCGCTTCGACATAAGCCGACTCAATTGGCACAAACATAAAGACCACTTCCGGTGAATTGAGGCCATCGAGCTGAAAATACTGTTTGTCGGCCAGCTCGCGAATGCGCTCGCCAATCGCCTGACAATGCGCCCTGAGCGCTTCAGCTCTTTCGGTATCATCCTCAGCATTAACATAGCGGGTATAAGCCATCAGCGACGTTTTGGCGTCAATCACCAGATGTTTTTGCTGCGGCAAGGCCACAATGACATCGGGCCGACGCCGGCCTTCGCTGGTCTGAAAACTGACTTCGCGCCGGTAATCGATGCCAGCCCGTAAACCGGAGTTTTCCAGCACGTTTTCCAGCATCAGCTCGCCCCAGTTGCCCTGCAGTTTTTTCTGGCCCTGCAAGGCGCTGGTCAGGCGTGCGGCCTGGTCGGTGATGGCGCTGTTCAGCCGCTGCAGGTTCAGCAGCTCGGTTTTCAGTTCGCTGCGCTGCTTTAAATCCTCGCTGTGAATGGCTTCCACTTTATCGCGAAAGCCTTTCATTTCACTGTGCAGCGGCTGCAATAAATGCAGCAGGCTTTGCTGGCTCTGGCGGGCAAACAGCTCGCCTTTTTGCTGCAAAATCTGGTTGGCGAGGTTCTCAAATTCCTGTTTCAGCTGGGCTTTGCTGTCCTGCAACAACGCCATTTGCTGGCTGAACTGCTGTTGTTTTTCACTGAGCAGCACCTGCAGCCGGTCGTGTTTTTCTTTCAGGCGCAGATAATCCTGCTGCTGCGCTTTGTTGTCATCCTGCTGCTGTTGCAGCTGCATCCGGCTGTCATTGAGGGTGCTGAGCTGATGTTCCAGCTGTGCCTGCAGCCGCGCCTGTGCCAGCAACAGCTGCTGGCGTTGCCACCACAACCAGCCGGTGAGCGCCAACGCCAGCCCAAGCCCCGCCGGCCATCCCCACGCGGTGTTGGCCCAGAAAGATAAAGATTCTGTCATGGCACAGCTGCCCTCTGTGATTGCCGCTGTCGCAGCAAATCCGCTAAACACTGGATTACTATACAGTATCTTACAACAGTCTTTGGCGACAGCAATGCACCAACGTGACGAATGGGCAAATAACATGCGTTTGATCAATGACATATCCTGGTTGTCGCCACCAGCGTCGGGGCTTTACGACAATCTGATAAATCGCTGATAAAGAATGGAGATTGGGGACAGAAGTGCGCGGTTCGGGCTATGGTCAGAGGGTTCACAGCGGCATGAAGGCCCGCCAGCCGGCGCTGTGATGTCAGCCCCCGCCTGCACGGGGGCTTTTTTATCAGCGTCAGTCGCCTTTTTGCGGCGATTTACTGTGGCGTAACCAGCGGTACAACACCGCAACCACCGCCAGTACAAATAACACCGCCGAGATAATCAGCAGGCTTTGCGCCAGCAAATGATGATATTGCTGCAACTGTGGCACTTTCATCAGCATGGCGCTGAACAGACTCAGCGACAAAGTCCAGCAAAAAGCACTGACAAAACTAATCAGCGCCACTTTGGGCAGTGACATATTGGTCATGCCCATCAGCATCGGCGTCAACACGCGGACAAAAGGCACAAAACGGGAGGAAAACATCGCCATAAAACCATGGCGTTCCAGCAAATCATGCGCCCGCGGCAAGCTGTTTGGCGGCACCATGCGTTCGATGTGGACCATAAAGCGGGTGTGCGCCAGCGCATAACCCTGCCAATAGGCAATCATAGTGCCAAGCGCCGCGGCCAGCGGCAGATACAACAGCGTGACTTCATAACCAAAGACACCACTGGCCACCAAACCGCCGGATAACAACACCAAACTGTCGCCCGGCAGTGGCAAAAACACAAAAGCAGATTCGAGAAACAAGATCAGCGCCAGGCAAAACACCAGTAAGCCCACCGCGTGATGCGACGCAAGTACCTGATAATCCTGCTGCCAGATAGCGACTAAAAGTTCATACATCAAAAAGGCTCCGGCTGAAAAACAACTCAGACTGCCGGTTGCACAGAAGGTTGCAACGCCGGTATCCGGATTGTCGGAGCCGGCTTTTTAGCCCGATTTGCCGGTGCGGTCAACCCAATCTGAGACAAAAGTCGCAGCGATTTGTCCAGTTTTCTGTCAGGTGCCTGTTAATGCACAAAGTTTTCGGCGACAGAATTTCCGCCGCCAGCCGCCAATTGCTTGTATTTTGCGGTACCTGCCCCTATAACGGCTGGATGCGTCCGGCCCGCTGCACCGCTGTGAGCCCTGTCCTTTTCACTTTCCAGGAAGCCTTATGACCGAGCATTTTGATTACATCGCCATCGGTGGCGGCAGTGGCGGCATTGCCAGCGCCAACCGCGCCGCCAGTTACGGGAAAAAATGTGCCATCGTTGAAGCCAAAGTGCTGGGCGGTACTTGTGTCAATGTCGGTTGTGTGCCGAAAAAGGCCATGTGGTTTGCCGGACAAATCGCCGATGCACTGAAACTGGCGCCGGATTATGGCTACGCCGTCGAAGCGCCGCCGCTCGACTGGGGCCGGCTGCTGCAAAGCCGCGAAGCTTACATCAGCCGCATTCATGCCTCTTACGAGCGGGTGCTTGGCAAAAATCAGGTGACGGTGCTCAAAGGCCATGCCCGTTTTATTGATAAAAATACCCTCGAAGTCGACGGGGTGCGTTACAGCGCTGACCATATCAGCATCGCCACTGGCGGTGTGCCGGCCTGGCCGGCCATTCCGGGCAGCGAGCTTGGCATCGACAGCGACGGCTTTTTCGCTTTAGACCATTGCCCCAAGCGTGTGGCGGTGGTCGGCGCCGGTTATATCGCGGTGGAAATCGCCGGCGTGTTGCAGGCGCTTGGCAGCGAAACGCATTTACTGGTGCGTCACGACAAAGCGCTGCGCAGCTTTGATGCGATGCTGAGCGACAGCCTGCATCAGCTGATGCAGCACAATGGCATTGCGGTGCATCCGCACACTGAAGTCAGCCGCGTCAGCAAAGAAGCGGATGGCTCTTTGCTGCTGAGCCTGTCGGGCGGCCAGACGCTGCAGGTGGATTGTCTGATTTGGGCGATTGGCCGCCAGCCAAATAGCCAGAACCTCAACCTGGCAGCAGCCGGGGTGGCCACTGACGAGGCCGGTTTTATTCCGACCGATGCTTACCAGAACACCAATGTGCCCGGCATTTATGCCATCGGCGATGTCACAGGCCGCGTTGCGCTGACGCCGGTCGCTGTCGCAGCCGGCCGGCGTTTGTCCGAGCGCTTGTTTAACGGTAAAACCGACGAACACCTGAACTACGACTTAGTGCCAACCGTGGTGTTTTCGCACCCGCCGATTGGCACTATCGGCCTGACAGAGGCGCAGGCGCGCGCGCAATATGGCGATGATGCCATCAAGGTCTACAACAGCGAATTTACCGCCATGTACCGGGCTTTGACGTCGCACCGCGAACCGACCCGCATGAAGCTGGTCTGCGCCGGCCCCAATCAGAAAATTGTCGGCCTGCATGTGATTGGCTTTGCTGCCGACGAAATGCTGCAAGGCTTTGCCGTCGCCATCAAAATGGGCGCCACCAAAGCCGATTTTGATAACTGCGTGGCGATACACCCGACCAGCGCCGAGGAGTTTGTCACGATGCGCTGAGGCGAACCAGCGGCCTGCGCTGCGAAAAGTGCGGGCCGTTATTGGTGTACGCTGGCCGGCGGATGGTCGCTGCGCTGTCGACTGCTCTTGCTAAAGCACTGCCCACTGCGCAACCAACTGCTCTGCCACTGCGCCGCCTATGGCGCTGTCAGCTACCCTGTCAACGCCAGCCAAAGCCGCCGTCGAACCAAGCCCCCAGCGCACCGCCCAGCACCACGGCAAGCCAGGGTGGGCATCTGCCGTATTGCAGCGCCAGATATGCCAGCAGGACTGCGCCAACATCAGAAAGCTGATGAACGGTCTGAGTCCAGATGGGGTCGTACAGCACCGCCAGTAACAAGCCCACCACCGCACTGTTCACGCCAGCCAGCATTGAGACTGCGAGCGGCAGTGTGCGCAGCCGCTGCCAGAACGGTAAGGCTGCGGCCAGGATCAAAAAGGACGGCAAAAAGATGGCCAGCAGCGCCAGACTGGCGCCAGCGACACCACCGGGCCCAGTTTGCATCGCCGCGCCAACAAAAGCGGCGAAACTGAACATTGGCCCCGGCACGGCCTGGGTGGCGCCGTAACCGGCCATAAAAGTGTCGGCGCTGAGCGCGCCCTGGCCGACCACTTCGGCTTCCAGCAGCGGCAACACGACATGGCCGCCGCCAAACACCAGCGCGCCGCTGCGATAAAAACTGTCCACCAGCGCCAGCACCGGGGAACCACTCGTTGCTGCAAGCCACGGCAGCAGCAACAGCCCTGCCACAAAAGCCAGTAAAAAGCCAAGCGCTGCCCGCGAGGAGATTTGCACCAGCGCCGGGCCAGAGCAAGCGGCAGTAGCCCCCGGCCGCAGCAACAAAGCGCCGCATAAAGCCCCGCCAAGCAACACACTCAGCTGCCCGCTGACACCTGCCAGCGCCGGCCAGAACGCCGGGCCCAGCGTCAGAAAAAGCGTCGCACTGGCCATGATCAGCAACCGGTTACGGTCAAAGCCCAACGCTTTGCTCATGCCCCAGACGGCCTGGATCACCACGGCAACCGCCACCAGTTTGAGGCCATGCAGCAAACCGGCTGACAGCAATTGTGGATACTTGCTGAGCCCCAGCGCCAGTGCGCTCAGCAGCGCCGCCGACGGCAAGGTAAAACCCAGCCAGGCGACCAGCGCGCCGGCATAATGACCACGGTACAGTCCAATCGCCATGCCGACCTGACTGCTGGCGGGCCCCGGCAAAAACTGACACAGCGCCACTACATCCAGATATTGCTGATCACTGAGCCAACGCCTGCGCTCAACAAATTCCTGGCGGAAATAGCCGATATGCGCCACCGGGCCGCCAAAAGAGGTCAGGCCGAGGCGCAGGAAAATCAGAAAAAGCTGCCAGACAGCGGGTTGCTGCATCTGTACTCCGTTGTGTTGGCCTGCCCGGGCGCTTCGCGGCAACACTTTGTTAAAGTGCTTTATGGCAGTGTTTTGCTCAAGAGCTGTGTTGCAGTACCCGGCACACTGCTCTGCGGGCCGCCAGCCTGCGTTGCAGCGACAAACCAGCCTTGCAGCGACAAGCCGGCGCTGACGATGCTCCAGGCTGCACAGCTGCCATTTCAGGCAAGCCCTCTTAAGCCAATCACCATCAGCAAGTCACCATCAGCAAGTCACTTAAGACGGCAAATCGGCCCATTATAAAGGCGCATTTATGACATTTTTATGTCAGCAGGCCGTTTGGCCGACGTCAAAGCCAGCATAAGGCGCGAAAACCGCGCACGGCATAATAGGACTGCGCGCCATTGTGATACAAAAACACCCGGCCATAACGGCGGTCGCCAAACAAAGCGCCGCCGAGTGCGCGCATCTGTGCGGGCGTTTGCAGCCAGCTGGATGTTTTTAAGTCAAAGTGGCCGAACTGCTGTAATTGCTGATATTGCGCCGGTGTCAGCAGGCTGACGCCATGCTGTGCCGCCAGCCCCAGTGCGCTGTGCTCCGGCGGATGCTCTTTACGTTCCAGCCGCGCCGGTTCGTCATAACAGAGGCTGCGCCGGCCTTTCGGGCTTTCTGCGGCGCAATCGACATAAGCATAACGGGCGGCAGCTGTGCCGGTGCCTATGCCTGTGCCGGTGCCTGTGTCGGTGTCGGCATCAAACAGCAGCAGATCAGGCTCGCCGCCTGTTTGTTCCAGCCAGTCCAGCGCTGCCAGTTTGTCCGGCGCCGCCAGCAAGCGGGCCTCCACTTCAGGCCAGGCAATGCCGGGATGACGCGCCGGATTGCGGTTGAAACGTTGTTGTATTTGCTGCAATAAAGTGTCGTGAGCAGACATCCGCACGCTCCTTGCTGTCTTCGATAAAGGCTTACTTTACGAAAGTCACCGGGTTAACACCAGACACTCAAACGGCAGCCACGCAAAGCTCAGCAGCCGCTCGGCAACAGCAAGCCAGCAATAAAAACTGCAGGAGCAGTTTTTAACAACGCACAGCGTTGGCGCAGCGCCGGCAAAGAGGGTGAGCGCCATGGATGGTGCGAATAAAAAACCGGGCGACAAGGCCCGGTTGCTGCTGACAGACCGGCAAGCCGGTCTTTGTTGATATTGCCTGTGAAAATCTTACTTGTTGAAAGTGACCGATTTCTCGGCAGAGCAAGCCGTAGTGCTGCCACCGTTACAGACTTTGTAGCGGTAAGTGCCTTTGGCGGCCGGACTGTCGGTATGAGCGCCATCATTGGCCGTGGTGACAATCTTGCTGCCATTGCGGTAGATGTCGATATTGCTGGTGGTCGCATTGGCCCAGTTCAGATCAGCATAGCGGTTTTTGCCCTGAGTTCTGGCGGTAACGGTCAGGCTGATGCCGGTCGGTGTGCCACCGCCACAGCCGTTTTGCAGCAGATAGTCGTTGGCCGCTTTGGCCTGCACTATGCCATAGCCGAAGTAGACATCTTTCCCCGCTGCGCCGGCATCCTTGGCGGTTGCTTTGAGCGCACTGCGGATCTGGGCTCCGGTACAGGACGGATGATTAGACCAGACCAGCGCAGCAACGCCGGACACCGCCGGTGTTGCCATCGAGGTGCCGCTCATCAGGCCATAATCGCTGCTGCCGATGCTGATAGTCGCGCTGCTGGAAGCCAGCAGCTGGCTGCGGTCTTCCAATGCTGCGCCGACCGCCGGAATGCTGGTGCTGTTGGTGTCGCCCAAAGTGGCGTACAACATACCGGCGACGTTATTGATGATGACCGCGCCGACCCCGCCCGACAGCTGGCAATTGCGCACTTTATCGTGGAAGGAGATCACGCCGCGGTCGATTAAGCAGATTTTACCGGCCGCATTGCTGTTGGTGCTTTCCGCAGTGCCCATAAAAAAGGTTGGCGCACTGGCATTGCCGGTGTTCTCCATCGACGACGAAGCAAAAGCGCCCAGATTGGTCGACAACGACGCATTGGTTGCCATACCGGCCGGATAAGTTGACAAGGTATCCACACCGCCGGCAGTCACTTCGACACAGATGTTTTCGTCGGTTTTGCCCTGGCTGGTGCAACTCGGGAACTGCGAAAAGTCGGCGATTTGGTTGTTGTTGTCATTGGCGCCCACCATCATCACCGACGGATAACCGGCCGGGTATGAGCGGACGTTATTACCATCATTACCTGCGGCCGCCACCACCAGACCACCGGCATTGACGAAGTTCTGGAAAGCGTTGGATTCCGTGGTGCTGGAACCGCCACCTCCTAAGCTCATGCTGATAATTTTCGCGCCGGCGGCACCACATTTCTGCGCGGCTTGCGCCAGCGTGGAAGAGTAGCCCCAGCCTGCTTCATTAAAGACTTTGATAATATGCATCGGCACGCCCGGTGCCATGCCGACTACGCCATAACCATTGTTGGCCGCCCCGATAGTACCGGCGACATGAGTGCCATGCGGGCCGCCATGATCGTACCAGTTACCAGTACCGGCATCGTTATCGCCAGTGATAGAGCCCCAGTTAAAATCGGTATTGGAATCATCCAGCCCCGAGTCAATCACACAGACTTTTGGCGCCGCACCCAAGTTAAAACTGACCTGATTGGCCTGCGACTGAAACACTGCGTAAGGCGTGACCTGTACCGACATCGGGTTACCGTTGGTGTCGTTAAACAGCGCCATTGGCTTGCGGATCTGGTCCTGTTCAATCAGCCTGATATGCGGGTTATTAAAAATGCCTTTCAGTTCTTCGAAGGTCTTGCCTTCAAATTCGACGGCGACAAAACCGTCGGCGTCCACTTTGACCACACCACCGCTTTGTTTGGTGATGGCGGTGACGATGCCTTTGTTCAGATTATCAACCTGAAGGATCACCCGCTCTGCCTGCGCAGTTGTGGAGAAAGTTAAAGAAGAAGCCACAGCGATAGCGAGCGGCGCTATTTTCATCATTGTTTGCATAGTTGAAATGTTCCTGCGTGTTACTGCTTTACTGGATGTTGGATGCTGACATTTATCGTTGATTTATGTTGGTTCATCGCAGTCAGCTTGCATCAGAACTTGCTTAAACATGTCAGAACTACATGGGGTGCGCAAGTAGCATTGCTACAATCGTTACTTTTTGTAACTGGAAATACAAAATGCTAATTCAGTAAATTTTCAGATAAGCTTCAGCATGCTGACTCCATCCAAGCAGAGGACAATCCCATGAAGAAGATCCATTATTTTCCACTGATGACGCTTGTGCTGGCGCTCAGTCATAGTCTGTTGGCCGCACCGGGTCAGGGCAGCGAGAAAGCCGGTAAAGGTGCCGACAAAGCGCATAAAATGGCAAGTAAACATGACAAAGGCGGCAAGTCCGACCATAGATCCGCTGAAGCCACCACGGCTGCTCTGGCTGTCAGCAGCGCCGGCGTGGCGCTGACCCTTACCAGTGGCGGCATCTCAGTCAGCCAGGCACGCGAACTGGCGCTCAGCCATCAGTTAACGGGCTATCAGAGCCTGCCGCCAGGGATCCGCAAACAACTGGCGCGAGGCAAACCATTACCGCCCGGCATCGCCCGCAAACAGCTGCAACCGGCTTTTGTCGCCCAGTTGCCGCAACATACCGGTTATGAATGGCAGGTCTGTGGTACTGATTTGGTACTGGTCGCCATTGCCACCCAGGTGATTGCCGACGTGATCACAGATGTCTTTCTGTAGCCTGCGCAGCGGCCGGTTCCGTCCGGACTACTGACTGGGTCTTTGCTGCACAAACAGCTGTATCTGTTGCAGGGGCATCGGTTTGGCCAGCAAATACCCCTGGATCCGGTCGCAGCCCATGCGCTGCAGCAGAGCATACTGCTCTGCAGTTTCCACACCTTCCGCCACCAAAGTTAAATTAAGTGCTTTGCCAAGCGCGCAGACCGCCTGCACGATTGACTGACTGCGTGCATCGTGTGTCATGTGCATCACAAAAGAACGATCTATCTTCAGGCAATCCAGCGGCAGCTCTTTCAGCCGGCTCAGCGACGAATAGCCGGTCCCAAAATCATCCAGCGCCACAGTGGCGCCCAGCTCACGCAATTTTCGCAGGGTACTTTCCAGTTTCTCTGACTGAGTAAATGCCGTTTCGGTCAGTTCAAACTGCAGATGTGACCACAGTTGCAGCCCGGCGAAATGCCCCTGCAATCTTTCGAACAGTTGCAAGTCATCGAACTGGCGCACCGACAAATTCAGTGCAAGGTAACAATGTGCACCGACACACTGCAAAATGACCGGTAACAGGGCTGCCGCCTGCTTACACAACCAGTCACCCAGTTCCTGGATCAGATTGGATTGCTCTGCCACCCGGATAAAACGTTCCGGCGAGATCCAACCCAATTCCGGGTGTTGCCAGCGCATCAGCGCTTCAAGCCCAACGATGCAGGCACTGTCAGCGGCGAAAATCGGCTGAAAATACAACATCAGCTGCGCACTGCCACCCACCAGGGCCTGGCGCAGATCGCGTTCCAGCCGGACCCGCAAATGAGCTTTTTCTGACAACTCCGGATTAAAAAACGCATAGCGATTGCGGCCGGCGTCTTTGGCGGCAAACATCGCCAAATCGGCACATTTGAGCAAATCGGTCACTGAACCGGCATCCCCGGGATATAACGCAATGCCGATACTGGCAGAAATACTGACCTGATTGTCGCCAATCTGAATGTCTGCCACGATAGCGGACAACAATTTGTCGGCAATACTGAGGCAATCGGCCGGACCTTTGATATCCGGTGTTACCAGCACAAATTCATCGCCGCCCACCCTGACCGCCACATCACCAGCCCGCGTCAGGCTCTGCACCCGGTTGGCGACCTGCTGCAGCAACAGATCGCCGACATGATGACCCAGCGTGTCATTGACCAGTTTAAAACCATCTAAATCCAGATAAATCAGCCCCAGCATCGCCTGATTGCGTTGCGCCCGCTGCAACTCAGTCTGCAACACTTTTTCCAGTTTGCGCCGGTTGCCAAGGCCGGTCAGATGATCATGATGCACCAGCGTCATCAGATGCTCTTCCGCCCGGCGTAAAGCGCTGATATCGGAGAACATCAGCACAAAATGCTGAGAGCCCCGCTTTTTCATCGGCGAACGGACCCGGCAGATATGCTGCCAGACCGGAAAGCTGCTGCCGTCTGCTTTGCGGCAACAGACTTCACCGCTCCAGTGACTGGCCGACAGCTCATGCAATCTGGCGGTCACGGGGGACAATGGATGGTCTTCATATAAAAATTCATCCGGTTTACGTCCCAACACCTGCGCCACCGGATAACCGCAGATGCGGCTGAATGCAGGGTTCGCCTGATAAATTTTCCCGTCTTCATCCAGCAGCAGAATGGCTTCTGCGGTGGTATCAAACACCGCCTGCGACTGGCGCAGCTGCAGTTCTTTTTTCTGCCGGTCGCTGGCATCCGACAGGACGCCAATCCAGCCCGTCCGCTCGCTGAAAGTTTGCCACTGCGCATGAATTTCCAGATAAGCATCGCTGTCCGACGCCGCAAAAATACCAACAAAGCGCTGGTTTTGCCGTAACAGTCGCAGCAAACGACTTTGCTCAGTGTCAGCCAACAAACTGAGCAACTGATTTTGCCCGCCGTCAGCTTCTGCATCCACCCGCTCACTGACATCTCCGTGCAGCATCAGCGTGTCCTGCTGTGGATCCAGCTCCCAGTAACTGAGCTGCGCCGCCTGCATCGCCAGCCGCAAGCGCAGTTCTGAGCGCCGGCAGTTTTGTTCAGAGCAGAATTTCACCCCAGCCATCCGAATGGTGGCGGCCAGCTCACGCCGATCAAACGGCTTAATCAGGTAGCCATACGGACAACTTTTTTCCGCTTCTTTGAGTACCGACTCCTCGCAAAAAGCCGTCAGAAAAATCACCGGCACATCCATCCGCTGTGTCAGTTGTACCGCTGCATCTGTCCCTTTCATCTCACCAGCCAGCTGAATGTCCATCAACACCAGATCTGGTTTTTTCTGGATCGCCGTGGCCAGCACTTCCTCCCCTCGGGCCACCGTCGCGACCACCTGATGGCCGAGATCTTCCAGCATATGGCGCAAATCCAGTGACACCACAAATTCATCCTCGACGATCATGATTTTGTTTTGCAGCATGTCGTTTTACTCCAGGGTAAACCAGAACTGATAGCGGGTCCCGGACTGGCGCTGCAGTTCATAACGGGCATTGAGCTGCGCCACAAAAGCCGGGATCAGCTGCATTCCCATCGAATCCCCCTGCCCCGGTTCAATATCGGCAGGCAGGCCAATGCCATTGTCGGCGATCACCAGCTCACATTCATGAGTGTTGCTGCGACGGACAGACAAACTGATCACGCCTTCGCGGCCATTCGGAAAGGCATGCTTGAGGCTGTTGGTGATAATTTCATTGACCAGCAGTCCGCAGGGAATGGTGCGTTCAAGGCTCAACACCAAATCTTGCTCCAGCCCGGGAAAATCGAACCTGATTTTGGGGTTATTGATCAGGCTGCTGCCCAATAAATGGCACAGCTGGGTCAGATAACTGGCGAATGGCACTGAGCTGAAGTTTTTGTTTTCGTACAACAACTGGTGGGTCAGCGCCATAGTCCGTACCCGCAGCTGGCTGATGGTCAGCGCCTGGCTGGTTTCTGCCGTCGCTTTGCGGGCCTGCAGATTCAGCAGGCTGGAAATCACCTGCAGGTTGTTTTTCACCCGGTGATGCACTTCGTTCAGCAACGCAGTGCGCTCGCCAAGCAGATTGGTTTTTTCCTGTACCGAACTTTGCAGGCTTTGCTGAATTTCCCGTGCCAGCGTGACATCGGTCACGGTCGCCACCACGGACACCACCGGGTCGTCTTTCAAATAAGTCAGGCCGATTTCAACCGGGAACAGGCTGCCATTCTTGCGCCGGGCAAACAATTGCTGGCGCTGCGCCATCGGCCGGGTCTGCGGGGCCTGTAAATAGTGTTGCCGGTGATGCCTGTGCGCCTGCGTCTGGTCAGCCGGCACCAGAATCTCGATGGACTGCCCAACCATTTCTTCCTGGCTGTAGCCAAACATCTCCTGTGCCCGCGCATTGGCCAGCGTGATGTGGCCCTGGCGGTCAACTGAAATCAGGCCATCAGCCGTACTGTCAAACACCCGCCTGAATCTCAGTTCACTGTCCGCCAGACCGCGCTGAGACTTTTTCCGTTCTGTGATTTCAATACCGGACGGGATCAGATACAGCAGCTGGCCCAGTTCGTCATACATAGGTGCCAGCATAAAGTCGATATCGATCACCCCGTGCTTCATCAGCGCAGTGGTGTCGAAACGGCTGGTCCTGCCTTGCCTGGCCAGTTCAATGGCAGTTCGGATTTGGTCAGCCACCTGCGGATCATGGCTCCACCAGTAACATTGCCAGAACGGCTTGTGCAGCACATCGTTCAGCGTCAGCCCGGCCTGCTCCAGCGGCGGATTATTGGCATCGAGCAAAATCCCCGAAGGGTCCAGCACACCGGCAAAAGCAAACAGATGATTCAGCACCTGTTTGTTGCGTTGCAGATCAAGCTGCCGCTGACGCTGCATCTGTTGCTCGACGGTTTCATTGACCGCCAGCACCAGAATGCCCTGGACCTGCGATGCGGCATCAACCAACGGGATATAGGAACCATGCCAGTGTTGCGCACCCTGCAGCGGCCCCAGCGAGAAGTTCAACTGTGGCTCGCCAGTTTGCAAGGTTTTGTCCAGCAATAACGCCAGTTGCGGATAAAGCTGAGGCAAGACTTCGGCCACACTGCGCCCCAGATGTTCTGCCACGGTGAGCCCATTAAAATCAGCCAGCCGCTGATTGATAGACAAGTACCGTAAGTCTTTGTTAAGTATCGCAATTCCAGTAGGCTGCTGCTGTAACAAACCATCAAAAGCGGCAGCTTTAAGCGCAATCAAATCGTCCATTTTTACCGGCCTTCCGTACCTGTTTTGCAAGATTAGGAGCAGAACCCTGAATAGGCAAGGCGGGTGATGCTAATTCATCTGAAGGTCATGTCTGCGGGTACACTGCGAATTAATCCATGCAAAAAAGGACAGAACAGGCTAGTCTTAACCTCCCAATTCGGTCAGATTAATCGCATGAATCATAAAGAAATTTTGGATAGTTTTCTGCAAGAAAGCGGCATGTCAGTGCCTGAAGCGGTAATTCGGGGGGCCAACATCGGGACCTGGATTTGCAACGTTAAAACCGGCGAAACCATCGTCAATGACGCCTGGGCGCAGGCGATCGGGTACACCCTGGCTGAGCTGCAACCTCTGTCCGCGCAAACCCGTCAGCAATTTGTGCATCCGGACGATCTGGCCCGTGCCCATCTGGCACTGCAACACTATCTGGCCGGCCAGACTGCCCAGTATCGCTGTGATCTGCGACTGCAACACAAAAGCGGGCACTGGATTAAAGTACTCGATTGTGGTCAGGTGTTGCTGCGCGATGCCCGGCAGCAGCCTGAATGGATGTTTGGGGCTCAAATCGATATTACGGAGCTTTGGCACAAAGAGCATGAAAACAATCTGGTGCGGGAGCGGCTGCAACTGCTGACAGAAAACCTGCCAGGTTTTGTCTATCAGTACCGGCTGGACCCGAAGGGACACGCCTCTTTCCCTTACGCTTCCAGCCAGGTCATGAAGGTCTATGGTTTCAGTCCGGAACAAATCCAGCACGACGCCAGCGCCGTGATGGAAGTGCTGCATCCGGAAGACAAACCCAGAGTCGTCCAGAATATCTCGCTGTCAGCCGAGAGCCTGCAGCAGTGGCACGATCTGTATCGGGTCAATCATCCAATCAATGGCGTGATCTGGGTAGAAGGCAGCGCCACTCCGAAAAAAATGCCGGATGGCAGCATTATCTGGAATGGCTACCTGCGGGATGTTACCGCAAAAGTACAACATGAAGAACAAATGAAGTTGCTGTCGACGGTGTATGCCGCCACTCAGCAAGGTGTGATGAGCACCGACGCTCAGGTTCGGATACTGGAAGTAAATCCGGCTTTTGTGGCGATCACCGGCTATAGTGCGGCGGAAGTGACAGGTCGCAACCCGTCGGTGTTGTCGTCCGGCATGCAAGGGCGCGAATTTTATCAGCAGCTCTGGCAAACATTGTTAAGAGACGGCCACTGGCAGGGTGAGGTCTGGAACCGGCGCAAAAACGGCGAAGCCTATCCGGAATTGCTGACCATCGACGCGCTGAAAAACAGCCAGCAACAAACCACTCACTATATCGGTGTGTTCAGCGACATCTCGCTGCTGATTGAGCGACAAAAAAATGCCCTTGAACAGATCAACCGCGATCCGCTGACCGGGCTGGCGAACCGCCGGCTGATGCAGGAACGGCTGCAGATGTTGCTCAGCATTGCCAAGCGCTCCGGCGAACACATTGCGGTCTGCTATTTTGATCTGAATAACTTTAAAGCGCTCAATGATACAGCCGGCCACGCCGCCGGCGATCAATTGTTGATCGACATTGGGCAGCAACTGCAGCAAGAACTGCGGCCGGAAGACACCCTGGCCAGAATAGGTGGTGACGAGTTTGTCGTGTTGCTGAACAGCATCCGCGATACCTCTTATGTCAGTCAGGTCATTGCCAGGCTGCAGCGCGGTCTTGAACAGTGCTCAGCACGCAGCAAAGCACCGTTACCGGTCAACGCCAGCTTTGGCATCGCTATCTGTCCGACCGACGCAGAAGACGCCACTGAGCTGCTGGAAATCGCCGATCAGCGGATGTATCAGGCGAAAAGGCTGAGCAAACAAAACCGGCCCCAGTCGCAGCCGGCTGCGCCGGCAGCCAAATAACCGGCCAGCCAATCCACGCACACGCCAGCCGCCGTTAATGTCTTTTCGCCGCAGCCTGCAGTTTCGCCAGCAACTCAGCCGGTAACGGCTGCGGTTGCAGCGGATGCACGCGGGCCCGGCCATTGTTGCCAAGCGGCAGCCGGCCGCTCAGATGCCCAAGCGGCGTCAGCAACAAACGCAGCCACTGGCCACGCACTTCGCGCCAGTCTTTTAACCGCCAGCCGGCTTTCAGCATCCACCAATGGCTGTGCAGATGTGGCCAGAACTGTTGCTGCCCCAGAATATGCACCAGTTCCAGCTGGCGCAGGCACTGCTGATAATCCTGCTGCTGATAAGCGCTGCGGGCGTCCTGCCAGGCCTGTTGCAGCGCCTGCTGCCAGGCATCCGAGCGAAAAAGACGCTGCGGTTGCGGCTGCTGTTGCGACTGTGGTTGCGGCTGCGACATAAAACCTCCGGATAACATCTGCTGACTGTGTTTTGGCAACGCTGGCCTCCAGTAAAAAGCCTGAAGTCACTACAAGGTCAAGCCAAATATCCCAAAGCCTTGCCTGACGGGAGTCGAATGAAAAAATGCGTATGCCTTGTGTTCGCCTTACCAGGCCCGCTTTGGTGCCAAACCAATAACAGCCATCTGGCTATCATCCGGCGTCGTAGATGCGCTTTGTTGTCGCTGCACTTCTTTGTCGTCTTTGTCGTCTTTGCACTTCAGTGTTACCCTGTCGGCTTGTGCTTGAGGCAGTGGCAATCGCATGAAAAAAGGAATTTGGCCCGCTATAGCGGTGGCTTTGCTGACGAGCCTGTTTGCGGCGCCTCTGATGGCGCAACCAGTACTGCGCTGGTGTCTTGACCATTTCCCCGGTTTTCATGAATTTCATGGCAACAATCGTCAGCCGGTCGGCCCTTCGGTGGACATGATGCAGGAACTGGCGCGCCGGGCCGATTTTCGGCTGCACATTCTGGGTAAAACGCCATCCAGCCGCTGCCTGAAGCAACTGGCTGACGGCGAAATGGATGTGATGACCAATCTGTTGTATTCCGCCAGGCAAGCACGGCAGCTGACGCTGATCCGCTTTGCCAGTCGCCATCCCGACCGCTTATATCTGGCGGCTCATGATGTTCGGCCCATCAGTCAGCTGACGCAGCTGAGCCATCTGAGCCTGGTCACTGTGCGTAACCTCGGCCTGCATCCAGCCATCCAACAATTCATCAGCACTGTGCCTGACCAGCAAAAACAGCAAGTGAGTTCAACCCTGACAGCGCTGCAAATGGTGGCGCGACGTCGGGTCGATGGCGCATTGTTGCCTCCCACCCAGGTCCGGCAGCTGTTCAGCCAACAGCCGGAACTGGCCAGTCAGGTAAGGGAAGTGAAGTTTCACAGCGACGACATAGTGCCGCAGGATGTCTACATCGGGCTGTCCCGCCAGCTGCAGGACCCGGCGCTGGAGCAGCGCATCCGCGCCGCACTGCTCGATATGAAAAAAGACGGCACGATGCAACGCATTTTTGCCGACAAAATTGCGGACTGAATCCGAAGCTCAGCGCTGGCTGGCAAACTGTTCCAGCTGCGCCGCTTTGGCCTGTAAATCGGCATCGCTGTCAGCATAACGGCGGGCTATCTCAATAAAACCCTGCTCGACCGCGACAAAAGCCGCGACAATATCCGGGTCGAAATGGCTGCCGGCGCCCTGCAAAATAATAGTGCGGGCCTTGTCGTGCGACATGCCCTCTTTGTAGATCCGCCGGCTAATCAGCGCATCGTAAACATCGGCCAGCGCCATCAGCCGGGCCGACAAAGGAATTTCCTCGCCGCGCAGCCCTTCCGGGTAACCACTGCCATCCCATTTTTCCTGATGATAAAGCGCAATCTCTTTGGCAAGGCGCAAAAAAGCCACCGGCGCCCCCAGCGCATTTTCGGCATAGGTAATGGCATTCCAGCCCAGCGTGGTGTGGGTTTTCATGATGTCGAATTCATTGCCTTCAAACTTACCCGGTTTGAGCAGGATACGATCCGGAATGCCTACTTTGCCGATATCATGCAAAGGCGCTGATTTATATAACAATTCAATGGTTTCATCGCTTAAAAGCGGCGCAAACTTCGGTTGGGTCTGCAGCTGTTTTGCCAACAGCCGCACATAATGCTGGGTGCGCCGGATATGATTGCCGGTGTCTGAATCGCGGGTCTCGGCCAGCGACGCCATCGCCAGAATGGTCACATCCTGAATCGCCATAATGTCGCGGGTACGTTTTTCCACTTCGGCTTGCAAAAAGGCATTATTGTCCCGCAAAAAGTCGACATGGCTTTTCATTGCCAGCTGGGTTTTGACCCGCGCCAGCAACACCGGCGGGCTGATGGGTTTACTGATAAAGTCGACCGCCCCCAGCGAAAAGCCCAGCTCCTCGTCTTCGACCGCCACTTTGGCCGTCAGAAAAATCACCGGAATGGCGGCGCTGTCCGGATTGGCTTTGAGAGTACGGCAAACTTCAAAACCGTCCATACCCGGCATCATGATATCAAGCAGGATCAGGTCCGGCGGCTCGGCCGCGGCCACAATCTGCAAGGCCCGCTCGCCGCTGTTGGCAACTTTGACTTTGTACAAGTCTTTGAGCAGATTGTTCATCAGCATCAGATTGTCGGCGGTGTCATCGACCACCAGCACCACAGGTTTTGCTTTTAACAACTCATCCATTTGGCATCTCTCCTGTTTGCCTGACGTTTTGCCGGACTGGTTGCCGGACTTTTGGCTGGCTGTTCGCCGAACGGTTTGCCCGCAGGGTAAAACTAAGAAGGCTGCGGTTGCTGCGCCCGCGGCAGCCCGGCTTGCTGCAATAAAACCAGCGCTGCCGGAAAATCAAAATTTTCAATCGCCGCGGCCAGTTGCGGCCAGCGATCCGGCAATAACTGCTGCCATTGCCGGCGATATTCACTGAAGCAATCAAGCGCCTGCGCATCATCGGCCGCCAGCAAGCTGAGCAATTCTTGCTGCCAGGGGCCTTGCAGCGTGGCAGCCGGAGGGCCGCCTGCACTGAGCGCCTGACCAGCCAGCGCGTCGCCCGCACGGTCGGCCAGCAACGGCAGCATGTGCTGGCGCAACAGTTCAAAGTGGGCGCTGAAGGCATCAAAGGCCGCCTGGATCCGGCCGGCATCGGCCGAAGCTGTGCCGCTCTGCTGCTCCAGCTCGCTGGCAAGCAGCGCCAGTGTGGTGAGCCCAACCGTAGCGGCGATACTTTTCAGACTGTGCGCCTGCAGCTCTGCGGCTTGCCAGTCGCCGGCTGCGACGCCCTGCTGCAGCGCCAGCCACTGCGATTGGTGCGGTTGCAGCAGTTTTTGCAGTAGTTGCAGATACAAGGCGTGATTGCCCTGCAAACGCGCCAGCCCCTGGCGCCAGTTCAACTCCGGGCAGGCATCCAGCGTACTCAGCAATGCTGCGACGTCGTTATTTCCGTCGCTTTGCTGCCCGTCCGTTGCTTGCTGCTGCCCGGTGACGGCGGTTTCTTTGCTGACGCGATGTTTGCCCGCTGTCTCTTGAGCGGCCGTCGTCTGAGTGTTTGCTGCGATACCGGCCGTCGCGCTGCTGCTTGCCGGTCCTGTCACAGCCCGTTCGGTGCTGACGCCACTGACAGCATCCGCTGCGGCGCCGGCTCCCAGCCAGCGCAATAAAGTGCCAAACAGCTGCTCAGGCTCAATCGGTTTGGCGACAAAGTCGACCATACCGGCTGCCAGGCAACGATCTTTATCCTGGCTCATCGCATTGGCCGTCATCGCGATAATCGGCAGTAACTTCGGATCAGGCCAGCCCGGCAACGCCGGCAACTGGCGGATTTTTTCGGTGGCTGTCACGCCATCCATCACCGGCATCTGCATATCCATCAACACCAAATCGACGGGTTGCTGCTGCACCAAAGCGAGCGCCTCAGCGCCGTCGGCCGCCAGCAGCACTGCAAAGCCGGCATTTTGCAACAGTTCCAGCCCAACCTGCTGATTCAGCTCATTGTCCTCGACCAGCAGAATGCGCGCTCCCTGCGCGCTGGCTGCCGGCAACGCAGCTATCGCGGCCTGGTCGGCAGCCTTGGCCTGAGGTGGCAACGCACTGCCGCCGCCCAGCACATTCATCGCAGTATCAAACAGCATCGAGGCATTGACCGGTTTGATCAGCACCGCCTCGATACCGACATGCTGCGCCTGACTCAGCAGCTCTTCACGGCCATAGGCGGTCACCATCACCACTTTGGGCGGGCTGTGCAGCTGCATTTTTTGCAGGGTGGCAGCCACTTCCAGCCCATCCATGCCCGGCATCTGCCAATCCAGCAACAGCAACGCAAAAGGCGCTGCCGCTTGCTGCGCCTGCAACAACTGCAAGGCTTCGGGTCCGTTGTCGCAGCAGGTCACTACAAAGGTCATGGCTTCCAGCAAATCCCGCAGCACTGACAAGGCGCTGTGATTGTCATCGACCACCAGCACCCGTTGCTGGCGCAAATCGCGCTGCGGCACTAAAGCACGCGCCGGTTTGGGGTCCAGTTGCAGCCAGGCGGTAAACCAGAAACAACTGCCCTGGCCCGGTACGCTGTCGACGCCCACCTCGCCGTCCATCAGCGTCACCAGCTTTTTGCAGATCGACAAGCCAAGACCGGTGCCGCCATATTTGCGGGTGGTCGAGGTGTCGGCCTGCTGAAAGCTTTGAAATAATTTGCCGATTTGTTCCGGCGTCAGGCCAATGCCGGTGTCCCTTACTGAGCAATACAGTTGTACACGTTCGGGGGCCGTTTCTTGTCCGGCCACCGGCGGCTGGCGCCGCACCTGCAGGCAAATCTCCCCTCGTTCGGTGAACTTGACTGCGTTATTGGCGTAATTGATCAGCACCTGCCCCAGCCTCAGCTGGTCGCCAATCAAGGCGCGCGGCACATCAGGTGCAATATCGACAATCAGCTCCAGCCCTTTGGCACTGGCTTTTTCACTGATAAGCGCCGCCACATTGTCCAGCATTCGTTCGAGGTTAAAAGGCGCCTGTTCCAGCTCCAGCTTGCCGGCTTCGATTTTAGAGATGTCCAGGATGTCGTTGATAATGCCCAGTAAATGCTGGCCAGCCGACTGCACTTTGCGGATGTAATCACGCTGCTGCGCCGTCAGTTCGGTTTTCAGCGCCAGATGCGACATGCCGATGATGGCATTCATCGGTGTGCGGATCTCATGGCTCATATTGGCAAGAAAATCGGATTTCATCCGGGTGGCCTGTTCCGCCAGCTCTTTGGCCTGCGAAATAGCGCGCTCGGCGGCTTTTTGCTCGGAGATGTCAACAAAGGTGCCGACCAGCCCGCCCGGGCTGCCATCGGCTTTTTTAAAGCCGGCGACAAAATACAAAGTCTCATGCTCACGGCCATCGGAAAACTGCATGCTGATCTCGCGCTGCAGCGAGCTGCCCTCTGCAATCGCCTGCTCATCTTCCTGCTGATATTGCTGGCGCATGTCTGCCGGCAGGTAGTCCAGGTCCAGCACCGTTTTGCCAATCAGCTGCTGACGGTCAATCGAAAAGGTGCGTTCATAGGCCAGATTGACGCCCTCAAAACGGGCCTCCGGCCCTTTGTAGAACACCGGATAAGGAATGGTGTCGATTAAAGCCCGCTGGAAACTGAACTGGTCGAGCAACTGCTGTTGCTGCGCTTCCATCGCCGCTTTTTGGGCCGCCAGTTGCTGCGCCTGCGTTTGCATTGCTTGCGCCTGCCGCTTGGTCGCTTCCAGCAGTTCGCTGCTACGCAGCGTGCGCTGCAACATCAGCATCGCCGTGACAATGGCCGGCAAGGCACTGTCGAGCAAGCGCTGCCGGCTGTCGCTGGCACTTTGCAGGCTGGCCAGCTCCAATACACCAAGCACCTGGCCCTGCTGCAACAGCGGCAGCAACCAGACCACCGCCGGGCTGCTGTGCCCCAGCGCCGAACCGGCTTTAAAATAGTCAGCCGGCACTTCAGTCAGCTGCAGCGGCTGTTGCTGCAGCACCACTTGCCCGGCCAGCCCTTCCCCCAGTGCCAGCCTGGCCGGCACTGTATCCAGACACGCATAAGAGCCGATTAACTGCAGCTGCGCTTCATCGGCCTCAAAACGATAAAACAAACCATGCTGCAGCTTGAGTTCTGCCGCCAGAATTTGCAGACAGCGATTGCCAAGTTCTGCATAACTGTGACAAGGCTGCAGCGCATCAGCCAGCTGTGACACCAGCGCGCTGCTGGCACGCTGCAGGTCAATTTCCTGACTGACCAGCCGGTAACTTTCCAGCGCCTTGGCCAGTTCACCAATTTCACTGCGATCCTGCTGATAAGCAAACTGGCCAACCGGCAGGCCGGCCGCCAGTTTCTTGGTTTGCTGCGTCAGCCGGCTGAGCGGCCGGACCAGCCGCAAGCGGACAAAACCGACAAAGGCCCACAGGATCAGCAACGCGTCGAGCGCCAGCATCCACAGCATTGCCAGTTCTGAGCGCCCTGCCAGCCGGCTGTAGGTTGCGCTGTCCTGACTCAGTCGTTTTTCAATATCGGCGGTGACCGTATTAAGCCGGCTGTTGATGGCACGTTTCACGCCGGAATACTGCGTGCCATACACCAGCGCCACTGCGGCTTTATTGTCATCGGCTTTGGCCAGCACAAAAGCCTGCTGCTCCAGCTGCACCGCGTTGTCGGAAAAGGATTTGGCTTGTTGCAGCAGCTCCTGTTCGGCCGCGGTCAGCGCCAGCGCCTTCAGGCCGTCCATCGCCCGTTCGCGCGACTGAGTGATATAAAGTTCGGTGTCGTATTCGGCGATAAATTTGGCGTCGGCGGTAGCAGCATAAGCCCGTACCGCAAAGGTCATGTTGTCGGTGCCTTTGCGAAACAGCACCAGCCATTGTTGCGACTGCAGCAATTGCTCCAGCGTCTGGCGGCGCAGCTCGACATAATGAGTGGTCAGCAGCACACTGCCGATGGTCAGCGCAATCAGCACGACCAGCACAGCCGCTATCAGATTACTGGTCGCTTTGATCCGCATAAGGTCTCTGTCCCTGAAACATCACAGTGCAGTTCTGAGCCTAGCACAGCCGCCAAAAACGGCCATTTTTCAGCGGGATGGCTGAATTTTCACGCTCAGAGACACAAACGATAACCGACGCCGGGTTCAGTGCGCAGATAACGCGGGGCCAGCGGGTCGTCGCCCAGTTTTTGCCGCAAATGACTGACCACAATCCGCAGGTAGTGACTGTCGTCGCTGTGACTGGGGCCCCAGATCTGCGCCAGCAACTGCTTTTGCAGCACCACTTTATTGGGTTGCTGTGCCAGCATCGCCAGCACGGCATATTCTTTTGGCGTCAGCTCGACCCGTTGCTCCGCCAGCCAGACCTGCCGCAGCGCCAGCTCGATGCGCAGCTGCCCATCAGTCAGCGCCGGCACCGCCTGGCTGACGCGATGGTCGCGCAGCAGCGCACGCACCCGCGCCAGCAACTCTTCGACGCTGAACGGTTTGCTGACGTAATCCTGTGCACCGGCATCCAGCGCCTGTACTTTGTCGCGGTCGCTGCTGCGGACCGACAACACCAGCACCGGCACCGCACTGAAACTGCGGATCTCCTGTAAATACTGCAAACCGTCACCATCCGGTAATCCCAAATCCAGGATCACCAGCTGCGGCTGAAAACGCACCAGCTGGGTCAGACCGCTGGCGACAGAGTCGGCCGCTGCCACCTCATAACCGACGCTGCCAAGCGCTATCTGCAGCATTTTGCGGATGTGATGTTCATCATCAATCAGCAGGATGCGGGCGGTCATTGGGAGAACTCCAGATTACTGGCGACCCGCGGCTGACTCTCTGCTGGCAGATCAGGGGCTGCGGGCAGGTTTGTGGCGGCTGGCAGATCTGTGGCGACTGGCGTGCCGCCTCCGCTTAGCGGGATCTCAATGACAAAGCAGGAGCCCTGACCGCTGCGGGCCGCTTCTGCCCGTACCGTACCGCCGTGCGCGCCAATCATGCCGCGGCAAATCGCCAAGCCCATGCCAGTGTTGTGTTTTTTACTGTCGCCATCGGCCACCACATAAAACATATCAAAGACTTTTTCCCGTAAATCGGCAGCGATGCCCGGTCCTTTGTCTTCAATTTCGAGCCGGCAGCAGGCCGGCCCGGCGCCCACCGACGGTTCCGGGCGTACCAGAATAGTCACCGGCACGCCCGCCGGGCTGAAGCGGGCGGCATTTTCCAGAATGTTAAAAATCGCCTGTTCGAGTAAAGCCGCATGCACGTATAAAGGCGGCACTGTGCCGTCCATCTGGATTTGCAGCTCCTGCGCCGGGAAAAACCGTTTCAGCCGCTGACGGGCACTGGCCAGAATGTCGTTGATCTCAACCCAGTCGCGCTCCAGTTTCAGCCCGCCATGGCCAAGCCGGGTCATATCAAGCAGATTCTGAATATAGCGGTCCAGCCGCTGGCTCTCACTGAGAATAGTGCCGAGCAGTTCGTGGCGATCCGCCGCTGACAGCTGCCGCTCCAGCACCAGCAAACTTTCTGCCGACCCCATCATGGCCGACAACGGCGAGCGTAAATCATGCGACACCGACGACAACAGCGCTGAACGCAGCTGCTCCATTTCGGCCTGCACCCGCGAGCTTTCCAGCGCAGAGACCAGCTGCAACCGCTGCCAGACCTGACCTGTCTGCTGCAACAAGCTTTGCACCAGCCGCAGATCAGCTGGCTTTTGCGCCACCTGCGCCGGCGGACATTGCCACAACAACACCGCGACGGTCTGGCCGGCCACCACCAGTGGCAGCGTGCTCCAGCGGCTGGCATTTAACGTCTCGCTGAAGCGGCCGGCCGGCTGCTGATGGCGGGCGCTCCAGTCCAGCGCCGCCTGATCCACCGCCAGCAAAGGCTGCTGCGGCGCCGACTGCAGTTGCCATTGCTGCTCCTGCCAGCAGGCCAGGATCAGCTCGCCCGGCAACGCTTGTTGCAATTGTCGGGTCAGCACCTGCCAAAGCTGGTCACTGCTGTGCACCAGTGTCAGCGCAAAGGCAAACTCGCGCTGCAGCTCGCTGTAGCTGTTGGCCGCGCGCAGCAGCAGAAATTGCTGGCGGATCCGGGAAGCCGCGGGGCCACAGACAGCCCCAATCACGCCGAGAAACACCAACGTCGCCACGTCCTGAGGTTTGTTGACGCTTAAACTGAAATAAGGCTCGGTCAGAAAATAGTTAAAGCTGACAAAGGACAGCAGTGCGGTAAAAAGCGCCGGCCTCGCACCATAACGCAAACCACACAGCACCACCGCCATCACATAGACCAGCACCAGATTGCTGTTTGGCAACACCTGTTGCAGCAAAAGCGCCAGCAGGCTGCACAGCGCCACCGCAATCACGCCAAAACCATAACCGGAAATTTGCCCGAGGCCCCGCACCCGAGCAGGCAACACCGGCACTGGGCTGGCCGGATTGGGACAGACGGTCACTTCGAGCGGCAAGCCCGCTTTCACCAACTGCTGATACAATGGCCGCCGCCACGGCTGCCAGCGCCTTTTGGTGCCGGCGCCGACCAGCACGGCATTGACCCTTTGCTCGACAATAAAAGGCTGAATGGTCTGCAAAGTGGAAGGTCCGCGCAGCACAGCAGTTTCAGCGCCCAGCTCGCGCGCCAGCGCAAAAGCGGCCTGCAACCTTTGTTGCTGCGACTGATATTGCAGCGCCCCCGTGTCAACCCAGACCACCAGCCAGGGCACCTGCCGTTTTTCGGCGACACGCCGGCCGGCGCGGAGCAGATATTCCTGGTCACGGCGGTTAGAGATCAGCACCAGCAATTTGTCGGCAATGCTGTAAGCACCGCTGCGCGCTGTGGCCTGTTGCTCGGTTTTCAGCTGAGCATCGACATGCAGCATCACCCTTTTGATCGCCAGTTCCCGCAGCGCCGTCAGCGTTTCCGGCTGAAAAAACTGCGCACGGGCCTGCGCAGCCGTCTCGCCCAGATAGACTTTGCCTTCAGCCAGACGCGCCAGCAAATGCGCCGGCTCCAGGTCGACAAACACCAGCTGACCGGCGCGGTCGAGAAATTCGTCCGGTACGGTTTCGCGCACCCGCACACCGCTGATTTGCAGCACTAAATCGTTGAGGCTTTCGACATGCTGGATATTGAGTGTGGTGTAGACATCGATGCCGGCATCGAGCAGCTCGGCGATATCCTGATAACGGCGCTGATGGCGGCTGCCGGGCATATTGGTGTGCGCCAGTTCGTCCACCAGCATCAGTTGGGGCCTGGCTGCGAGGGCCGCATCCAGGTCGAATTCAGTCAGCTGCTGGCCCTGATAATCCAGCTGTCGGCGCGGCAGTTGTGGCAAGCCTGCCAGTAGAGCTTCGGTGTCCTGCCGGCCGTGCGTTTCCAGCAAACCAACTAACAAATCACAGCCTTGCGCCTGCCGCTCGCGCGCCGCATTTAACATGGCGCAGGTTTTCCCCACGCCGGGCGCTGCGCCTAAAAATATTTTCAGCTGGCCGGCGCGGCTTCGCTGCAGACTTTTTAACAAGGCATCGGCCTGTTGCTGACGTGTATCCACCATATTCCTGCCAGAGCCCGGCGCAGTGCCGGTTTCAGTGTGTTCTGTCGGGTTGCCAGCGCGGGGCGCTGGCAGTCAGGGCAAGCCGTAGCGGCGCTCAGAATGACCGGCTGATACGCAGCAGCACACGGTTATCACACAGCTCCGTACAGGCCGCTGCACTGACATTGGTGCCGGCAAAACCAGCGGCCAGATTGAGCCCAAGCGCCGTGGTTTGCAGCAGCAGGCTGTAGTCCTGATAGTCCTGACCGGCGTCTGCCGCGCTGCCAAGGAACGCCTGGAGATCCGCGTGACCAGTGAACTGGTTATGCCCCAGATGCAGTTGCAGCAGCCACTGCTCTGACAGCGCCTGTTGCCAGTCCAGCGTGAGATTCGCAAATTTGCCAACCCCGGCGCCAAAATAGTTGTCAGTGAGCGCCAGGCCGAGCGTCCAGTCCTGCCAGCCGAGCTTGCTGTAAGCTTCGATAAAATTAAAACCATTACTGCTGTTGTGGCCTTGCGGGTAACGATACTGCATCAGGCCCAGATCCAGCGTCAGCGGCTGACCGGCAAGCGCTGCCACCTGCCATTTGCGGCCGGCAAATAAGTCCAGCTCCAGCGAACCTTCGCCAAAACCAATGTTGGACGTCCAGCCACTGACATACCAACCGCTGGCATGAGACAGAGTCAACGTTCCCTGCGCGGCCATGCCTTCATTGGTCTGCGAAATGCCGCGATACAGATAATCCGACACCAGCGTCAGGTCGCCGCTGGACTGCCACACGCCCGGACTGGTCTGCGCCTGCAGCGGCGCAGTCACACAAGCCGCAGTCACCACGCCGGCCAGTGTAGTCAGGGTCAGGATTCTTTTTGCTAAAGATTTCATAAAGATTTCCACAGATCATAAAAAGCAGGAAAAAACTGTGGCGCTGGTGGCTGGCCGAATAAATCCCGGCCAGACATGGGGCCGCATCAACGCCGGCAACGCCAGGCCACAGCAGCGGCTATCCCGTTATTTCACCGCTGAAAATGGACAGGCGCGGTCGAGCGCCAGGTTAAAACTGAGCACATTGACCCGCGGCTGGCCAAGCAGGCCCCACTGTGGCCCTGTGGTGTGCTGCGACAACAGCTGCTGAACGGCCAAAAGCGAACAGCCACGCACTGCCGCCAGCCGGTTCAGCTGTAATGAAGCCGCCGCCGGGCTGATATCCGGGTCGACACCGGAGCCGGAAGCGGCCAGCAAGTCGACCGGCAAAGCGCTGGCGTCGACCTGATACAGGCTTTGCAATCGCTCACTTTCGGCCGCTACCCGCGTGCGCAGCGCCGGGTTGTCCGGCGCCAGATTCGAACCGCCGGTCGCCATCGGATCTGTGCCAACGGCGCTCGGCCGGCCATGCAGAGAATGCGGCTCACTGAACGGCTGGGCGACCAGGGCGGAGCCCGCCGGCTGGTTGGCACTGATGAGCAGGCTGCCCCCCGACTGCGCCGGGAACAACAGTTGATTGAGCCGGGTAACCCCCAGGCTGTACAGACCGCCGCACAGCACAAAGCCGAGCACACTAAAACGCAGCGCCGGCAACCAAAGTGTGGCCGGGCGCGCAGCAACCAGCACAGGCAGGGTTTGTTCGGTTGGATGAGAAGAAGATACAGCCATGTTACAGCACTCCGTTCAGGACAAGATCAATGGCTTTGATGGCGGCAAAAGGCAGCAGCAGGCCGCCCAGGCCAAACACCAGCAGGTTGTTACGCAGCAAAGCAGCGGCATCGATGGCGCGAATGGCCACGCCTTTGAGCGCCAGTGGGATCAAAAGCGGAATAATGACGGCATTAAAAATCAGCGCCGACAACACCGCGATTTGCGGGTCGGGCAACTGCATCAGATTCAGCGCGCCAATGCCGGGTAAGGCTGCCGCAAACACGGCCGGCACTATGACAAAGTACTTAGCCACGTCATTGGCGAGCGAAAAAGTGGTCAGCGCGCCGCGGGTGATCAGCAATTGCTTGCCCACTTCCACCACGGCCAGCAGTTTGGTCGGATCTGAATCCAAATCGACCATATTGGCGGCGTCTTTGGCGGCTTGCGTGCCGGCGTTCATCGCCAGACCAACATCGGCCTGCGCTAAGGCCGGCGCGTCGTTGGTGCCATCACCGACCATCGCCACCAGATGACCTTTGGCCTGTTCACGGCGAATGAGCGCCAGCTTGTCTTCAGGTTTCGCTTCGGCGACAAAATCATCGACACCGGCTTTGGCGGCGATGACACCGGCGGTGACCGGATTGTCGCCGGTCACCATCACAGTGCGCACGCCCAGTGCACGTAACCTGGCAAAGCGTTCGGCCACGCCGGGTTTGATCACATCAGATAACTCGATCACACCCAGAATTTTCTGCTCACTGACCACCACCAGCGGGGTGGCACCTTGCCGGGCCACTTGGGCAACCAGCGTCTCCAGCGCTTTGGGCACTGCGATGGCCTGGCTGTTGGCAAACCGCACTATCGCATCGGCAGCACCTTTGTAAGCCAGCCGCGGCTGGCCATCCTGTTGCCAGCGCAGGCCCGACAAACGGGTTTGTGCGCTGAAAGCGACCACTTCAGCAGCCTGCAGCTGCGGCTTCGTGTCTTCACCGAGGCTTTGCGCCAGTTTCAACACCGATTTGCCTTCCGGCGTCGGGTCGTCGAGCGAACTGCAAAGCGCCGCTTTGACCAGTTCCTGTTGCATCACGCCGGGCAGCGCCAGAAAAGCCGTGGCCTGACGGTCACCGAAAGTGATAGTGCCGGTTTTATCGAGCAGCAGGGTGTCGATATCGCCAGCCACTTCCACCGCTTTGCCGGATTTGGCGATGAGGTTAGCCGCCAGAGCGCGGTTCATGCCGGCGATGCCAATGGCAGGCAACAAGCCGGCAATAGTGGTCGGGATCAGACACACCAGCAGTGCAATCAACAGCAGCGGGTCCAGTGCAATGCCGACAAATGCTGCCATCGCCGGCAAAGTGGCCACCGCCAGCAAAAACACCGCGGTCAGCGCCGACAGCAGCACCGTCAGCGCCAGCTCGTTCGGCGTTTTTTGCCGGGCAGTGCCTTCGACCAGCGCAATCATTTTGTCCAGAAAGCTGTGGCCGGCTTCAGCGCTGACCCGCACTGTGATGTCGCCGCTTAACAGCTTGGTGCCGGCAATGACGGCCGATTTGTCGGTGCCGGCTTCACGCAGCACCGCCGCCGACTCGCCCGTTAAGGCGGACTCGTTGACAGTGGCGACGCCTTCGATAATGTCGCCATCGGCCGGGATCAGCTCGCCGGCTTTAACCCCAATGCAGTCGCCGTTTTTCAGCAAACTGGCATTGACCATCCGCTGCTGGCCGGCGCTGTTGAGCAGCCGCGCCGTTAAATCCCGGCGGGTCGCTTTGAGACTGGCCGCCTGGTCACGACCGCGCGCTTCGGCCACCGCTTCTGCCAGATTGGCAAACCACAAGGTCAACAGCAGAATGATGCTGCAAGCCAGCGCAAACAGCACCGGCTGGCCGTTGAGCGCGTGTTGCAGCGTCATGCCAAAGGACAACAGCGTGCCGAGCCAAACCACAAACATCACCGGATTTTTCACCGCAAGGCGCGGGTCCAGTTTGCGGCAGGCCTCGCCACTGGCAGTCCATAACCGGGCTGGTGACCACGAATTGATTGTATGCATCTTGATACTCCGTAAAAACTGCAAATTGTTTACTGCAAAGCCAGTGCTGCACCGGTCAACGCCTCACCAACAGGGCCGAGCACCATCGAAGGCAGGAACGACAGGAAATTCAGCAGCAGGATCACCATCAGCAGCGTCACGCCAAACACCACCGAATGAAGCGGCAGGCTGGCTGCACTGTCGGCAAGCGGACGTTTGGCTGCCAGCCGGCCGGCGACCAGCAGCGGGATCAGCAAGGGCAGATAACGGCCCAGCAGCAAGGTCAGTACAGTGCTGAGATTCCACCAGAGCGTATTGTCAGCCAGCCCTTCAAAGCCGGAGCCGTTGTTGGCAAAGGCCGAGGTGTACTCATAAAACACCTGCGAAATACCATGCAGGCCGGGATTGCTGTTGCCGGTCCAGGCCGGCACAGCCAGCGTCAGCGCGGTGAACCCGAGGATCACCAGACTGGGTAACACCAGCAGCACACCCAGCCAGCTCAGCTCGGTTTTCTCCAGCTTGCGGCCAAAGATCTCCGGCGTGCGGCCAATCATCAGCCCGGCGATAAACACCGCCAGCCAGACATACACGATAAAGTTAATCAGGCCACAGCCAATGCCACCCCAGATGGCGTTGATGAGCATGGCCGCACGTGTCATCAGGCCGGCCCAGGGATTGAGCGAGTCATGCATCGCATTGACCGAGCCGTTCGAGGTCTGGGTGGTCCAGCTGGCCCACAGCGCCGACAAATCGGTGCCAAAACGCACTTCTTTGCCTTCCATGTTGCCGTCGGGCGCCGTAAGGCCGGCAAAGGCAGCATTGGGTTGTTGTTCGCTCCAGACCGTTACCGCGACAAAACTTAAGCTCAGCACCGCCATCACGATAAAACTCAGGCGGGCAAAGCCATGGTCTTTGAGCATAAAACCCAGCAGCCACACCATCGCCATTGGGATGAGTACCAGCGCAATGGTTTGCAGCGCATTACTGAGCGGCGTCGGGTTTTCCAGCGGATTGCTGCTGTTCGGGCCATACCAGCCGCCGCCATTGGTGCCGAGCTGCTTAATCGCCACCATGGCGGCTACCGGCCCTTGCGGGATGCGCTGAGTCGCAACTTGTACAGGCGCTGTCGCTTGTGCAGGCGCTGCCGCTTCGGCTGTTGTTGTCTGCGGCTGTTCCAGCAAAGGCACAGTGACGGCGGCGTCATAATTGGACGGCACGCCCTGACTGCCAAGCAGCAAGGCCAGCAACAACGACAGCGGCAATAACACCCGCGTCAGTGCTCTGAGCGTGTCCTGATAAAAATTACCCAGCTGACGGGGCTCGCCCGGCGCTGCTGTTGCCGCATTCAGGCCGCCTTTCATTGCCCGCAGCACCGCCACACCGAGCGCGAGCCCCATGGCCGGTGTTAAAAACTGCAAGGTGACCAGCACCACACTTTGGCTGAACAACGTCAGCTGCGCCTGGCCGGAATAATGTTGTTGGTTGGTATTGGTTAAAAACGACACCGCGGTATGCAGCGCCAAATCCCAGCTGAGCGGTGGGATCTGATCAGGATTCAGCGGCAGCAGATGCTGCACCAGCAGCAGGCCATAAGCCAGCAACCCCAGCAGCAGGTTGGCCACTAAAAACGCCAGGCCATACTGGCGCCAGTTCATCTGCACACTGGCATCGACACCAGCCAGTTTCAGCAGCGGTCGTTCCAGCGGCAAAAACAGCCGATCAGACCAATGGCCGCTCAAAGGCGTGCCTGCAGCCGCGCCCTGCGTCCGCGCCGACGCACCAAACACCCCGCTCAGGTAAAGACCGAGCGGCCAGGACAGCAGCATCGCTGTCAGGATTATCAGTACCACGTCCATCATCACTCCTAATACCGTTCAGGCCGGACCATGGCGTCTGCCAGCATCAGCAAAAGCCCGATCACCACCATTAACAACAACCAGTTCATCCCAATGTCTCCTCGCAACACGGCAATATTTACCGGCGCCCAGCATAAAAATGCCGGCCGTAAAGTCTCCAGAGCGAAAGCCGCAGATGGCGTAAAGAAGGCGTAAAAACGGGCGTTAAAATCGCCGCAACTGCGGCTTTGCTGCCTGAGGCGACGCAGCAATGGCGTTCCCGGACAAGGGCTGTGCTGTGGGATCACCGCCTGGCAAAAACGGCGGCAGGCCGCGCGGGCGCCGGGCTGTAACCATTTCAACATTTGATAAATTTATTATATTTAAATCAGCGTGTTGACTCCGTCCCCCCGCTTAAGGCCCACTCGGGTGCTGACTTCCACTGTTCGCCTTCATACCGATGAAAATTGCTGATACCCGTGCTCAGGATGAACCCATCAGCCCTGCCCTGCATGGCAAACGCCGGCTGCGGCGTTTCGCTGTGCCTGCTGCGTTGTTGCTGCTGTTGCTGACCGCGCTCTGGTGGCTGCTGCCTGCCGCCAAAAGCTGGTCGGCCGCCGATGTGGCCATCCCGCGGGAGCGGGTGCGCACCGACACCGTGCTGCGGCGCGCATTTGTGCGGGATATCAGTGCCCAGGGTCAGGTGGTCGCCGCCGTCAGCCCAAAACTCTATGCCCCGGCTGACGGTACTGTCACTTTGCTGCAGGAAGCCGGCGCCACTGTCAGCAAAGGGCAAGTGCTCGCCAGCATCGACAGCCCGGAGCTGACTTCACGGCTTGAACAGGAGCAGGCCAGCTGGCACAGCCTGCAGACCGCTTACCAGCGCCAGCAAATTTTGCTGAAAAAACAGCAGCTGACCGACCAGAAAGCGGTCGACATTGCCCAGGTGGCGCTGACCGCCGCCGAGCGCGAACAACGCCGCCATCTGGATGGTTATCAGCGTAAAGCCATCAGCGAGCTGGATTATCAGAAAGCGCTGGACGACCTGGAAACCGCCCGTGTGCAGCATCGCCACGCTGCCGCCGACGCCAGCCTGAACAAAGAAAATCTGGCCTTTGAATTACAAAGCCTGGGGCAGCAGCTGGAGCGCCAGCGGCTGTTGGTCAGTGATCTGCAGCGGCAGGTCGATGCCTTGCAGGTGCGCTCGCCGGTCGACGGTTTGCTTGGCAATCTGGCAGTCGACAACAAAACACATTTGAGCAAAAACCAGCTGATTTTGTCGGTGGTCGATTTGAGCCGCTTTGAAGTCGACTTGCTGGTGCCGGAAAGTTACGCCAACGATTTAGCCGTGGGGCTGGCGGTTGAGCTCAGCGTCGAGGGCAAGCCCTGGCGCGGCCGGCTGGTCACGTTGTCGCCGGAAGTGCAGGACAATCAGGTCAAAGGCCGGGTGCGATTTGATGCCAAGGCCCCACCGGCTTTGCGGCAAAACCAGCGGCTGAGTGGCCGGGTGTTACTGGAAGAGCGCGATGAGGTGCTGCAGGTCGCCCGCGGCCAGTTTCTGGACGCCAGCAATGGCCGCTTTGCTTACAAAATCAGCGGTGATACCGCCATACGCACGTCCATTGAAACCGGAGCCCGCAGTATTCAGGCGGTCGAAATTGTTGCAGGCCTGCAGGCGGGCGATCAGATCATCACCTCCGGCACTGAAACCTTTGGCGACGCCGCCATCGTAAAACTGAACTGAGCCGGCCACAGCGCCGGCAGACCTAACAATCACGCACTGGCGCTTGCCAGTGTTCAGCCAGGAGGCACCCTTTGATGTTACAGATGCAACAGATCTGCAAATCCTTTCAGACCGACCAGGTGATCACCCATGCGCTGCGCGATGTCAGCCTGCAGCTGGCGGTCGGCGATTTTGTCAGCGTGACCGGCCCGTCCGGCTCTGGCAAAACCACTTTTCTCAATGTCACCGGCTTGCTGGAACAACCCAGCAGCGGCCGTTATCTGCTGGACGGTGAAGACATCAGCCAGCTCAGTGACCGCGAACGCTCCCGCTTAAGAAACCAGAAAATAGGCTTTGTCTTTCAAAGCTTTAATCTGATCCCCGACTTAAATCTGTTCGACAATGTCGATGTACCGCTGCGTTATCGTGGTTTTTCCGCCGCCGAGCGCCGCCAGCGCATTGAGCATCAGCTGGAGATGGTAGGCCTGGCCTCGCGGATGAAACATCTGCCGTCCCAGTTGTCCGGCGGTCAGCAACAACGTGTTGCCATCGCCCGCGCGCTGGCGACTTCGCCGCGTTTTTTGCTGGCCGACGAACCCACCGGCAATCTGGATTCGCAGATGGCGCAGTCTGTGATGGCGCTGCTGGAAGAAATTAACCGTCAGGGCACCACTATCCTGCTGGTCACTCACGACCCGCAGCTGGCGAGCCGCGCCAGCCGCCAGCTGCAACTCAAAGACGGTTATCTGCAGGAGCTGGCTCACCACAAAGCCAGCGAGCACAACGCGGCAAGCCCGGACAGTGCAGTCAGCAAGCACTGCGCCGTTACCGAAAGCAGCGCCGTTACCGAAAGCAGCGCCGCTGGCCTCGCCACACTGCAAAGCGCGGCCGGCTGAGGAGCGCCTATGTTTGGTTATTATCTGAAACTGGCGGCGCACAGTGCGCGCCAAAGCCCCGGCCTGACGCTGTTGATGGTGCTGACCATCGCCCTTGGCATTGGGGCCGCGATGACCACCATCACGATCCAGCACCTGATGTCGGCCAACCCTATCCCGCAAAAAAGCGAGCAGCTGTTTTTGGTGCAGCTGGACAGTTGGGACCCGGCCAAACCCTTTTTCGACAATGGCAACCCGCCGGATATTCTGACCTACCGCGACGCCACAGCGCTGTGGCAAAGCCAGCAGGCCAGACGCCAGGCAATGATGAGTCTGACCAGCGCGGTGATTGAGCCGCCAGAGCGCAGCATGGCCCCTTTTATCGCCAGCGGCCGCGCCACCAGCGCTGATTTTTTTGCCATGTTTGATGTGCCCTTTTTGTATGGCGGCGGCTGGGACCACAACGCCGACATTAAACAGGACCGCACTGTGGTGCTGAGCAAAAAACTCAACGAGCGGCTGTTTGGCGGACAAGATTCCAGCGGCCAGTCAGTCCGGCTGGCCGGCCAGGATTTTCGCATCATTGGCGTGCTGGATCACTGGCAGCCAAGACCCCGTTTTTATGACATCGGCAACGGTGCTTTTGCCGACAGCGAAGACTTTTACCTGCCGGTCAGTCTGGTGGTTCACCAACAACTGAAACGTCTGGGCAATTCGTCCTGCTGGCAGCCGGTGCCGGCCGGGTTTCGGGCTTTTCTGGATTCCGAATGTGTCTGGCTGCAGCTGTGGGTGGAATTGCCCGACGCCGCCGCCGTCGCGCAGTACCAAGGCCTGCTGCAGGCCTATACCGCAGAGCAGCGTAAGCTCGGCCGCTTCGCCCGGCCGGACAACAACCGGCTCAGCAATGTGATGCAACTGCTCGAACAGCAGCAGGTGGTCAGCGAAGATGTGCGGCTGATGGTGCTGCTGGCGCTGATGTTTCTGGCGGTTTGTCTGCTCAATACCGTGGGGCTGCTGTTGGCACGTTTCAGCGCCAAAGCCGGCGAAATCGGCGTACGGCAGGCCCTGGGCGCCAGCCGGCAGCATCTTTTCTGGCAACACCTGACCGAAGCCGGCTGCATCGGGCTGGCCGGCGGCGTACTGGGGCTGGGCCTGAGTGCACTCGGGCTTTGGGCCGTGCAGATGCTCTATGGTCACTGGATGCGGGATCTCGCCGTGCTGGACGGCCAGATGGTGGCGCTGGCGATAGCACTGGCGCTTTTGAGCAGCCTGCTGGCCGGTTTGTATCCGACCTGGCGCGCCTGCCAAATCCAGCCGGCGTTACAGTTAAAAAGCCAATAATCAGCCAGAAGGAATTGTCGATGCTGGAACTCGGACCTATGCTGCGCGCCTTACTGCGCAACAAAACCGGTGCTTTACTGATCGCGCTGCAAATTGCGCTGACCCTGACCATTCTGGTCAACGCGCTGTTTATGATCCTCGACCGCAGCAAAACGATGCAGCGGCCAAGCGGCGTCGATGAAACCAGTACTTTTTATTTTGAACACAGCGCGCTGTCGCCGGACTACCCCATCCAGGCCGGCCTGCGCCGTGATTTGGACCTCTTGCGCAAAACGCCCGGCGTGCTGGCGGCAACCCAAATCAATGCGCTGCCGCTCAGTGGTTATGGCGCCTGGATGGATATTTCCACTCAGGCCGGTAACGAGCAAAACAAGCTGCGCACTGCGGTTTATATGGTTGACGAGCAAGGCGTGGCAGCTCTCGGCCTGGAGCTGATTGCCGGCAAAAACTTCAGTGCCAGCGACATTCAGTGGCACCTTGAAGAAGACAACCGGCTGCCCGCCAGCATCATCATCAGTCAGTCGCTGGCAAGCAAACTGTTTGGCGACTGGCAGCAGGCACCCGGCAAGGTCATTTACATGAATAAAGACCAGCCGCTGACCGTGACCGCGGTGGTGAAAACGCTGCAATCGGCCTGGCATGACTGGCAGCACACCGAATTCAGCGTGCTCATCCCACGCCAGCGCGCCAGCCTGCAAAGCCGCTATCTGGTGCGCACCGAACCAGGCCGGCGCGACGCGCTGATGCCGCTGATTGAACAACAGCTGGCCGATGCTGACCGCCAGCGCGTGATCCAGCAAGTGCGCAGCATGTCACAAACCCGCGCTGACGCTTATCGCGAACTGCAGGCCAGCAACAGCATTCTGCTGGCGGTGATCCTGATCCTCTGTCTGGTGACTGGCTTTGGAATTGTCGGCCTTGCGATGTACAGCATCCGGCGCCGTGTTCGCACCATCGGCACCCGCCGCGCACTGGGCGCCAGTCAGGGCCAGATCCTGCGTTATTTTATGCTGGAAAATTTACTGATCAGCAGCTGTGGTGCGTTGCTTGGCGCCTTCGGTGCTGTCGGGCTGAATATCTGGCTGGTCAGTGCTTTCAGCATCCCGCCGATGGGGCCCGGCTTGCTGCTGGGCGGCGTGCTGTGCGTATTGCTGCTCGGCCAGCTGGCGGCCTGTTATCCGGCGCTGACCGCGGCCCGGGTATCACCAGCCGTGGCGACGCGGGGCCGCTGAGTGTCAGGGCTCAGGGCTGTCGGTGGATGTTGGTGGCTGTTGGTCCCAGTCAGTTTTGGTGCCGGTATGCGATACCCGCTGGATGTCGCTTCGCTCTGCCCGCCTTGCGCTCTACCCCGCCCTGCGCGCG
>CBINNO010000015.1:0-38833 GCA_966252055.1 uncultured Rheinheimera sp. | reverse complement strand
GGTAGCCAGTCCTGCTGCGGCCGATACAGTGGAAGCCAGCCCGCTGGAACAGCAGTGGAGTCTGATCAACGACAACTCCTGGCTGGCAGGGGATGCGGTCAATGATGTGCGTCAGGCCAGCCGCGTCCTGCTGACTTACGACTGGCAGCTGTCACCGGCAGACGGCTGGCTGGTGCAAGGCAATCTGAAAGCCTTTCGTGGTCGCAACGGTGAACAACTGACTGACAACCGCGAAGGTATCTCCAACATTGATGCGGCACATTTCAGCAAAATCTACGAATTGTTTGTGCAGTATCAATGGGCCGATGACCAGCGACTTAAATGTGGTCAGGTCGATGCCAACCTGGAGTTCGCCATGGTACCGGTCGGAGCCAACTTTATCTCGCCACCTTTAGGGATCACCCCGACTGCCATCGCATTACCTACTTATTACGATCCAGCGTTGTCCTGCAGTTATTTTTACGAACCCGCAGAAGGTTTCCAGTGGGCGGCGGGTGTGTTTGCCGGTCGCGGTCATACTGACTTTGCCGACCAGTTTGTCGTGGCTGAAGGGCGTTATCTGACCTCACAGAGCCGTACCTCATGGGGCTACTGGCGTCACAACGGCGACTGGCAGCAGTTGGATGACAGACCTGTTGTGCTGGTGTCCGGCTGGTATGTGAATCATCAGCAATCGCTGGGGGCGCAATGGTCCTGGTTTCTGGTCTGGTCAGGGCTGAATGACAACGTCGACGTGTTGCATCAGCACCGTATGTTGGGTCTGGTTTATCAAAGGCCTGCCCAGTCCGAGGAATTAGGGCTGGTCGCCAGCCAGGCCACCGGACGCGATGAAGCCGATGAGCTGATGCTGGAAGGCTATTGGCAGTTTTCGCTGCATGACGGCGTGCAGTTACAACCGGTGCTGCAATGGATCCATTATGACCAGCCTGAACGCGATGCCAACCTGGTGCTGACACTTCGGCTGTTGCTGCAATTTTAAAGGAGATACGGATGACGTTAAAAGGCAAAACCCAGCTTGGCCTGCTGTTGATGTTTCTGCTGTTTGCGGCCATGGCGGCATCCGGCCTTTCGGGCAATCAGCGCCTCGGATTATTGCTGGATGATTTGGTCAATGGCGTGCTCAAAGCGGGTGAGCAGTCCGCCCAGGCAACAAGGCTGACTGATGCGCAGCGCTTTGATATGGAATTACTGCTGCAGGGAAAACCAGCCGATGAAGCGGTGATGGCGCAGCGCGACCTGCAATTGCAGGAACAATTAAAGGCGTTGGCACTGTTACAAACCAGTCAGGGGGAGGCTTCGGCGACGGCACTGACAGAGGTTGCCGGGCAGTTTGCCAGCCAGCGTCAGCAGCTCAGTCAGCGTTATCAGACGTATCGGGCGGCGCAGCTGAAACTGCAGCAGACGGTGGATCAGATTGTCGAGATAGGAGAGTTAGTCGAGCAGGTGGGCGATGCACAGGTCGAAATGCTGACGCGGGCACCGGACAAGCCGATTAGCTGGGCCGGCGGATTGTCGCAAAAGTGGGCGGCTGCAGACGGCGGCATGGAAGCCAATATTGGTTTTTTCCGTCAGTTGTATTTTCTCGAGCAGATCAAAAACCGTGGCCCCTTGCCGCAGTTGCTCGACGAGCTGGAAAAATCTATGCAGTTTCAGCAAGATGCGGTCAATGAGCTGGTCAGCACCGGTTTATTCAGTGCGCGGGCCCCGGCGCATTATGGCGATATTGCGCTCGGGGTGTTGTATCAGCAGCTTTGTCAGCAACATGAAACCAATATCCGCACTGCGCTCAAATTGCTGCAGGAACTGCATCAGCAACAGCAACAATATCAGCAACTGAGCACTGAACTACTGCAACAGGTGACGGCCGGCCGCCAGCAGCAGGCCCGTTACAGTGAACAGGTGTTGCAGCAAAGCGGACAAACCCGCCAGTCCATCCGGCTGCTGATTGTGGCCTGTGGCGCCCTGACGTTGGGTCTGCTTATTCTGATTGGTCTTTATATGCGCCGCTCTATGTTGCAACAACTGGCTGAAGTGGCAGGCAATTTGCGGGATGTGGCCAGTGGCGATGGCGATTTGACCCGCCGGTTACCGGTCCGTCAGCAAGATGAACTGGGGCTCATCGCCAGCAACTTTAATCAGTTTGCCGAGAAGATCCGTCGTATCGTGCTGGAGATCCGCCAGGGCACGGGGTCGATGACCTCGGCTACAGAACAAAGCCAGCAGTTGTCTGTCAATCTGCAGCGGGAGGCGGCGCAAACCGAACATTTTACCGCGTCGCTGGCCGGCGCGATGCAACAGCTTGAACAATCGGCGCAGGCGATAGTGCACAGCTGTGGCATCGTCGTGACCGAAAGCAAAAGTGCCGCCAGTACCGTGACCACCGGCAATCAGGCGATTGCCGACACGCTGAAACAAATGCAGCAAACGATTGAGACGGTGCATCATTGTGCCGATGTGATGCATTTACTGGCCGACAAAGCCGGTAAAATCGACCAGATAGTGGCGGTTATTCAGCAAATCGCCGAACAAACCAACTTGCTGGCGCTCAATGCAGCCATTGAAGCGGCCAGAGCGGGTGAGCAGGGACGCGGTTTTGCCGTGGTTGCGGAGGAAGTACGGGCGCTGGCGCAGCGTTCAGAGCAATCGTCGCGTGAGATCTCGCTGATGGTCGGCGAGATCCAGCAAAGTACCCGCGACACCTATCAGCTGATGCAACAGTCGGTCGGCCAGGCGGACAGCTCCATGCACGCCTGCCAGCAGTCAGGTGAAGCGCTGCATTTAACTTGCCGTCAGATAGCTGCCGTTGATCAGCAAATCAATCAGGTCTATCAGGCGGCGTCTGAACAGGCGGTCACGCTCAATCAGATGCTAACACAAATCCGTCAGGTGGCTGAGCTGGCGGCCAGTTCCAGTCATGAAGCCAGTTCGGCGCTGCAGCTCAATCGTTCTGTGCAGACCGGTACCCGTGAACTGGAGCGTCTGGTCAGCCAGTTTGTGGTCTGAGCGCTGACGTCCGCCGGTATTGGTCGGCGTTTGGCGCAGCCCCGCCGAAGCCGGCTTGCGCACGGGGGCGCTTCTCGTTAGGCTGTCTGCTTTTTGCTGACGGATACTCTCATGAAATTTATTCAGTTAAGTGCCGGTGTAGTGCTGGCGCTGGCCACGACCGTTCAGGCCGACGAAGGCCAGTGGCAACCTTATCAGCTGCCCCAGCTGCAAGCGCAGCTGACTGCGCGCGGGATCAGTATTCCGGGCACAGACCTGGCTGATCTCGCCAGGTACCCGATGAATGCCATTGTCAGTCTGGGTTATTGCTCTGCCTCTTTTGTCTCACCCAAAGGGCTGGTGGTCACCAATCATCATTGTGCTTATGGCGCTATCCAGCAGAACTCCAGCGCAGAGCGCAATCTGATTGCCAACGGTTTCCTGGCGCGCACGCTGAGTGAAGAATTGCCAGCCGGCCCGCAGGAAAGGCTTTATGTCACTGAACTGGTTGAAGATGTCACAGCGAAGGTCAGCGGTCAGCTGGCGGCAGATCTGTCGGACCTGGCCCGTTTTGATGCCGTTGAACAAAACCGCAAGGCGCTGATCCAGGCCTGTGAAACGGATGTGAACTACCGCTGTAATGTCGTCAGTTTCCACCATGGCCTGCAGTTTTTCCTGATTAAACAACTGATGTTGCAGGATGTGCGGCTGGTTTATGCGCCAAGCGAAGCGGTCGGCAATTTCGGTGGCGATATCGACAACTACGAATATCCACGCCACACCGGGGACTATGCATTTTTGCGTGCCTACGTCGGCAAAGATGGCAAACCGGCGCCTTTTAGCCCGGACAATGTGCCTTATCAGCCGAAGTTCCATCTGAAAATCAACACCAAAGGGGTTCAGGCCGGCGACGGGATCCTGCTGGCGGGTTATCCGGGTCAGACCAGCCGCTACCGGTTGGCCGAAGAAATTGCTTTTGCCCGCGACTGGCAGTATCCGCAAAGTGTGACAACTTTCCGCCAGATGATTGATACCATTGATAGTTTTGGCAGCAAAGACCCGGCATTGCAGGTGCGTTACGCTTCAGTGGTGAAAGGCTATAACAACCGGATGAAGAAGCTCGAAGGTTTGCTGGACGGCTTCAGAGTCACAGATATTTATGGCATCAAAGCGCAGCAACAACAGGCGCTGGAGCAATGGATTGCGGCATCTCCTGCCCGCCGGCAACATCAGCAGGCACTGAAGGCCCTGCGTGAAGTAGTGCGCACTGAGCAGCGTTATATGCAGCAGACCTGGTATTTTGACAACGCCAGACGCAGCGACTTATTCAAAGCGGCGCAGGATTTATACCGGTTGGCGCTGGAGCAACAAAAACCGGATGCCGAGCGCGAGTTCGGTTATCAGCAGCGCGACCTGAAAATGTGGCAGGGCCGGCTGAAACGGCTCGACACCAGTTCAGCGCCAGCAGTGGATCTGGCCCTGTGGAGCCAGCAACTGGCGGTTTACCTGCAGCAACCTGCGCATTTGCGTGTCGCGGAGCTGGACAATGCGCTGCAACTGGTGCCCGGTATGAATGCCGCGCAGATCGCAGCGACGCTCGCGCCCTGGTATGAAAAAACCAGCCTGGGCAACAGTGACGGCCGGCTGGCGTGGCTGAGCAAAAAGCCGGATGACTTTGTCCAAAGCGATGACCCATTTATCAAAGCAGCTGTTGCCGTGCATCAGCGCCAGCAACAGCTGGAACAGCAGCAAAAAACCATTCAGGGCGCTTTGCTCAAAGTGCGTCCTGCCTATATGCAGGCCATCATTGCGTTTAATGAAAGTCAGGGCAAACCTGTCTATCCGGATGCCAACAGCACGCTGCGTATCACTTATGGTCATGTTGACGGCTATCCGGCTGCCGATGGGGTGTATAAAACGCCTTTCACCTCAGTTGCCGGCATGATTGCCAAACGTCAGCCGCAGGGCGTATTTGCGCTGCCTGATAATTTAGTGACGGCTTACCAACAAGGCCGGCATCAGGGTTATTTTTATCCGCAACTGGGCGGCGCACTTGGCCTGCCGTTTAATTCGGTGCCACTGAACTTCCTGTCGAGCGCTGATACCACAGGTGGCAACTCGGGTTCGGCCGTGATGAACGGCAAAGGCGAGCTGGTCGGGCTGAATTTTGATTCGACTTATGAATCTATCAGCAAAGACTGGTATTTTAACCCGGCTATTACCCGCGCTATTCATGTCGATATCCGCTTTGTGCTGTGGATGATGCAGTATGTTGACGGCGCCGATAATCTGCTGGCTGAGATGACGCTGGTACAGGACTAACAGCCGCAATAAATGAAATACAAAAGCCGCATTGATTGCGGCTTTTTACTTGGCCCTATCGCACTATGGCCGGCGAGCGATGCTTGTTTGCTCAGGGCCGTCAGAAAATACTGAACATCGCCGGATTGAGCAGGCTTAAAATCGACATCCCTTCTAAAAAGGCAAAACTGCTGGCGTCGTGTAAGTCTTCTTTACTCAGCGCCAGCACTTCCAGAATTTGTTTGTCGACCAAATCATGCAGTGTAAATAAATCGCGGTTGGCTTCGGTCAGCGCCAGGCAACTGGCCAGATGCAGGATCAGGCTGACTTTGTTGCCGGCCGAAAACTCCGGCTGGTTCAGTTGTTTGAGTGGCTGGATGATGCGCTCCGGCAACTGCCAGTTTTTCAGCAGCTCCACGCTGCAGTCGGCATAGCTGAACCCCAGCAATTGTTGTTGTTTGAGCCAGGGTTTCTGGCCTTTGTGCAGTTGGCTGCAAATGCGGGCAATATCCGGCTGGGTTTGTGCCACCACCAGCTCGCCTAAGTTATGCAGCAAGCCAGACAGATAGACCGGCTCATCTTTTTTAATACCGAGCTGAAACGCCAGATGCTTGGCGATCAGCGCGGTATGAATGCTGTGCTCCCAGAATTTATCCAGCGGGATCACATCAGGTTTCAGCCTGGCAAAAGCCTCGGCGGCACCAGAAGCCACTACCAGGTTATAGACCTGAGTTTCACCAAGCAGCAGCACCGCTTTTTGCACGGAGTCGACCTGACGCGGAAACTGATACAGCGCACTGTTTGCCAGTCGCAGCAGCCGGGAGGAAAGCACAGGGTCATATGAAATCAGCTCGGCAATTTCGTCGATATCGCTGATTTCGTCGTCAATGATTTCTTTGATTTTCAGGCAGGTATCTGGCAGTGCAAAGATCTCACCGACCTGCAGGGCACATTCGGCAGCGTTCAAAATCGACTCCGTTTTTTTATCAGCAGTGACCAGCTATTAGTGTTGCCATCCGTTGCCGTTTTACAAGTTTGCCGGTCGGATTTGCGGGCTATTTTTTGCAGGCAGATGTCATCACATCGCCATACGAACTTCATGATTTTGTCATTTGCAGCAGCTAACGTCATGTTTTTTCTGAAACTGTGGAGTAGAACTGATGCAAATGAAAGCAAAGTCTCATTGGTGGTATCCCTTGTTATTGTCAGGGGCCTTACTGCTGACAGGCTGTGATCTGGATGGCAAAGACGGTGCGACTGGGCCTGCGGGGGCGACTGGTCCGGCAGGCAGCAATGGCAGCAATGGTGCCAATGGCAGTAATGGCCAGAATGCGCCGGTCGGTATGACACTGAGCCCCATCGCCCGGTTTGTCACTGGCACTTACGGCGCCGGCGCCGCTGAAATCACCGCATTTCACAGCGCATCCAAGCGGATTTTTGTCGTAAACGGTGCGGCGAACCGGGTTGAGATCCTCGATGGCGCCAATCTGAAAAGCCAGCCGCTGTCAGACCCGCTGACCGCTAACAACCTGACCAGCCAGCCGCTGAATTTGCCGGCCACTGCCACAGTGCGCAACAGCCAGGATCAGGACGAAACGGTCGCCCTTGGTTTTGCGAACTCCATCAGTATCCATGGCAATCTGCTGGCGGTGGCGGTAGAAAACAAAGTCAGAACCAGTGCCGGTGTGGCGCTGATCTACGACATCAGCCAGGGCGCTCCGGTGCTCAAACAAGCCATTCGCGTCGGCGCGCAGCCGGATATGCTGACCTTCAGCAGTGATGGCAAAACCTTGCTGGTCGCCAATGAAGGCGAGCCGGCACCAGACTACAGCGTGGATCCGGAAGGTTCAGTGTCGCTGATAAGCCTCAGCAACGGCGTCGCAGCCAGCCAGGCCAAAACCGTCAGCTTCAGCAGCCAGAACAGTCAGAAAGCGGCGCTTGCAGCGCGTGGCGTCAAGTTTGCCGGTCCGGCCAGTACCACGGTGGCGCAGGATTTTGAGCCGGAGTACATCGCGCTGAGTCCGGATGGCAAAAAAGCCTGGGTAGTGCTGCAGGAAAATAATGCGGTGGCGGTGCTGGATGTGGCCACTGCCAGCCTGGATAAAATTCTGCCGCTTGGCTTTAAAGATCACAGTCTGGCCCGTAACAGCCTGGACGTCAGTAACAGAGACGGTGTGAATCTGCAAACAGTGCCCGGGCTTTTTGGCATGTATCAGCCTGATACGCTGCAGAGTTACAGCTGGCAGGGCGGCGCCTTTTATGTCACCGCCAACGAAGGCGATGCGCGTGACTGGGCTGGTTTTTCCGAGCAAAAACGGGTGTCGGCGTTAAAACGCTCCGCGGCGTTGGCAGCCAGACAGCCGTATAGTGCCGATGGCCTGGGCCGGCTCAATGTCACCACGGCGCTTGGGCAAAATGCCAACGGGGAATATGACGCCCTCTATGCCTATGGGGCGCGCTCATTCAGCATCTGGGATCAGAACGGCCAGCAGGTGTTTGACAGCGGCAACGACTTTGAGCGCATTGGTGCCGGTGTTCATGGCGATAAATTCAACTCCAATCACCTGACTGTCGAAGGCGACAACCGCTCTGATGACAAAGGGCCTGAACCGGAAGCGCTGGCCTTAGGCGTGATGGACAACCGCACTTATGCGTTCATCGGCGCCGAGCGGGCCAGTGCAGTTTATATCTACGATATCAGCAACCCTTACGCTGCGCAGTTTGTCGATTATGGCCACAACCGTAATTTTGACGCTGTGTATGCCATTAATGATGACAAAGTGCCGGCAGAAGTCAGTGGTGATGTGGCGCAGGCTGGCGATCTGGGGCCTGAATCGCTGCTGTTTGTCAGTGCGCAGCAAAGTCCGACAGCAAAACCCCTGCTGTTGATGGCCAGTGAAGTCAGCGGCACTCTGACGGTGTTCGAACTCAAAGCGAAGTACTGATCCAAGAGCGCCTGACGTTTCAGCCGAAAAGCCGAAACGGCAGCAATGGCCGGTAAGCCCACCACAACAGCGGCTGTTGTCGTGCGGATGCCGGCCTTTTTTATCGGTGAGATCTGCACGTATCCTTAAATGCTAATCATGTGTAAACTATTGTTTTTGGGCCATTCTTTGTGGTTTCTTAAACGGCTGGTCTATACTCGCCGTTATGTCTGCGCAAGCCGGTAGCGGTATAGCCAGCGGACTCATCTGCACCAGCGCCGAACCCATGCGAAAGGAAAACGTGAAAAGGTTATTCGTCCTCTTAATGTGCTGGTGTTGTCAGACAGGCCTGCAGGCTGCTGAAGCGACATCATCACTGCAGATCATCGCTCATCCGGCCGTGCCTGTTGTGCAGTTGTCTCAGGCTCAGCTGCGCAGCATCTACCTGATGCGTCAGGTCGTCTGGCCCAACGGTGTGCCTGTCCGGGTCTTTGTGTTGCCCGCCCGCTCGTCATTTCACAGTCAGTTTTGCCGTGACAAGTTGCAGTTGTTTCCCTATCAGCTGGAACGCACCTGGCAAAAACTGACATTTTCCGGCACCGGAACGCCACCCACTGAACTGGCTACCCCCGAAGCGATGCTGGCTGCTGTCAGCAGCACGGCGGGCGCCATAGGTTATATCGAGACAACGGATGAAACTCAGCGTGTTAAAGTCATTGAAATTAAGCCTTAGTGCCATGGTGCTGGCAGGGGTGACGCAGGCTGGCGCCGCGGAGCGCTGGCATTGGCACGGTTTTCTGTCGCAGGGCTTGTTGCAGGCCGCTGACAGTAATTTTGTCAATAATGACGGCGAGCTGAGCACAGAACTGACCGAATTTGGCCTTAATGGCAGTTATCAGCTGAGCCCGGACTGGCGCTTGTCAGGCCAGCTGATGTATCTCGATGGTGGCAACCGTTACGCCGAAGGCTGGCGCATTGATTATCTGTTTCTGAATTGGACCGCAGTTAACAATCTGGACTGGCAACTGAATTTTTATGCCGGTCGCTTCAAAAATATGCATTGGTTGTATTCAAGCACCCGCGATGTGGCGCTGACCCGACCGATGATTGTGTTGCCACAATCGGTATATTTTGATGCTTTTCGTGATATTGCGGTGGGGTCGGATGGTCTGGCGCTGCAATCGACCAACAATACCGCCAGCGGTGAATTTGAATTGCTCTGGAGCTATGGCGCGACGCCCGTCAGCCGGGAGATGACCCGGCGCATCCTGGCTGACCAAATCCAGGGGCATACAGAGCAAAAGTTTGTCCATCAGCTCAGTTTGTATTTCCGTCCGGCGGACAGCCAGATGCAGTGGGGCATTTCGTTGCTGGATTCCGATTTTGAGTACCAAAGATCGCAGCTTGATTATTTCGCCGACGGCCAGTTCACGGTGCAGCGGGTCATGCTGAACTGGCGCTACAGCGCAGAGCTGTGGGAGTTGTCCAGTGAGATCCTGCAGGAGCGGGTCGCCGGTAAAGGCTTTTTGATGCCAGGGTTTGTGCAGGACCAGTTTGCCCAAGGGGCTTATCTGCTGGCGACTTACAACTGGACGGACAAAACCCGTTTTTACCTGAGTTACGACTGGCATGTGGCGAATAAAGACGACAAAGATGGCAGCTTGCTGCCATTGCAATCCGGCGGCCTGGTCCCGTCTTATTTTGGTTTTCAGCGCGATACCGGCATCGGGGTCACCCAGGAGCTGGCGCCGCAGCTGAAACTGCAACTGGAATACCACTGGACTGACGGCACTGGCCGGCTTGGCCCGAATGTGGTACCGGCCGTTGCCATCAACCGCAAGCGTTATCACGACCTGTGGGCTGTTCAACTGATGTACTGGTTCTGATTTTATGCGTCCATTTTTGAGCTTGCCGTGGAAAATCATGGCGCTGACCCTGGCGGCGCTGCTGATGATGTCAGTGGTCCTGACCAGCTTTGCGCTGATGAAAATGGAGCAGGATTTCCGCCAACAGCAGCAAAAGCAGCTGCAGTTGCGTCAGCAGCAATTCGAGCATCTGAATATGTTGCTGGAAAATCAGCTGCGCAGCTGGCTGGAGTCTTTCACCGACATGGCCGGCATTCGCACTCAGGCCGATTTCAGCTTGTTTGCCAAAGAACTGGCCCGTCACTACGACACCATCGCGTTACACCTCAATGTTGAGCATCAGTGGTTATTCGACCAGCAGGGGGAGCTGTTGTATGCGTCCAGCCCGACGGTGCCGCCACGCTTACGGCAGGCCGTGCAGCAGGTGCTGATGGAATTGCAGCCTTTCAGTGAAATCGTCTGCGCCAGCCAGTGCAGTAAGCTGGTGCTGGTCCCGGTGCAGAATGAAAGTGGGGAAGTGGCGGTGGCGGCGCTGTCGACCACTTTGCTGGATGTGTTGGCTTCGCTCAGGCAAGGTGTCGGCTCTGAAGTGGCCATTGTGCGGATTGAAGGCGCGCTGGATAAACCGGCGCGTTCGCTGCAGCTGCTCAGTCTGTCCAATGCCAGCCGGATGAATGCGGTTTTTGCAGCGTTACCGGCCGATGCGACCGTGCGCGCCGCAATGGATACGGGGTTACCTGTGCTGATTGGCCAGGATCATTTTCTGATCAGCCTGTTGCCACTGGTTGGCAATGGCCAGGATTATTATCTGGCGCTGGTCGACGACATCACCAAATTTGCCCGCACTAAGGCGGATTATCAGTTTCAGATGGTGCTGTTTGCGCTGGCTTGTTTTTGCACGCTGGCGGTGCTGATTTATTTCAGCACCCAGCGGCTTAGCCTGCGCTTATTGCAGATGGCGCAGCATTTGCCATTACTGGCGCAGCGTAAATTCAGCGAGTTTCGCAGTCACAACCAAAAAGCGCCGTTGTTGTTTGAAGATGAGCTGGACGTGCTTGGCAAGTCGGCCAACCAGCTCAGTCTGGAACTGGAACAACTGCAGCAGCAAATCGAACACAACACCCGCGAGCTGGAAAACATCGCGATGTATGATTTGCTGACCGGTCTGCCAAATCGCAATATGTTGCTGTTTCAACTGAAAAAATATCTGGCAGCGCTGGAACGTCACCCTGGGCGTATCGCGGTGCTGTTCCTTGATCTGGACGATTTTAAGATCGTCAACGATACCCAAGGCCATGCCGCCGGCGATTTGCTGCTGGTGGAGGCCGCCAGCCGGCTTAAAGCCTGTATCCGACCTTCTGATCTGGCGGCGCGCTTTGGTGGCGACGAATTTGTGCTGGTCCTGACCGATGTGCAAGCCGACGGGCAGCCGGCCGAAGTTGCCGAGCGGATCCTGCAGGCCTTTCAGCAGCCGGTCGAACTCAATGGTCAGCTGTTTTATGTCAGTGGCAGTATTGGTGTGGCCACCACATCAGATCCGCAGGCGGTGCCGGACGATTTGATCCGTCAGGCCGATATCGCCATGTATAACGCCAAAGAGCAGGGCGGCGCTGCATATACCGGTTACGACCAGCAAATGTATTTGCGTTTATCCAGCCGTATCCAGCTGGAAAGCGATATCAAAGACGCTATCCGGTTACAGCAGTTTTATCTGGTATTGCAGCCGCAGATAGAGCTTGCCAGTGGGCGTCTGATTGGCTTTGAAGCCCTGTTGCGCTGGCAGCATCCGCAACGAGGCATGGTGACGCCGGACGAATTTATCGGCGTGCTGGAGAACTCGCCGCAGATGATTGAGCTGGGTTACTGGGTGTTCCGCCGCAGTTTTGAACTGGTCACTGAACTGATTGCAAAGGGATATCGCCATATCCGGCTGGCGATTAATTTGTCCGCAGGCCAGTTTCTTGACCCGCAGTTGCCGGCAGTGCTGCAGGCGCTGCTGGATGAGTTTGGTTTGCCGGCCAATCACTTCGAACTGGAACTGACCGAACGGACTTTGGTGAAAAACATTGAGACCACACTGGGCGCCATGCGTCAGCTCAAAGGCATGGGTTTTTGTTTTGCCATTGATGATTTTGGCACCGGTTATTCGAGCCTGAGTTATCTCAAACAGATGCCGGTCGACATTATCAAGATTGATAAGTCGTTTGTGTTTGGCATGCTGGAAAACGATGCCGATTACCAGATCATCGTCTCCACCATCGCCATGGTACAAAAGCTGGAGCTGACAGTGGTTGCCGAGGGCGTCGAAAACCGGGCGCAGCTGCAGCTGCTGCGTAAACACAAATGCGACGTCGGACAGGGTTATTATTTTGCCAAACCGCTGAACCACGAACAGCTAGAGCAGTTTCTGCAACAACAGGTGCCTGATGGGTTCTTAAGACTCAGCTGAAACCGCCGGCTCAATGCTGGCAGCAGACGAGCTCCGGCTCTGCGGCGCAGCGGTCTGGCCAACGCCGCTCTGTGCGCTGTCAGGCTGTAGTTGTTCATAACTTTCCACCCGGTTGCGGCCGTTGTATTTGGCCAGGTACAAGGCCTGGTCGGCATGGCGCATCATTTCACTGGCGCGATACCCACTGATTTGACTGTACGACACACCGAAACTGGCGGTCAGTTGCAGGCCGCTGGCGATGTGGCTGCAATCGAGTTGCTCGAGCGCATCCCGGCAAATCTCTGCCAGCATCAGCACTTTGTCCGGCTGGCAATCCGGCAGTGCGATGGCAAATTCCTCGCCGCCAATCCGGCCGAAAATATCCTGACTGCGGATAAAATGGCGACAGATATCGGCGGTCGCCTGCAGCACCTGATCGCCAATCAGATGGCCGTACTGGTCATTAATTTGTTTAAACTGGTCGAGGTCAAACACGATAACCCCGAGCGGTTTGTGTTGCTGCTTACAGTGATTGAGCTGCTTTTGCAGCTGCATATCAAAAAAGTGCCGGTTGTGAATGCCGGTCAGTTTGTCGCGTTCGGCATTTTGTTTGTAATAGCGATGGCGATGCAGCAGCCGCACCGAAATGTAAATCAGCAGCAGGCTGGCCAATGCCAGTAAGCCGATGTAGAGACTGTCCCGGTTGGCTTGTTGCTGCCTGAGCTGATTTTCGAGCTCAATCACCCGGAATTCCTCTTTCATCAGCGCCAGTTGCTGATTTTTTTTCAACAGCTCCCCTTTGGCCAGCTGATACGCAACCAGCTGCGCAGTCCGCTCATCCCGCATCGCGCGTTCGGCTTCGGCGTAACGCTGGTGCCACTGGTAGGCGTCGGCATAGTCCCCGGCGGTGGCAGCCAGGCTGGCTTTGAGTTTGAGGCCATTGACCAGTGCCGTGCTGAACGGCAGATTTTCGGCGGCGGCAAACAGCAAGGCCAGCGCGTCATTGGCACCAGCCTGCTGGCCAAGGTCGGCTGATAACTGCGCACTCAGCTGGTAAAGGTCCAGCAACAGCGGCTGATAACCGGTGGCGATGATGTCCGCTTTGTATTGCCCGGTCAGTTGCAGCGCCTCGGCCGCCTCACCATTTTGTCGCAATAAAGCCGCTTTTTGCAGCGTGACCCACAGCGCCATCATTTGCTCACCGGCCTGGCGGCACACATCGATGGCTTCATCCATTTCAGCGGTCAGTAACGGCCTTTGCAGATGTTGGCGTTGTTGCAGACTGATATGCATGCTCAGGCAGCGGTCGCGACCAGACAGAATACTGCTGTCCAATTGCTCCAGATAATCGACACTTTCGGTATAAAGCCCGGCGGCCGCATAGCTGTTGGCGGCGCTCAGCAGGCCCTGATTGCGCCATTTGGCATCGTCAATGTCACTGAGCAGCGCCATGGCCTGACTGAGGCTGGAAAACGCATCGACAAACTGGCGCCGCAGCATCTGAATATTCGCCAGTGTATAAGCAGCGCGAAAACGGATTAACACCGGATGGCGCACGGTGATGAGCTCGCTCAGCAGCATTTCCGCCTGCAGATGTTTACCGCTGTAAGCCAGTTGATAGGCTTGCAGAAAGTCGAGGTAGCTGCGCTGGGCGCCAGTCATTTCGGCTTTGGCCAGCGTCAGCTGACTGATGAGCTCGTGGTAACGCTGCGGCGCGGCACTGCGCTGCTCATCCGCCTGAGCCAGCAAGGCGTCGAGTTGGCTCTGATGACTGTCTGACACGGCAGCAAGGGCCGCAGTGCCAGACAGGAGCATTGCACAAAACAGGGTACGACCTGACAACAACGGCATAAAAAACTGTCAGTGTCTGAACTGCTGTGCAGCATTGCACTGCTGAGATGGCACCGGCAGCGGCGCCGGCTCATCGGGGGTGACAATGACAAAACAACCACGCGCGGGTGCGCCACTGAGCTGAACCAGCCGGGACAAATCAGCCTGCTGTAACGCTGAGCTGACCTCATCGCTGAGCTGATACTGCTCCGTCAGCTGACTGAGCTGCGCTGAGCGCTGATCACGACTGACGGTGCTGGTGGCAAGCTGTTCCAATAACTGCAGCAGATTCGACATACCGTATTCCTTTTCCGGAGCTTTAACGACAGGCCAACAGCAACAAGCGCAGTGCCGGCCCGCTGGGATTTGGCCCAATATCAGGGCCGGACAGGCCGACTGCTTTGGCGTCTTTGCCATCACCGCTGACAAACAGCGTTGTTGCAAAAAAAACCACAAACCTACAGCTCAGACTAGAGCACCGCCTACACTTTGTAAATTGGGACAAGAGGCTTGTTCGTGCTTTTACTGCAGCTTGATCTGCAACGCAGGAATTAGCCGAAGGCAGCGGCTGTGCCACCACCAACAGGAGCAACAAATGCAAAAAGGCAGATTGGTGATTGCCGGGACCGGGATGACGCTGGGCGCACATTTGACACCGGTTGCCGCCAGTTATCTCAGGCAAGCCGATGTGGTGTTTGCCGCCGTTACCGACGGCCTGACCGAGCAATGGCTGGCACAGCTCAATCCCAAGCTGCGCAGCTTCGCGCCGCTGTATGCTGCCGGCACGTCACGTCATCAGACCTATCAGCAGATGGTGGCGCTGATGCTGGACGAAGTACGCGCCGGCAAACTGGTGGTTGGTGCTTTTTATGGTCATCCCGGCGTGTTTGCCTACGCGCCGCATCAGGCCATCAGGCAGGCACATGAGGAAGGTTTTGAGGCCTTGATGCTGGCTGGTATCAGTGCGGCGGATTGTCTGTATGCCGATTTGGGGATAGATCCGGGCCGGGTGGGCTGCCAGTATTATGAAGCCAGTCAGCTGATGTTTTATCAGCGCCGGCTGGACCCCAGCGCTTATCTGGTGCTGTGGCAAATTGCACTGGCGGGCGATCGCAGTATTGCCCGTTTTGACACCGGCCGGCAGGAGCTGCAGTTACTGCTGGAACTGCTGCTGACCAGCTATCCGCCGGATCATCAGGTGATCTTGTACGAAGCGGCCAGCATGCCATTTCAGCAGCCCCGCATCGACTGGCTGGCACTGGCAGATTTGCCTGTCGCCCGGCTGACACTGCAATCCACGCTGGTGCTACCGCCTGCGCAGGCACTCGTACCGAACGAGCCGATGCTGGCGAAACTGGCGGCGCTGGCAGAGCGTTCATGAAACGCACGCCGTTATATGCCGCCCATTTTAGTTTTGGCTGCCCACAATGGCAGGTGCGGCCCTTGTTGAGCGCCGACGAAACCGGTTTTGTCGGCTTGTATCAGGATGCGCGGGTGCAGCAGTTTATCGGGCCTGTGCTGGAGATTGCTTCGGCCACGGCTCTGCTGCAAAGCTGTCTGGCGGCTAATCTGCAGCCGGCCGGCAAAGCTTATCTGAGTTTGCTCGGTGCTGGCCGGATGCTGGGCTTGCTGGCGCTGAACTGGCCGGTTCCGGCCGAGCCTGCCGTGGAGCTTGGTATTCTGCTGAGCAGCGAAGGGCAGCGGCTGCGGCTGGCGCAACCGGTATTTCAGGGCTTAATGCAACAAGTGTTTCGCTGCGGTTTGCAGCGTATTGATGTCTGTATTCACCCGGATAATCTGGCGGCGCTGCGGCTGGCGCGCCAGTCAGGTCTTGTGCGTCAATTGCAAAGCAAAGGGCATAGCCCGGAGCAGCTGTGTTTTAGTAAGCAGGCGCCTGCAGTACCCTGAGCAGCCACTGTCGCGGCTAAGGGGTTTGCAGTTGCGACCAGCGCCGTTAAGGCGCCGGCTGACACATCGGGCTGTTTTTCACCGCATAAGGCCGCAAAATAGGCGCCATACCTTTGAGCACCTGCAGCGGTAAGGCGGAGGTGAAGCTGAAATCATCAGCGCCTTTACCGGGGACAAAGGCCGTCAACGTGCCGAAATAGTGATCCCCCAGATAGAACACAAAAGTGGCGGTGCGGCTGGTGGCGGTCGACGCCACAGTTTTGCCGCGGATCACCTGAGTGGCCACCCGGTTGTCACCAGTACCTGTTTTGCCACCAATCAGCAAAGGTGTGCCATCTGTTTTGTTGAAGCTGCCATTGAGCCGGCGTGCAGTGCCTTCAGAGACGACCTGACCCAGCGCCTTTTTCAGTGCTCTGGCGACTTCTGGCCGCATGACGCGCTCGCCGGCGCCGGCTTTGTAGCCGAGCTGCACTTCATAAGGTGTCCTGGCAGCGAAATGCAGGCTGTCCAGCCGGATAGTCGGCAGCCGGATGCCATCGTTCTGGATAATGCCCATCAGTTCGGCCAAAGCCGCGGGGCGATCGCCCGAACTGCCCAGAGCTGTGCCGAGCGAAGGCACCAGATGGTCAAACGGATAACCCAGTTTTGCCCAGCGCTGGTGGATGTCGGTGAAAGCCTCAACTTCCAGCATGATGCGGATGCGGGCATCACGCGCATTGCGGTTTGGCGTTTTAAACAACCAGCGATAGACCTGCTGGCGTTGTTCGGCGCTTTGTTCAATCACTTCTTTGAGTGTGGTCTGCGGATGACTGTTCAGATAACTGAGCACCCAGAGTTCAAGCGGGTGGGCGCCGGCGATGTAACCCTGATCCGGCAGGCTGTATTTGCCCGGGCCATACTGAGCGTACATGTCCTGCAATTTTTTATTGGTCAGCGCCGTCGATTCCGGCAGTTTTTCCCGCAGGAAGGCGGCAAAATCAGTAAAGCTGGCGTCAGGCAGCAAATAACGATGCACTGCCGCCAGCCGGTCCGGCGTTTGTTTCAGGCCATCAAAAAAGGTTTCCAGCCGCTCCGGCATTGGTTTGTTCTGATACTTGCGATAAAAGCGGCGCAGGAATTCAGACCCTTCTTTGTCGACAAAGCGGCGCAGGTATTCTTCCCGTTTCGGGTCGTTATCCGCACGCAGTAACAGTGAGGTGCTGCCTTGTGTCTGGTAACTGCTGGCATAGCTGACGATGTCTCTGAGCAAGCGGACAAACGGCAGGTTATGCGATTGTTGCAGGGACTGGCGCACCGTCGGCACTTTGCCATCTTCGTCTTTGTTGAAGTTATTAAAGACCTGCAGACCGCCGCCGGTGAAGAAACGTTCGGCCGGTGAAGCCGAATAGGTGCGCTCCAGCGCCGCTTCCAGCATGGACGGCAGACTGCGGTCAAACGTCGTGGCCATATAGTTGGCGGCCCAACGCGTCAGGTGGTCGTTGGCGGCAATATCCATGGTCAGCAGATTGTCCGGCAGCTCGTCGACAAAAGCCTGATGCAACTCGGCGATGATTTCCAGATAGGTCGCGAGCACCCGTAATTTGGCGGTCGAGCCTAACTCCAGTTTGCTGTGTTCGTTCAAATCAAAAGGCTGATCTGTACTGTCGGTCTGCACGCGCACCCGGTTGCCGTCCGGCGTTTTTTCAAACAGCGTAAAGCTGTACAACACATCAGCGGTGCCGCTGGCCGCCAACAGCCGGTGGCCAATCAGGCCGTACTGCTCTGCTGTGCGGGCATTGGCCAGGCTTTTCAGGTAAGCACTGACCTTCTGCTGCACGTCGCCATGCAGAGTGCTGTGGGCGTTTAAATCCAGCCGGTCCAGGTCGTACATGCTTTGGTTAAGCAGGTTGCCAAGGCGCAGCCGGGCGGCGTTGATGCCTTTGCGGCTGTCGGCTTCTTCTTTGGATTTGTTGGCCTGCAGCCGGACAAAGGTTAGTTTTTCGTTCAGTGCCAAATCGCGCAGACTGCTGTCGATGACACCGGCACGGGCCAACAGCCGGATATGGCTGTCGGTCAGCTGTTCGAGGTCGTCATGACCTTGCAGCAAGTAATAAGAGGGCCGGCGCTGTGCAATCATCAGTGCCAGGATCTGGCGGAAATAACGGGCGCGCTCTGCCGCTGTTTCTGCTGTGGCCGGCTGGCTGAGCAAGTCATTGGCACGCGCAAAATCCGAGCTGAACCAGGCATGCAGCGCGTCACCCACGCCGTGGACTTCACCATGGCCCGGTGCCGATGATAAAGGCACAGTGTTCAGGTAATCCTGCACAATGCGGGTTCTGACAGCATGGGTGTCTGGCCCGTACTGATAAGCGCGCACAGTGCCGGAAATAATCTGAATGGCTTTGTCCTGAAAATTTTGCGTCAGACCGAGCGGAGAATGGCGGAATTTTTCAATCTGGGTCGCCAGTGTGGAGCCGCCGGCAGACTGGCCGCCGATCGATAACACTTTGCCGACCTGACTGACCGCAGCCATCACGAAGCGGGGCCAGTCCATCACGGGGTTGGCCTGTGCGGGCAGGGTCAGCAGGTTACGGTTTTCGATAAAAAGCAGACTATGAGCCACCAGCGGCGGGATTTGCTGCGGGTGACGGTAAACCCGCGCCGGGTAGTTAAAATCGAAGATGGTTTCATTGCGACAATCGGCCAGATAAAGCCCGCTTTGCACTTTTTCCCGATAAGGCGGGAACAGCCCTTGTTGTGCGTACTGCTGCAAGGCGGGCGAAAATTCAGCCTGCGCCTGAACGTTAAAACCACGCTCTTTGAGCCTGGCCAGCAAGTCTGGCAGTTTGGTATAACCGTGGCGCTCATCAAAAGGTCCGGCGGTCGGATAGACCACCCGCTGAGCTTCACCTTGTTGCAACTGATAAGTCAGCGTTTTCGCATAATCGCTGATGGGCTTGGCGCTGTAATGTGCAGTATGCATCTCATAGGCGGCCAGCACGGCACCCGCACCGACAAGTAACAGCAGCAGCACAGGCACCAGTGAACGTCGCGCGACGGCGGGCTCTGGTGTCACTGGGGGCTGCGGGGTTGGTTTTTCCCGATAGTTATCAAACTGCAGATTTTCGATTGGAAGTTGCGCTGACAACGGCTGGTCCATTTACTGATGCTGAAAAACAGCGCTAGATTCTAGCCTGCCGGGCCTTTTTTTGCAGCTGAAATTTCAAGGCACCTGTGCCTTTGCGTATGGCTCGGTAACAGGGTAAAGCGGTAATTCCTGGTTAAACCAGAACTGCAGATTTTGCTGAAACTGTTTGTCTTGCCTGATTTTATCGACCACGGCATTGATGCGCAGCACCGCCAGTTGCCCCCAGTTGCTGTCCGGGCAACTGATGGCGCCTGGTAACCAGTGTTGATGACCGGCAATCGGCAGGAATTCAAGCGGTTCGCGCGCATGTTGCTGGTAATAGTTCAGGCTGGCACGATAATCCAGTGTGGCGTCCAGCTGCCCGCTGTTGAGCATCTGAAAATGCAGCATGCTGACGTCGGTCCCGCTGTCAACTCTGCCCGGAGCACGACTGGATTTGCTGTATTGGTCCAGTTGCTCCTGCAACTCGCCGTAGCGGCGTGCTGGTGGATAACTAAACCGCAGTTCGCTGGCCAGCAGTGCGGACAGACTCACCGGGTTACCAAAACGCTGGCGAATTTGGCTGGCCATCGCGGGGGGCGCGATAACGCCGTGCGGTGCGTAATAATGCGTGGGTTTACTGAAAATCCGGCCATTTTTCTCCGCCAGTGCCGGCTGGAACAGCGTGCAGGGGAAACAAACATGTTCTTTGGCGTCCATCCGCCGGCGGATTTGGTTGTGCGACTCGTGGATGTATTGATGGCGCACGTCAGGCAGATACACTTTGAGCCGTTCCAGCAACACATCACAGAAACCACGGCCTTTGTCCGGCCCCTGACTGATATGAAAGGGCGCTTCCGGATTGGCCCCCCACTGGATGGCGAATTGCTGACTGGGGATTAACTGTGATTGCAGCGGCTGTTGGGGTAACACCGCCGGTGGTAACGCTTTATTCTGGCTCTGATGGCGCGACGGCCGGGCAATCTGGTTTTGTTGCTGGTCAATCCACCACAGATTCAGGCCAAACAACAAAATCGTCAGCAGAAGTAACGGCAGCAACAGTTTCATCACGATACCGGACAGACGCACAATGCGACCAGCCTAGCATAGCTGCTGCCGATGTTCAGCTTTTTAGCAGCTTAGTGGTGGTGATGGCCACCGACGCCATGGGCATGGCCATGGGCAATTTCTTCTGCACTGGCGGCTCTGACATCAACAACATTCAGTTCGAACGTCAGCGTTTTGCCGGCCAGCGGGTGATTGACGTCGACTTCGGCTTTAAACATGCCCACTTTGACGATTTTGACCTGGCGTGGTCCATGTTCGGTCTCGACGACGGCGGTCATGCCGGGTGCCCATTTTTTTGCGCCTTGTAAATGCTTGACCTGAATGCTTTGAATGGCATTTTCGTTACGCTCGCCATAGCCGTCTTTAGGTTCGACCACCAGCGTCAGCTGGTCACCGGCGGTTTTGCCTTCCAGCGCCTGCTCGACGACAGGTAACATGTTCTGGTGACCGTGCAGATAAAGCAGTGGGTGACCGTCGTTTGAATTTTCGATCAGGCCGTTGGCATCGCTCAGCTTGTAGTGCAACTGGACGACGGTATCTTTAGCAATGTTCATTTTTTGGTAATCCATAGTTCCGGGGGCCGCGATTATAACAACTTCGCCGGCGCAGGCCAGCAGCGCAGCCATCCGTTCAACAAATGGATGGCTGCGGGGGCTGAGATTTGTTTTTCCTGTGGGAGCCCGCTTGTTGTTGGCCCCGGTTACACGGTATTAGTGATGGCAATGATGGTGGTGTTTGTGGCGGTGTTTTTTCGGTTTGTGCCAATGCCGCTGTTCTTCATATTCGCGCACTTCAACAAAACGGACCGGCTGCCCACAAGCGCCATAACGATGGCAATGACGGGCCCAGTCACGTCTGTGCTGGTATGGTGCTTCAATCACAATGACGCGGTCATAGCGCGGATAAGGGTCGGCGACCCGCACATGACCGTGCACACCGGGCAGGATTTGGCCATGTAAGCTGACTTCGACAGAGGAGGCGCGTGCGGCCTCGGCGGTGAACAAACTGAATAATGTGGCGGATACGTAAGCCAATTGTCTGAACATAAAGCCTCCCGGGCATTTGCTGTAACAGCGGTTGCAGTCAATATGGCGACGGGCGTCTGAATCGGTTCTGAATAAAATAGCCGGACATTCAACCTGCGCTTTCGCGCAGCATCGGATGTTGCAGCGGCCAGCTTTGCGGGTCCAGTTGATAAAACTGTTGCATCAGTTGGTACAGATTGGGCTGACGCTCGGCCAGATAAGCCGGCATTTCAAAAAACAGTTCGGTCAGCACGGCAAAAAACTCGGCCGGGTTGGTGGCGGCGTAAGGGTCAATCCAGGGCGCAGCGCCCACTTTAAGGTCCTGCTGCAGGCCGTCAAAAGCCTGCTGCATCTGCGCGCTCCAGAGTGGTTGCAGGCCGGATGGCAGCGCCGGACTGCCATTGACCTGACCGGTCTGGCCATCGAGCTGATGGGCAAATTCGTGAAACACCAGATTGCGGCCATCATCGGCCACGGCGGCGCCTTGCAGCGTATGGCGCCAGGACAATACCACCTGTCCCTGCTGCCAGGATTCCCCTTCCCGCCATTGCAGCTGGTCATGCACCACCCCGGCCGTGTCAGCATGATTGGCCGTCACGCCGAACGCGTCCGGATACACCAGCACCTGACGCAGGCCCGGATAGTCGCTGACTGGCAGTTTGAGTGTCAGCAGGCTGGCCTGCGCAGCTATCATCACTTTCATCGGTTCTGTCACAGTCAGACCGGCGCAGCCGACAAATTCAGTCTCGCCAATAAATCGCTGCACTTGTTTGCGCAGTTCCTGTTGTAAATCAGCCGGCAGCGCCCGATACAGCGGCCAGTTTTGTTGCAGCAATTTGCGCCATTTCGCCGGGAAAGGGATGGCTCTGAGTTGCTGCTGGCGCTGTTTGCGACGCCAGGCCGGATATAAAATCGCGGCTGTAACAGCAAGGCCGAGCAATAAAGTCAGCAGGTCCCGACTGTAGTTTTGCAGGAATTCCGTTAGCATAAGTCTATGGCTCGCCAGTGATTTGCATCTGTGATGCTGATTGATGGGCGTGCGTGGCAATTTTTTCAAGGGCAGGGCGATGGTTTTACCGACCGGGCCTGTCTGGTCTTTTCCGGAGAAGTGAACATGCAGGTATTTGAACTGGCGCAACAGTTGTCCGTGGCGCAAAGCATCATCGCGCAGTTGCGCGATCCCGACATTCAGCTTGACCGCTGGCGTTTTCGCCACAACCTCCAACGTCTTGGCATGTTGTTGGGTTATGAATTATCAAAAACTCTGACCTATCAGAGTTTTCCGTTGCATACCTCGCTGGGCGTGGCCGGTGCGGCCGATTTGGATCAACAGCCGCTGCTGGTCTGTGTGATGCGCGCCGGGTTGCCGTTTTATCAGGGGTTTGCCGAGATTTTTGACCAGGCTGACAGCGGTTTTATCGGCGCTTATCGCCAAAGTGAGCAGGCCGGCCTTGAGCAGGATATTTTTCTGGGCTACAGCGCCAATCCGTCGATTGACGGCCGCGATCTGGTACTGATTGACCCGATGCTGGCGACCGGTTCGTCGCTGTTGAAGGTCTGGCGCCTGCTGGCCCAAAGTGGTACACCGCGCAGCCTGCATATCGCTGCGGCGATTGCGGCACCGGAAGGGCTGGCTCTGCTGCAACAGGAACTCGGGCAAAGCGCCCATTTCTGGCTGGGGGCGCTCGATGATCACCTCAATGACCAGGCTTACATAGTGCCGGGCCTTGGCGACGCCGGCGACTTATGTTTTGGCCAAAAAGGCTGACAGGCCCCAAGCATCACTATTGCTGCGCCGAGCCGCTTTGCTGGAGTCATTTTCCGGCAGCGCTGCTGTGCATTTCTTCAACGAAACGATGCTCTGGCTCAGCCGGGTTCCGGATGATGGCGGTGCAACCGCCACAACAGCCAGCTGACCAGCAGCACTACGGCGGGCAGGGTCAGGCTTTTCAGCAGGCTGACCGGCAAGGCTGGCCACCAATACGCCAGGGCTGACAAGCCTTTGTCGGCCAGTTGCACGGCGTAATAGCTGATGGCGACCACCGACAGACGCTCGACGGCGCGTTGCAGGCTCAGTTGCAGCTGCACCCGCTTGTTCATCGACTCCAGCAGACTGGTGTTCTGGCGCTCCAGCTGCAAATTGATACGGGTGCGCAGCAATTCGGTGGAGCGGCCCAGCCGGTTGGACAAACTGCGCTGGCGGCTTTGCACCGACTGGGCGGTTCGAAAGGCCGGCGTCAGTCGCCGCTCCGAGAAGTCCTGCAGCGTCATCATGCCGTCGACCTGCTGCTCCCTCAGCGCCCGCAGCCGGTCCAGCGTCAGCTGATAATAAGCCTGGCTGGCTTCCAGCCGGGCACTGTTGTTGGCGATCAGATGCTCAGTGTGAGCAGATAACTGACTGATCTCTCTGAGCAATTGCTCATCAGAACCCTGCTGTTGCTCAATACGCTGGGTGATATCGGACAGTTGCTGCTCGAGCTGATGCAGTTGGGCCAGCGCCTGCCGGCTGACCGGCCAGCCTAACAGGCTGAGTTTGCGGTAATTACCAAGGTCAAACAGCTGCTGCACCAGCCGGCCCAGCGCAGCGCCGGATAAACCCTGACACAGCAGCACCATGCGGCCTGCGCCTTCCGGATGTTTGCGAAAATCAGTCCAGACCCGCGCTTTGCCATCCAGCAACAAACTGGACAGGCATTGTTCACTGGCAAGCAATGCGCCCGCTTCGCGGCTTTGTGTACTTGCCAGAATTTGCAGCTGCACTACGCGAAACAGCTGACCGGGCAGCGGATTAAACCAGTCGAGGCTTGGTAAAAAACTGTGAGGATCTTCAAAACCGCTGCTGGAACCCTGCTTGATAAAGCTGTAGGTGGAAAATTCGCTGTGCCGTTCCCAGCGCAGCTGAATGTCCCCCAGATCGAGATTCAGGTCGACATCGCCTTCGAGCAGTGCCACGCCGTGTTGATGCGCCAGTTGCTGTAAGTAATTGAATTCGCTGCTGCGGGATGCCGACGCGACCGTCAGCATCCAGTGGCTGATGCGACAGGGCGCAGCAAGTGCCGGAAAAAAACGCTGTTGCAGTTCTTTTTCCAGCATGTCGCGTTGCGGATGATGTTTCAGATTCAGCATAACGACCTCCTTGCGGGCTTTGTGGTGAGCAGACTGACAGCGGGCTGTGTCAGCCTGACGACAACAACAGGCAGCAAAGGTCGTTCCAGCTTGTTTGTGGCGCATCTTATTGAATTTAAATAATATATTTATCCATTTTTAAAGCGGGACAACCAAAGCGCGGCGTGCTGCTGCAAAACTGTGCAATCGCGGCTGAAAAAGGTGCAGCTGCCGACGGCTGTTGATACAGTGACAACATCGTCATGCGTGTCAGTCGTCGGAGGTGGCAGTGGTCCCGGTGGAAGTGATTTTGTTGCTGTTAAGCCCGCTGTTTTTATTGTTTATCGGCTTTGAATGGTATCGCACGGCGCAGCAACAGCTTGGCGTGTACCGCTGGCAGGACAGCCTGGCCAACGCCGTCACCGCCCTCATGCATCAGGGCGGCGACGCCTTGTCGTTGTTACTGCTGTTGCCGTTTTTTTACTGGCTGGCGCAGTTTGCGTTGTGGCCGCTGGAATTCAGCGCGCTGAATCTGCTGGGGCTTTTTGTGCTGCAGGATTTTCTGTATTACTGGTTTCACCGCTGCTCGCACCGGGTGCGCTGGTTGTGGGCCTCTCATGTTGCACATCACAGCTCAAGACTGATGAATTTCAGCACGGCTTTTCGCCAGAGTCTGACCTATCCGCTGTCGGGGATGTGGCTGTTCTGGACGCCGCTGGTGCTGTTGGGTTTTGACCCCCAACTGGTGCTGGCGGTGGTCGCCATTAATCTGGGTTTTCAGTTTTTTGTCCATACGCGTTGGGGCAAGCACTGGGGGCTGCTCGGGCTTGTGCTCAATACGCCGGCCTGGCATCGGGTGCACCATGCCTGTAACGACCCTTATATCGATAAGAATTTCGCCGGTGTGCTGATCATCTGGGACCGGCTGTTCGGCACTTTTGAGCCCGAACATGCACAAATTCCCTGCCGTTTTGGCATTACCGGCGACTTTGCGTCTGACAATCCGCTGACGATCACTTTCCATGAATGGCAACGCATGTGGGCGCAACTGCGCGCTGGCGGTGACCAGCGTTGGTGGTGTATTTTGTTCGGCCGTCCGCAGACGGAAGTTTCGGCACCGGCAGCGCCAGAGCCGCAGCGATCACCGCCGGCCCCCTGACCCTGACGATTTTTGTTTCGGAGTGACTAACTTGATCAACCTGAGTTTGCTGGGGTTGTTTATCCCGACTTTTTTGTTTGTATCTGTGACGCCCGGTCTTTGTATGACGCTGGCGCTGACCGTTGGCATCAGTCAGGGCGTGCGCCGCGCGCTGTGGATGATGGGCGGTGAGCTGCTCGGCGTGGCGCTGGTCGCCACCTTGTCCGTGCTTGGCGTCTCGGCGCTGTTATTGGGCATGCCAATGCTGCTGACTGCATTTAAATGGCTGGGCGGCGCTTATCTGGCCTGGCTGGGTTATCAGATGTGGCACAGTCAGGGCAAACTGGCGATCCCGGAGCCGGGGCAGGCGGTGCAAAGTTCGCGTCAGCAGCTGTTTGTGCAGGGTTTTGTCACTGCAGTGTCCAACCCCAAAGGCTGGGCTTTTCATATGGCGTTGCTGCCGCCTTTTATCGATGCCCGTCTGCCGTTCTGGCCGCAGCTGGTGGTGTTGCTGGCGATTATTCTGCTGTTGGAATTTGCCTCTTTGCTGCTCTACGCCAGCGGCGGTAAGGCCTTACGCGTGCTTTTTATGCAGGAGGGCAATGCCCGCCTGATGAACCGCATCGCCGGCAGTCTGATGCTCGGCGTGGCGCTGTGGCTGGTATTGTCCTGACGCAGTGAAGGGCCAGTGTGCGTCGGCACTGGCCAATCCTGTCTTTGTTTGTCCGGGCAGGCTCAGTCAAAGCGCCAGATGAGACTCAGCTGACTCTGATAAAAATTCTGTTGCACCGGCCAGCCTTGCCACTGGGCACGTGAAGCCTGCTCCGTATGCAGCCGGCTGAATTCAGCCAGCAGACTGACGCTGTCAGACAAGCTTTGTTGCAGGCTCAGTGTGAGGCCATGACCACGGCCGCTGTTGTCATCGCCGGGCGTTAAATCCCGATCCCATTGCCGCCAGCGGTCGTAGCGCAGTGCCAGTTGGCGTCCTGCGGCCTGCCACTGTGCGCTTTGATAACTGAGCAGTAAAAAACCAGCCTGATAATCAACCACCACCGCCTGCTGGCCCATTTCGGTGCGCCCGCGGGCCCACTGGCCCAGCAGCTGCACATCTTCGTTTAGCTGCCATTGCGCAGCCCACTGGTCGAAACGATTGCGCCAGGCGTACTGCTGGCGGGCAAAAGCGGTGGGGTCGGCGTTGTTGTCGTAATGATAAAAGCGCAGTTCGAGTTGCTGGAGATACTGATAATGCAAGCCACTATACCAGCCGGTCCGCTGATCTATTTCAGTAAAAGGTTCTACCCAGCCAGGTTGTAATTGCAGCGGTGGCCTTTGCAGGCTCGGATAGGCGGCAAAATCAACCCGGCCGCCCAGCCGTGTTTGCAGGTTGTGGCTGGCAAAACCACGCCAGGCCAGCAGGCTGCCCAGAGGGTCATTGCCCTGATATAAGGCGAGAATGGCCTGAATGCTGTGATCTGAGCCAAAACTGCGCCCCGGCCGGCTGACGGTAAACTCTACAGTTCTGGCCCGCAGTTCTTCGGCGTACCAGCTGTTGAGCGCAGAGAAACTGCTGCTGTACGGTGAGCTCCAGCCAAGGTCGCTGTTTTCCACCGACAGCGCCGGGTAAAACCAGCCGGCGCGTACTTTGACCCGGTAACCCTGCCAGGGCAGCGGCTGATACTGCAGCCAGCCTTCGGTAATGCCGCGGGCGGCAGCAGCCTGTTGCTGATGGCTCAGGTGTAGTACTGCCGACCAGTCACTGCCGGTGTCGAGCTTTAGCGCTGCGAGCACAGGACCGCTGCGCAGCTCATCGGTGTCGCCAGACGACTGACCGACACCACCCTGATACCAGGGCGCCAGATAGTCAGCCTGTTCACTTTGCTGATACCAGCCGGCTTCAGCTTTGAGTCTGACATCCAGCCAGGACGTCAGCTGCGCAGCTGTGGCTGTGCCGTCCAAAAAGAGGGCGGCCAATACCAGCAACAGGCGGGGAAAATGAGCGTTTAGCATGGATGCATCCTTAAAGCACAGGATCGGACAAAAGCGAAGCGGGCAGCCGCCTGCGGTCATTCGCCGTCGTTTTTTCAGATGGAGTGCAGGCAAATATCTGTAAATTATCAGCTTTATTTTGTCAGACCGGGGCCATGATGCAAATATTTCAGCAAAACTGCTCGGGTAGGCAAAAAAGACACTGCTATACTGCCGGCTCAACTGCAGAGGAAGACAGGCATGAACAAGGTGGTGTTAAGTTTAGTGCTGTGGCTGGGTGTCGTGACAGCAGTCACGGCTGAACCTGTGAAAGTGCAGGTACTTGATCAACAAGGGGTGGCGCTGGAAGATGCGGTGGTTGAATTTCAGCTGGCAAACCCGCCAGTCATCAGCAAGCCGACCGAAGTGGCGCAAAAAGAGCTGACCTTTGTGCCTTTTGTAACTGCCGTGCAAAAAGGCGCCCTGATTGAATTTCCAAATCAGGACAAAACCCGCCACCACGTCTATTCGTTTTCCCCGGCCAAAGTGTTTGAATTAAAACTTTATGCCGATAAACCAGAAGCACCGGTACTGTTTGATAAAACCGGTATTGTCGCGCTGGGCTGTAATATTCACGATTACATGCAGGCGTATATCTATGTCGGCGACAGCCCCTATCTGGCGGTGTCGGCCGCCGATGGTGCTGCCAGCGTCAGTGTGGTGCCCTCTGGTACTTATCAGCTGAAAGTCTGGCATCCGTGGCAACAGGCCGAACAGGCGCCGCTGGCTGTGCAGCTGCCGGCCAACGGCGTTATATCCGTGACTTTGCCGGTGAACCGGCAACAAAAACCGCAAAAACCGAAAAGAGGTTTTGGCAATTCTTATCCCTGAACAGGTTAATCTGCAATCTTCAATAAGGAGTTTTTTATGGCGACTGTAACGCTCAAAGGTACCCCGTTTCAGACTGTGGGTCAGTTACCGGCTGTTGGCAGCAAAGCCCCTGATTTTCTGGTAACCGGCGCCGGTCTGTCGGATGTCAGACTGGCGGATTTCAACGGCAGCCGGCTGGTTTTGAATATCTTCCCAAGTGTCGATACACCGACCTGCGCGGCGTCAGTACGTGCTTTTAATCAGGCGTTGTCGGGCCTGGATAACACGCGCGTGCTTTGTGTGTCGGCTGACCTGCCTTTCGCACAGGCACGTTTTTGTGGCGCTGAAGGCCTGAGTGCAGTGCAAAACGGTTCGAGTTTTCGCAGCAGTTTTGGTCAGGACTATGGCGTCACTTTTGCTGACGGCCCGCTGCGCGGTTTGTTGTCTCGTGCCGTTGTGGTGATCGGGGCCGATGGCCAGGTACTGTATACCGAGCAAGTCACCGAAACGGCTGACGAACCTTCGTACGAAAAAGCGCTGGCCGCGCTGGCCTGAATCGCCATGGCATGGAGCGACGGCGGTCTGCGCTGATCCGCTGCTGCTGACTGAAAAACGTTGCTGACCGAAAACCGTCACTTTGCTGACGGTTTTTTTATGACGTCAGTTTTCTGCGTATAAGTGTTCGCTCAGTTTTCCTTTCTTGTGGTGGTTTTTGATTATGAAAATACTCAATAAAAACATTAACATAATTTATTTTCATTTAATTTTTATAGCTGAATTTCTTAAAATAGAGTACATATGTACGCCGAATTTCAACTAAATCACCTCTGCCTATGACAACGTTTTGGTCAAAAGCTGTGACGGAACTGCAGCAAACATTGCTGCGCCAGCATAGCCTGTTCAGTTATCTGGAACCCTTGCTGCAATGGTGCATGCCCGGATTTCAGAGCGATAAATATCAGGCCCACGTGCTGGCAGCCTGGTCAGAAGCCGGCTGCTGGCGCTTGCGTCTGCAACTGGGCCGCGGCTATCCCGCTTTTCGGCCCGGCCAGCATCTGCAGTTGTTCCTGCAGCAGCAGGGCCGCTGGCAACAACGCACTTTCAGTATTTGCAGTGATTTAGCGCTGTTTTTGCAGCACCGGCAGCTGGAACTGGCGATCCGTCTTCAGAGTGGCGGGCAATTTACGGCGCTGCTGCCTGAGCTGGCCACGGCAGGCGCTTTGGTGCATGTGAGTGCGCCGCAGGGCGATTTTGTGCTGGAACAGGGCCAGCCCAGTTGTTTACTGGCAGCCGGCAGTGGCGTCACGCCGCTGTTTTCGATGTTGAGTTCAGTGCGGCGTCTGACCCGGCCCATGCTGTTTATCTACAGCTATCGTGGTGAGGCACAGCAGTTATTTGCCAGCGAATGGCGCTCGCTGCAGCAGCGTTTTCCGTTGTTACAGCTGATGTTATGGGATACCCAACAGTTAGGCCGGCTGACGCCGGCTGTGCTGCTGGAAAAGCTGGCACCGGACTTACGGGGTCGCTTCTATCTGTGTGGACCTGTGGCCTTTGCGACAGCTTTTCGTGAGCAGTTGCTGACAGCAGGTGTGGCTTCGGCGCAGATCCGTCAGGAATGCTACGGCACGACCACTGCGTCCTCACAAGGCCCGCAGCCTGTGTTGTGGCAGCAAGGTCATCAGCAGTACTGGCTGAAAGGGCAGGGGAATTTGCTGCAACGGGCCGAACAAAGCGGGCTGCAGCCACAATTTGGCTGTCGCCGCGGCATCTGCATGCAATGCCTGTGTCAGAAAAAAAGTGGCCAGGTATGCAACCTGCTGACGGGCGAGATCTCGGATGCCGGCAAAGGCCACATTCAATTGTGTATTTCAGAGGCCGTCAGTGCAGTTGAACTGGTGGCCGCGCCAGGAGAGCCGCAATGAAGTTGCAACCCAAACCTGACGAGCAGCAATTGGCGGCGCTGGCCGCCGAACTCGACACTTTGTACCAGCAACAGCGGGCCACCCTGGGGGAGGCAGATTTACGCTATCTGCAGCGCTTGCTGCGGGCGCAGCGGCTGCTGGCCATTGTCGGACGGCTGCTGATGTTATTGTGCTGGTTCAGCTGGTGGTGGCTGCTGCCAGGTGCCGTGTTGCTGGGTCTTGCTAAAATTCTCGACAATATGGAAATCGGCCACAATGTCCTGCATGGCCAATATGATTTCTTGCAGCATCCACGTATCAACTCGCGACAGTTTGAATGGGATATCGCCTGCGACGCCAAATCCTGGCAACGGACCCACAATTTTGAACACCACACATACACCAATATCATCGGTCAGGACCGTGATTATGGCTATGGCTTGCTGCGCCTGTCGGCTGATCTGCGCTGGCGGCTCAGAAACAGCTGGCAACTGCTGACTTATACCGCGCTCAGCAGTTTGTTTCAGTGGGGCATTGCTTTTCATGAGTTGGCTGGCCACCGGGTATTTTTTGGTAAGAAGAAAACGCAGCGCCAGCACGGCATATCGGACGACGCGCTTAAACGGGCATTTTTCAACAAAGCGCGCCGGCAGCTGCTCAAAGACTATCTGATTTATCCGTTGCTGTGCTGGCCTGTTGCGTTGCCGGTGCTGCTTGGCAATGTGCTGGCGAATCTGCTGCGCAACTGGTGGACATCCACTGTGATCTTCTGTGGGCATTTCACTGAGCAGGCTGAGGTGTGCTGCGGAAAGCCGTGGTCATTGGTATTACCGGCAGATCCTCGGTTCTTCAAACTTCACCGGCAGCAGGTGGCTGCATATTCTGACCGGCCATCTGAGCTGTCAGATTGAACATCATCTGTTCCCGGACTTGCCGGCCTGGCGTTATCCGGCCTTGGTGCCGGCGGTGCGGGAGATCGCGCAGCGTTACGGTATTCACTACAACTGCGCCGGTTTTGGCCGGCAATATTTGACCGTGCTGCAGCGGATCTGGCGTTACTCCTGGCCTTGAGCGGCCAGGCAGTTCTTCGGTGAAAATATGATAAACGGCTGATAAAATGCTGTTTTTTTCAACGGAGATTGCTATTTGTATTCAAGGCTTTGTACACTCGGACGATAACAATAAAACCCCGATGCCGGGTTGACAGTTCCAGATAACAATAAAAATGCAAAGCTGAGGCAGACTTGAAAAACCTTTATTCGGGCTTTTTGCTCGGGCTGATGTTGATTTGTTCCAGCCTTTTTTACGGCATCGCGCTGACCAGTTCAGACAAAAAATTTCAGCAAGACAGTTCCGCCCTGGACGGCACCTGGCGTCTGGTCGCGGTGCGACACCTGGATGCCAGTGGTAAGGCACTGCCAGAGCAATCTGCCGCTCCGCTGAACGCGCTGAAGATTGTCGCCAACCGCCATTTCAGCACTATCACCACCAGTACCGATGGCCGTATTCTCAGCACCACCGCAGGTCTGATGGAACTGACCAAAGATTTGTATCGTGAATACAGTGGTTTTACCCCAGATCACAAAACAGCCAAGGCTTATCACTGGCAGCTCAATCAAGGGTTGCTGATCCAGCGTCGCACTGAGGCAGGGCGGCAGATTGAAGAAGTCTGGCAACTGGTCGACTGAGCCGCTCTGGCGCGCGGTTGTTGCAGATAGCTGCATCCTGCGACATGGACTGAATTTGCCCGCATCGTAAACTAAACGATGCAGCCCGACTGGTCTGCCGACCAAGATGCATGAAATACACTAAGCTTGCTCTGGATGCGTCAATTCAGCGGGGCCTTGTATGAAAACCTCATGTTTTGCAGTCACTTTTATCTGTTGTTTGCTGCTCAGCGCTTGCGGTCCGCAAGCACCGAAAAACGTCTCTTCTGATGCTGCCGCGGCGCCCGCGACAGCCGTTGCTACTGCCGCGCCGGCGCCTCAATGCACGCTGAAACTGGGGTTTGAAGCCTGGGAGCCTTACCAGTTTATGTCGATGGATGACCAGCCGGCTGGTCTTGATATTGAGCTGGTACAGGCGGTCGCAACCGAAATGGGGTGCGTGATCAGCGGGCAACAGGGCAGCTGGACTGACCTTATCGCGGCATTAAAGGCAGGTGAGGTTGATTTATTGCTGGGTGCGTCGGTGACGCCGGCCCGGCAGGAGTTCGCTTACTTTTCTGACCCTTATCGCAATGAACAATTTGTACTCTTTGTCCGCTCAGCAGACGTGGCAGGTTATCCGCAAACCACACTGGCCGATTTTGTCGCTGCCGGTAAGAAAGTCGGCATTATCAGTGAGTACTACTATGGCGAGGAGTTTGCGGGCTTGTATGCACAGGATCAGCTCAAGCCTCAGTTTGTCGAGGCATCACTTGGTGAGTTGAATCTGGCAAGGCTCATTGATGAAGACATCGACGGCATGCTGGAGGACAGTTACGTCGGCCATGCGATGCTCAAGCGCAAAGGGCTGGCCCAGCAGATTGGTGCCCACGCCATTTCGCTTGGCAACAACGATGTGTATGTGATGTTTGCCAAAGCCAGTGTCAGTCAGCAGCAGGTTGAGGCATTTAATCAGGCCTTGGCCACTCTCAAAGGGGATGGTCGCTACAACGCTATTCTGGCCCGTTACCGGCGCTGAAGCTGACAGGCAACGGCGGTCAGCCGTGACCGCCTGCTGTCGCCTGCAGCAGGATTTGTCGGGTAAAACTGGTTTTCAGGTAAAAGCCGCGGGGCAGCGCCTGCACGGGGCTGCCATCTGGGCCGATCGCAGCCGTCAGAGCTTTGCTGTTGGCGCCTTTGGGTCTTAATTGCATCACTTTACCGTGTGCGCCTTTGATCTCATCAAGCCTGCCAAGTGCCAGCAGTTCCATCAGCTCCTCCCAATCCTGGCGCAGCAGTTGTTGCTGTTCTGCGCTGGGTTGCCACAAAAAAGCGCGGCCAATCATCCGTTCACCCAGCGGAATACTGCGCTCCGCCAGCACCGGCAGCCACAGCACATGCTGCAGTTTCTGGCAAACCCAGGAGTCTTCCCAACGTTGCAAGGTGGCACCAGTCATCGGCGCAACACAGACATATGTGCTTTCAAGCGGTTTACCAGTGCGGTCAAGTGGCAGTGTTTTCAGTTCTATCCCCAGCTCCGGGAAATCTGGCTGAGCTTTCGAACCACTGCTGGCACCAAGCGCCAGCTCGATCAACTGACCGACTGTGCCTTTGTCACGTAACAAATTGTCGGGCAATTGTTGTTGCAGCACAGCCGCAAGTTCGTTCAGTGTCAGACCCGCCAACTGGTGGGCGCGGTGCATTAATTCGGCAACAGAATCCGGGGGAGCAGGCATCGTGGTTCGCTTTGGTTATCTGGTTGTACAGGCTAACATTTTTCTCGCAGACGAACTGGTGATTTTATCGGCAACCCAACTTATGCACAGCAGAATGAGCACTGAAACCGGTGTTTGATAGTGATATCTGTATGATTTTCAATGAATAATTCCAATGTTTAGCTTGATTGTGTTTTACTCGTCAGGAGTTATTCAGGGATAAAACTATGGATATACACAGAGATACGCACAAGGCCTGTGTAAAAGTGCACAGGGGCATACTGTATAAATGCCAAGCTGTGGATAACCTGGGGTGGAACCGACTTAAATTCAGTTTGCTGTCCCTGCGACTTTGTGAAAGAATCAATTCAATGCTGTTGTAAACAAGCCAGAGGTTTGTGTGATCGATGCCGAAGGCTTTCGGGCCAACGTCGGTATAGTGATTTGTAATCACCAGGGACAGGTGTTTTGGGCACGCAGATTTGGACAGCATTCGTGGCAGTACCCGCAAGGTGGCATTGATGACGGTGAGACACCGGAACAAGCGATGTACCGCGAACTGCACGAAGAAGTGGGTTTAACCGCCGCGGACGTTGAAATAGTTGCAACCACCAAACACTGGTTGCGCTATAAACTGCCAAAGCGATTAATCCGACGAGACTCTAATCCGGTTTGTATTGGTCAGAAGCAGAAGTGGTTTTTACTGCGGCTGACCTGTAAGGATGAAGATGTCAATCTGCTGAAGACGACACATCCGGAATTTGACGACTGGCGTTGGGTCAGTTATTGGTACCCGGTGCGTCAGGTGGTGGCTTTTAAACGTGAAGTCTACCGCAAAGTCATGAAAGAATTTGCCCCAATCGCTCTACCTTTTATCCGACGGGATGTAAAAAAGAAATAAACAGGTGCCGGCTCCCGCCGGCGCTTGTTGTTATGTGAGGTTGAAGATGCTCAGCCAGTTGCGGCGCATAGTGCAGAATGTAGCCCAGGAACCATCGCTGGAAAGCGCTTTGGCCGGATTGGTCCGCAATGTCAAACAAGCCCTGCGTACCGAGTGTTGTTCTGTGTACCTGGCGGACTATGAACAACAACATTTCATGTTGATGGCCACCGACGGCCTGAATCCACAAGCGATTGGCAAAGTCTCGATTGGTTTCTCCGAAGGCCTGATTGGCTGGGTCGGTCAGCGCGAAGAACCCATTAATCTGGCTCAGGCCCATCAACACCCAAGATTCAAAGTCACTCCTGAAGTGTCAGAGGACTGTTTCTCGGCATTCCTCGGCTGTCCTATCATCCATGACCGCAAAGTGCTGGGGGTGCTGACCATTCAGCAGTCGGCGTCCCGTGTCTTTAATGAAGACGAAGAATCTTTTCTGGTGACGCTTGGCGTTCAGCTTGCTTCGGTACTGGTCAATGCTGAAATGCGCAAAGTCAGTGCCGGCAATATTTCTGCGCAGCAACAGATCAGTCAGTTGACCGGTTTGATTGGTGCACCAGGTATCGCGATTGGCGAAGGATTTGTGTTGCAGCCCGCCAGCGATTTCGATGCAATTTCTCTTAAGCAAACTGATGAGCCTGACAAAGAGCTGCAACGATTTTATCGCGCGGTGAAAGTCACTAAAGCGGAATTCAATCGCCTGGCAGAACGGATGAGCGGCCATTTGCCGACGGATGCTTTGGCAATTTTTGATGTGTATCACCAACTGCTTGATGCGGCGAGTCTCGGCAATGAAATCGAAGCCCAGATCCAGCAGGGCTGGTGTGCCAAAAGTGCGCTGAAGCTGGTAGTGGAAAGGTTTGCCCGTCAGTTTGACGACATGGACGACCCTTATTTACGCGAGCGTGGTACCGATATTCGTGATTTGGGCCAGCGTGTGCTGAATCATTTATTGGAAACCGAACAGCGCCAGCACCGTTTAGCTGAACAGGTGGTGTTGGTGGCTGAAAATGTCACGGCCTCGATGCTGGCCGAAATTCCTCGCAGCCAGTTAGTTGCGATTGTTTCGCTTAAGGGCTCTGTCAACTCGCACGCCGCTATTATGGCGCGGGCGCTCGGCATTCCGGCGGTGATGGGGGTCGATGAACTGCCGTTGATGCAATGGCAGGGACAGCGGCTGATTGTGGATGGTTATCAGGGCCATATTCTGGTGTCGCCGGCAGAGGCGATTTGTCAGGAATATCGCGGTCTTATCAGCAAAGACGCCGAACTTAGTGCTAAATATCAGGCAGAGCTGCACCTTGGTGCACAAAGTGCCTGCGGTGAAGCGTTTAACCTGATGGTCAACTCCGGCCTTGCGCTGGAACTCGAAACGACCCAATCTGAATTTACCAATGGCGTTGGGCTTTACCGTACCGAATATCCTTTTATTGTCCGCAGCAGATTTCCGACTGAGCTTGAACAGGTCGAACTGTACCGCAAGGTGCTGCAGGCTTACCCTGGCAAGCCTGTGGTGATGCGTACGCTGGATGTTGGCGGCGACAAACCGCTGCCTTATTTTCCCATTTCGGAAGAAAATCCATTTTTGGGCTGGCGTGGTATCCGGTTGACTCTCGATCATCCGGAGATCTTTCTGGTGCAAATCCGCGCCATGCTCAAAGCCAATATTGGCTACAACAATTTGCACATTTTGTTGCCGATGATTTCAGATCTGGCGGAAGTGGATGAATCTCTGAGGCTGATCCGTCAGGCCTGGTTTGAGGTCGATGACGAATTTAACGGCGAAAATCTGGTGGCCAAACCTAAAGTTGGCGTCATGATTGAAGTGCCATCCATCATGTATCAATTGCCTGAGCTGGCCAGAAAAGTCGATTTTTGTTCAGTGGGTACCAATGACCTGACGCAGTATCTGCTGGCGGTGGACCGCAATAATCCCAGAGTCGGTAATTTATATGATGCGATGCATCCGGCGGTGTTACGGGCGCTCAATCAGCTGGGGCAACAGGCGCAGGGCCTGCAGTTCCCAATCAGTATCTGTGGCGAATTGGGTGGCGAACCACTGGGTGTGCTGACACTGGCGGCAATGGGTTTTCAAAGTTTCAGTATGAACCACAGTAACCTGGCGAAAATCAAATGGTTACTGCGGCGAATTGAACTGGCGGAGCTCAGATTGTTGCTGCCGGATGTGTTGGCTTGCCAGTCGCCGAAACAAGTTCGGGCGTTGGTGCAGCGTTTTCTGGACCAGAAACAACTGCTGAATCAGTTGCGGGCCTGACGGCCTAAACCTGCAGTCCGCCACAAACCGCTTGGCTTTGGCTGACTTTTTCGTATTATGTGCCCTTTGTTTTTGGCTGGTATTAATTCTGATGTCGCAATCATATCTGGTATTTCCGCAAATCGACCCGGTAATTTTTAGTGTCGGCCCGCTCAGCATTCGCTGGTATGGCCTGATGTATTTAGTCGCTTTTGTACTGGCCAACTGGCTGGCCAACCGGGCGGCCGATAAACCCGGTTCCGGCTGGACCCGCGATCAGGTCAGCGATCTGATGTTTTATGGCTTCCTCGGCGTGGTGCTTGGCGGTCGTGTTGGTTATGTGTTGTTTTACAATTTTGGCGAGTTTCTGGCCGATCCGCTGTACTTATTCCGAACCTGGGAAGGTGGCATGTCTTTCCATGGGGGCGTGCTTGGCGTGCTGACAGCGATGGCTTTGCTGGCACGCAAATTTCAGAAAAACTTCCTGCAGCTTGGCGATTTTGTGGTGATTTTGCTGCCACTTGGGCTCGGGGCCGGCCGCATTGGCAATTTCATCAATGGCGAATTGTGGGGCCGGACCACCGACGTGCCTTGGGGCATGCTGTTTCCGGGCGCCGGGCCGCTGCCGCGTCATCCCAGTCAGCTGTATGAATTCTTCTTCGAAGGCATCGTGTTGTTCTTCCTGTTGCTGTGGTACAAAAAACGCAATCCGCCAGCCGGCAACGTGGGTGGCATGTTCCTGCTCGGTTATGGCGTGTTCCGTTTTGGTATCGAGTTCTTCCGCGAGCCGGATGCTCACCTCGGTATCCTGAGCCTTGGGATGTCGATGGGGCAGTGGCTCTGTATGCCAATGATTCTGGCCGGCCTTGCCTTGATTGCATGGGGTTACCGGCGTGAAGGGAGCAAAGCATGAAGCAGTATCTTGAGCTGATGCAGCATGTATTGGATACCGGACATAAGAAAACAGACCGCACCGGCACCGGCACCATCAGTGTGTTTGGTTACCAGATGCGTTTTAACCTTGCCGATGGCTTTCCGTTGGTCACCACCAAAAAATGCCATTTAAAGTCGATAATTCATGAGCTGCTGTGGTTTTTAAAAGGTGAAACCAACATCGGCTATCTGAAAGAGAACGGCGTGTCGATTTGGGATGAATGGGCGACCGCCGATGGTGAGCTGGGCCCGGTGTATGGCGCGCAGTGGCGCAGCTGGCAAGGGGCTGATGGTCAGGTGATTGACCAAATTAGTCAGTTGATTGCGGACATCAGACGGACCCCGGATTCCCGCCGGTTGATTGTCAGTGCCTGGAACCCGGCGGTGCTGCCTGATACCCGCTTTTCGCCAAAAGAGAATGCCGCACAAGGCAAACAGGCACTGCCGCCTTGCCACACCTTGTTCCAGTTTTATGTCAATGATGGCAAGTTGTCTTGTCAGCTGTATCAGCGCAGTGCCGATATTTTCCTGGGTGTCCCTTTTAATATTGCCAGTTATGCCCTGTTGACCTTGATGGTGGCGCAGGTTTGCGATTTGCAGCTTGGTGATTTTGTTCACACCTTTGGCGATGCGCATTTGTATCTGAACCATCTGGAGCAAGTGAATTTACAGCTGTCGCGCCAGCCTTATCCGCTGCCGCAGATGAAACTGAATCCGTCGGTTAAAGATATCTTTGCGTTTCAGTTCAGCGATTTCGAGCTGGTGGGTTACCAATCCCATCCCCACATTAAAGCGCCGGTGGCGATCTGAGCTGTTCGCTGTCCTGCAAAAGCCGGCCCTATGGCCGGTTTTTTTATTCGCACCATCCGTGGTGCTGACCCTTGGGCCAACGCTGTGCGTTGTTAAAAACTGCTCCTGCAGTTTTTTTATCT
>CBINNO010000014.1:0-39214 GCA_966252055.1 uncultured Rheinheimera sp. | reverse complement strand
GTCAGTCCAAGCCACGTCATCTGCAGATCGGCACTTGGCTGCTAAGACAAAATCGCTTGAAGCGGTTTTTCAGATAGCCGAAATAACAGACTGAGACGCAACAAAAAAGGAGCCGAGGCTCCTTTTTGTGAGTTCAATGCCTGACGGCTCAGACCTTGAATTGATCGACCGACAATCTTAACTCTTCGGCCAAACGAGCGACTTCGTGGCTTGAATCGGACGTCTGTTCAGCGCCGGAAGCTGTCTCTTCTGCGATATTCACGATAGATTCAAGCAGTTTGCTGATCTCATGAGAAACCTGATTCTGTTCTTTCGCTGCATGAGAGATCTGTTCACTCATATCGTGCGCCATGTGAACCGCATGGGTGATAGAATCAAGCGCCTGATCGGCCACCTCAGTCTGAGCTACACAATTTTCAGCCTGCCGTTTGCCTTTGTTCATAGCTTCAACTGCAGCGTGAGCGCCGGTCTGCAACGCCTGAATCATCGCCTGGATTTCCTGGGTTGAGCTTTGGGTTTTGCTGGCCAGCGAGCGTACTTCATCTGCCACCACCGCAAAACCACGGCCTTGTTCACCGGCCCGTGCGGCCTCAATGGCGGCGTTCAGTGCAAGCAGGTTAGTCTGTTCAGCGATGCCACGGATCACGTCCAGGATGCTGCCGATTGAAGCGCTGTCCTGATGCAGTTTGTTGATGACTTTTGAGGCCTGCTCAACTTCCTGCGACAATTGCAAAATAGTTTGCTTATTGTTGGAAGAAATCGTTTTCACACGTTCTGCTTCAGCATCTGCGTGTTTGATTTCAGCCAGCGCATCATTAGAACTTTGCAGAACACCTTGTGATGTGCTGCTCATTTCTGTTGTGGCTGTAGCAGCTTGTGTCACCTGAGATTTCTGCTCGCGAATCGCTGCAGTAGATTGCACCGTAATCGCGGATGTCTGTTCAGACGCTGCAGCGAGCTGGGTGGAGCGGGAAATGATACCCTGAATCAACTGACGCAGGTTTCCGATGACCTTGTTGCAGTTTCGCGCCAATTCGCCGAATTCATCCTGTGCTTTATCATCCAGTTGCTTGGTGAGGTCGCCTGAAGCCACTACACCCAGAATATCGTTCACTTTGCTCAGTGGCTCTGTGATGCTGCGACGAGTCACCAGTGCAATACCTGCCGCGACGACAAAGGAGAAAACCATCACGACAAAAATCAGCACTATGGCGCCACTGACGCTGGAGGCTGCTTCGTTTTGGATCTCGCCAGCGGCTTCCCGTGCTCTGGTCAGTAAGCGATTTAATGCGGTACCGGCGTCTGTCGTTTGCTGTTCTGCGGTCGCTAACAGCTTGGTCGCGGCTGCTTCTGCAGATAATTTCTGAGACTTTAATGCCAGAATACCACTGTCACCATTGAGCAAGTCATTGATAGCGTTAATCTTCTCTTCAAGGTCGGCAACCATATCCACAGAGCTGCCTGCTTCTGTTTTGATGATTTGCATTTTGCCAACAATGTCCGTCATCCGGTTGCGGATTTCGTTACTCAGGGTTTCTGCTGTATTGGCTGCGTTAGTACGGGTCAGATCAACGACAGTGCTGACCATGGTATTGAGGCCAGTTTCCAGTGATGAAGCTGCTTCTGCTGATTTCGGGAAACGACGGCTGACGTCCCGTACGTCGCTGAAATCGAGAATGAGAGAGGCGGAGTCGTCTGAGTTACTTTCCAGATCACTGAGTTTGCTGGCGATGGTATCGCGCAGAGTCAGGGACTTTCTCAGTTCAGCGAATAACTTCTCGCTGGTGGGAATAAAGGCTTCATATTGAGTTGTCACATCCTTGAAGCTATTGGCAAGGACTGGCTCATTGGACACGACAACCTGGAGGTTTTTGGCTGCTGAATCATAAGCTGTTTTTTCAGTGGCAAAAGCACTTTCAAAAGCACTGATCTGTTTGACGTCTTCGCCATAGAATGCCTGTAAGGTGATTTTGCTCATTTTGACAAATTCACTTTGTAGGGTGGCGCTGTTTTCCAGAGCTGGGATAGAAATCGTATTAACCTGGCTGGTGGAATCACTGATGTTATTCAGACTAACGTAAGAGGTGAGGCCGATGATCAGCAACAGGACTGATATAACACCAAAGCCGCCGATGATGCGTAATGCAACGGTTAACTTCATAAGGAACTCCCAACGGGTTGGCCGACAGTCGCCGTGATCTTTTGCATCCTTGCTTCAGAACGGAACTGGGATGGAACAAACCCAAGTATTATAGACTTTTTTTATAGCCGGCAACACTAAAACGCTGTTGCGTTTCAATGCAATAGCACGTCAACGCCTGGCCCCAGACACAGCCTGTGTCGAGCGCCTCAATCCCCCTGACAGGGGAAAAACCCAGCAATGCTGCCCAATGACCGAAGAGTATTATCGGATGCTCTCTATCAGACCAGAAATTAAACCAAGGGGTCAACAGTGGATTGTCGGATAATTCGCCTTTCTGCGTTAATTCAAGGCGACCATTGGCAAAACAGTATCGCATGCGGGTGCAGGCATTGATGGTAAAGCGAATTTTTTCCTGTTCAGTCACAGCATCAGACCATAAATCCGGTGTGTTGCCGTACATATAAGAAAAGACTTCGGCCGGTTTGTCACGCAGAGCCTGCTCTGCCTGATGAAGCGCAGCGAGGGCTTCTGCGACGCTCCACTCAGGTGCAAGTCCGGCGTGAACCAGCAGCAGATTGTCAGCCTGGTCAAAATGAACCAGAGGTTGTTTCGCGAGCCATTCTGTCAGCTCAGGCAAATCTGGTGCCTGTTGCAATGTTGTCAATTGATCCGCCGGACTGATCCGGCCACAACCATAGCGACTTGCGAGGAAATTCAGATCATGATTTCCCAGCACCGTGATAGCGGCCGGCCCCAGACTTTTGACAAATCGCAGGGTTTCCAGCGATTTGGGGCCGCGGGCAATCAGATCACCACAAAACCATAGCTGGTCCTGCGCAGGGTTAAACTGAACCAGCTCAAGCAACTGCTGTAGCTGGTCGAAGCAACCCTGCACATCGCCGATGACGTAACGGGCCATCAGTTAATTAAGAACATTGGGGACTGCCAAGCGAAAGACGGCGATAGGCGCTTCGAATTCAGTGCCATCTGCCGCCTGCATTTCATAATGCCCTTGCATGGTGCCGACAGGCGTTTCCAGTACTGCACCGCTGGTGTAGGTGTAGCTCTCACCAGGTGCGAGCTCTGGCTGCTCGCCAACAACGCCGTCTCCGCGGACTTCAGTGTGTTTACCGTTGGCGTCCGTGATAGACCAGTAACGCCGCAACAGCTTGACCCGGCTCGCAGACTCATTGCGAATAGTGATGGTGTAGGCAAAGACAAAACGCTCAGCGGCAGCGTCTGACTGCGCCGGGATATAGAAAGTTTCAACCTGAACAGGGACCGGAAAAGTCATAGCCGGTCCTCGTCCGTTGGTGCATTGTGCTCCAAAGCGCCGGGTTGTTGCGCCAGCCACTGTGCGACCCGGATAAAATCCGCGACAGCCAGTTGTTCAGGCCGTAAACCCGGATTGATACCCAGTGCCTCTATCTGCTCTGCAGTTGCGAAGTTTGAGAAGCAGTTACGCAAGGTTTTGCGGCGCTGGTTAAAAGCTTCCAGGCACACTCTGTTCAGCACAGCCACAGGAACATCGGCCCGTTCTGCCACAGGCTTTGGAATGAGCCGGACCACGGCAGAATCAACTTTGGGTGCTGGTTTAAAAGCACCTGGGCCCACTTCGACTACTGGTATGGCCTGACAGAAAAACTGTGTCATGACGCTGAGCCGGCCGTAGGTCTTGCTGCCAGGGCCTGCCGTCATACGCTCAACCACTTCTTTTTGCAGCATAAAATGCATGTTGTCGATGCAATCGGCATATTCAAATAAATGAAACAGCAGTGGCGTTGAAATGTTGTAGGGCAGGTTGCCGAATACTTTCATTTTCCCGGTCGCCGGCATCAGCTGCCGGAAGTCAAACTTCATTGCATCTGTCTGATAAATGGTCAGTTTATCGGCCAGCGTCGGGTGCTCACGTAAACGCTGCGCCAGGTCGCGGTCAAGCTCAACCACGGTCAACTGACCGGCGCGCTCGGCAACGGGTTCGGTCAAAGCGCCAAGGCCTGGGCCTATTTCGACGAGGAGCTCACCGGGTTTTGGCGCTATCGCTTTGACGATACGCTCGATGACGGCGGGGTCATGCAGGAAGTTCTGGCCAAATCTTTTACGGGCGTGATGCCCCATATGTACTTTATCGGTCATAGTGAGCTTTTTGATTGAGTCGCAAGATAGATAGCCTGATCAAGCGCATGCAGCAGGCTGCCGGGATCGGCTTGGCCGGTACCCGCCAGATCGAGCGCTGTGCCATGATCGACCGAGGTACGGATCAGCGGTAATCCCAGACTAATGTTAACGGAGCGGCCGAAGCCCTTATGCTTTAACACCGGCAAGCCCTGATCGTGATACATCGCCAGTACGGCGTCAGCATTATCCAGATACTTGCTCTGGAACAGTGTGTCTGCCGGCAATGGACCTACCAGGTCCATACCTTCAGAGCGCAGTTCATCCAGGGCCGGCCGGATAACATCAATTTCTTCACGACCAAGATGACCATCTTCGCCTGCATGGGGATTCAGGCCGCAGACGTAAATCCGTGGATTGCTGATGGCAAATTTTTGCTGCAAGTCCTGGTGCAGAATACGGGTCACCTGCAGCAGTCTTTCACGAGTGATCGCTTTGGCCACGTAGGCGAGCGGAATATGTGTGGTGGCAAGTGCCACCCGCAGCCCTTCGGTTGCCAGCATCATCACGACGTAAGGTGTGTTGGACTGCAGCGCAAAGAATTCAGTGTGGCCACTGAATGGAATACCGGCCTTGTTGATGATCCCTTTGTGGACTGGGCCAGTCACAATGGCATCAAAGCCACCATTCATTGATTGCTCGCCGGCAAACTTTAACGTGTCGACCACATAGCGGCCGTTATTTTCATTCAGCACGCCCGGTTGTACTGGTTGTGCGGTTTTAAAAGCCGCCAGAGTCAGTGTGCCGGCACGTTGCGGCTGCGGCGGCAGCTCGCTTTGATAAGGCAGCAACTGCAGCGGTAACTGCAGTTGAGCGGCGCGCTCAAGCAAAACAGCCGGATCTGCACAAACCACCAGCTCTGCCGGCCAGTCTTGTTGCGCCAGCTGGATGACCAAATCAGGTCCTATACCAGCGGGCTCACCCGGCGTGATGCCGATACGTAAGGTCATTTTTTGTCCGCCAGCACTTCAATGAAGGCTTCATCACGGATTTCACGCAGGAAGTTACTGGATTCTTCGTTGAATCGGCGGTTGTAGATCATCCGGCTGATTTGCTCGCGTTTCTTGTCTGCCGTTGCATCGACGGTACGGCGGTCCAGCAACTGGACAATGTGCCAGCCGTGTTCTGTGCGAAATGGTTCGCTCATTTCGTCTTTTTTCAGCGATTTCAGCGTGTCGCGGAACTCAGGCACAAAAACATTCGGGTCGGCAAAACCCAGCTCGCCACCTTTTAAGCGTGAACCCGGATCTTCAGAATGTTCTTTGGCAAAGGTCGCGAAGTCGGCTTTCCCGGCTTTAAAATCAGCCGCGAACTGCTTCAGCATATTCTTCGCTTTTTCTTCACTGACGATGATCGACGGCTTAATCAGAATGTGACGGGAGGAAATTTCTTCAAACTCCACCACGCTTTCACCGCGGATATCAAAGATGGTCAGGATATGAAAACCAGCCCCAGAACGCAGCGGTCCGATGATGTCTTTCTTCTTTTTGCCGCGGATCTGGTCGGCAAAAATAGTTGGCATTTCGTTGATATTCATCCAGCCCATATCCCCGCCTTCTAATGCGGTTTCGGCAGAAGATGAGGCGATAGCAATTTTGCGGAAATCGCTGCCACCGCGTAATAACTCCATGACTTTGTCGGCCTTGCCGGCGGCTTCTTTGATTTGCTCTTCGCTAGGCTGACTTGGCAGGGCAATCAGTATATGGCCGATGTTGTATTGCTCGTTGCTGGCACCCTGCTGCTCCATCATTTTCATCAGGGTGTCAATTTCCTGCAGACTGACATAGATACGGCGTTGTACGTTTGCACGCATCACTTCGCCGGTGGTGATTTCATCGCGCAGACGCTCACGGAACTGCTCGAAGCTGCCTTCTTCGCGAATAACCTGAGCGCGGAATTGTTCAACCGTCATTTTTTGCTCACGGGCGATACTTTCCAGGGTTTGGTCCAGCTGCGCATCGGTGATTTGCAAACCCATGCGCTTGGCCAGTTGCAGCTGCAGGTTATTCATAATCAGACGTTCCAGCGCCTGTACCTGTAACGCGCTGTCAGAAGGCAGGGTCTGGCCCTGTTTGGCGGCGTTTTTCTTGACGCGGTCGACCATGTCCTGCACTTCACTTTCCAGCACCACACCGTTATTGACGATGGCTGCGATGGCATCTACTTTGGTTTCGGCGGCCTGGCTGTGACAGATGACACAAGTCGTCAGAACCGCAGCAATCAGCTGTGTTAACTTCATAATTTTCCAGTCTAATTATTTAATAAGTAAGGACGGCGGTAGCCAAAAACGCCGCTCGAAAGCATTTCTGTCACATTGAATCCGGCACTTTCCCCGAACCCTTTTAACACAAACTGCAACGCAATGCCGCTGTCAATTTTCGGTGATTGCAGGTTGTTGATGGGGAGGTCCAGATTCGTTTCAATTTGTCGCCTGGCGACCAGACGCACAGCCCAGCAGCAGGATTCATACTGCAATCCCAGATTTGCCTCGATCATGCGGGAATTTTTCAAATCCCGGTAATAGCTGCCGATCAGTTGCCATTTTGCATCGACCGGCACTGTGCCGAGTGCACCGAGCTGTTTTATCTCGTTGCCTGAGACATAACGACTGTATCTGTGGTTCAGTTGAAATAAATTTTTATCGTCGGCGCGATAATCCAATGTCACATTCGATTTGATCATGCGATTGGTTTTTGAATCGTATTGCACGCCGCTGTTGAGGTACCAGCGTTGTTGCCAGTGAATCACCGATTCTGCTGCGAAGATGGATTCTGTCGCCGCAACCGGCTGGTTTTTCTCCAGCGGCGTTAATTGTTCCGGGTTATTCAGGAACAGGATTTGGCCAATGCTAAAGCGGAAACGTTCAGTGTCAGACGCATCATAAAGTCGGGTGGTGGCACCAAGCGTCAGTTGATTGGCATCATTGATCCGGTCCAGACCAGAAAAACGGTTTTGTCTGAACAGACCAAAGTAGTCGTCCTGCAGCCGGGCCGTGTCGTATTGCCAGATGCTGCTTTGGTCCCGAAACGGGATATACAGGTACTGGATCTGTGGTTCCAGCGTTTGCAGCGAGCTTTGCCCGAACCAGCGGGTTTCGCGTTCAAAATTGAGTTTGCCGTTCAGTTGCAGTCTTGGCAGATGACGCTCGGTATCCTCGGCTAACTGGGCAAGTTCTGCCGGCGCATTGGTCAGATTCTGGCGTTTTTTCTGCTGATAAAACGTCGACATCATGGCGGTTTCAAACTGCAGTTCCAGCGCAGGCGTGACATAAGGCAGCCGTAACACCGGTTCCAGATGCAAGCGGTCGGCTTCGCTGACCGGCGCATTGTCGTTGGCGAAATGACTGTACTGGCTGTTCCAGCTGAATTCAAAACCAGCCGGCAACAAGGTTGGTCTGGCCGAACGCAAATCCCATTGCGGCAATGCGGAATAAGAGTAAGTGTCTGCGTAATTACCCAATATTTCAAAGCCTTGCAGCCGGATATCCGACCTGAGGCTGTCGCCGAAGTAGCTCAGGGTGGCTACCCGGTTCAGTTGGGTATCGCTTTGATTGTTAAAATCTGAACCCAGCTCGCTGAGGTAAGCGTCGTCGCTGACGTCGGTGAAATCCAACTGAGCACGCCAGTTGTCAGCGATATCGGCTCTGTGCTCGATATGGCTGAGGTAGCGGCTGCCAAAACCGGCCGGTTTGTCCTGATCATCCGGCAGTATTTCCAGCTGAATTTTGCCGGTTTGTTCTGCCGTGAGGTAGCGGAACTCGCCTTTGAGCTGGGTGCCGCGGTTGCTCATGTAACGCGGTGTGATAGTGGCGTCGTAGTTTTCGGCCAGATTCAGGTAATAAGGCAATTGCAATTCAACGCCAAGCTTTTGTGAGCTGCCAAATTTGGGAAACAGCAGACCACTTTTACGCTGATTGCTCACTGGAAACGTCATGTAAGGCAGGTACATCACCGGCACGCCTTTAATGCGGACCACTGAGTTCCAGGCTTCGCCCCAGCCGTCGTCGGCATTGAGCTGAATATCTTCAGCCTCGAGCGCCCAGCCATTGTCGCCATCCGGACAAGTGGTAAAACTGGCGTCTCTGAGTTTGACCTGGTCGGCGGATGCCTGCATTTCCCGGGCATAACCACGGCCCGCTTGGTGGATAAAGCGGTAATCGGCGTCGGTCATCAGCGCATTGCTGTCGGCAATGTGTGCGCTGAACGAGCTGCTGCTGACTTTCAACTGAGGATTGAAATAACTGATGCCGCCGTCGGCGAACATCTTTTGTTCGGTTTTTGAAAAAGTAGCACTGGGCGCGCTCAGCAGCGTATCACGGTGAGTCAGTTCAACACCGTCGCTGAATTGCGCGCTCTGGTTGTCGACCAGTGTGACCTTGCCGGAATGAATGCGCAGCGTGTTGTCATTTTTATCAAGAGTCGCTAAGCGCTCGGGAAGACTGAGCACCGGATAGCACTGGCTGATCCTGGTAACAGGTTGGGCGGGCTCGGCGGCAATTGCCAGACCTGAAAGTCCGAACATCAACAAGTACAAGGTTTGGTATTTCATCCGGCGATCCAAAGTAGTGCGCTGTTCCGTCAGGCTGCAACTGGGCAGCATCCGAAAAGGGGCCTGTATCATAAATCAATTTTCGCTGCTCGGCTAATCCGTTATAGTGCCGTTTTTGCTCGTGTTGGAGTACACAATTGGCAGAAAGGTTGTCACAGATCCGCAATTTTTTACAGCAGTATCAGGCCAGTGACGACTGGCAAATCGACGCTGTCAGCGGCGACGCCAGTTTCCGGCGTTATTTTCGGGTCCGTTTGCATCAGCAACATTGGATCCTGATGGATGCACCGCCACCGGAAGACCCTAAACGTTTTGCTGACCTGGCCGAAGCATTCGCTGCCGCAGGCCTGCAGGTTCCGCAGGTGCTGGCCGCGGACTATTCGCTTGGATTCCTGTTGCTGACGGACCTCGGTGATACCGTATTGCAGCATAGTCTGACGGATACCAACGCGTCGGTATGGTATCGCAAAGCGCTGAATTTATTGCCGGCAATTCAACAGGTCAGGCAGAGCGCTCAGGGCGAATTGCCACATTTTGACCGCGCCTTTGTGCTGCGCGAGCTGCAAATTTTTATCGACTGGTTTTTAGTAGTGCATCTGGGGCAGCAGCCTGATGAAGCCACCCAGCAACTGCTGGCGCAAACATTCAGCCAAATTGCCAATGTGGTGCTGGCGCAGCCGCAAGGGGGCATGCATCGCGATTTTCATTCCCGCAATCTGATGGTGTTGCCGGATGACAGTCTGGCGGTGATCGATTTTCAGGACGCGGTCTGTGGGCCTTTGTGTTACGACCTGGTCTCGTTGCTGCGCGATTGTTATCTGCGCTGGCCGGACGCGCTGGTTGACGAGCTGTGCCGGACTTGCTACCAGCAGTGGCAGGCCGCGCAGCTGCTGCCGGCCGAGCTGAGCGAAGCCGATTTTGTGCGTGGTTTTGACTGGACCGGATTGCAGCGACATCTGAAAGTTTGCGGCATCTTTGCCCGCTTGTATCACCGGGATCAAAAAGCCGGTTACCTGCCAGATTTACCGCGTGTCGTCGGCTATGTGGCTGATATTTCGGGCCGTTATCCGGAGCTTGAAGCGTTCCATCAATGGTTCAGCCGCGATGTGTTGCCCCATTTTCTGGAGGGTGCCCAATGCGTGCGATGATTCTGGCTGCTGGCCGCGGTGAGCGGATGCGGCCTCTGACTGACCATTTGCCAAAACCCTTGCTGCCGGTGGGGGGGAAAGCCCTGATTGAGCATCATCTGGACGCTCTGGCGCGGGCTGGTTTTGTCGAGATCGTGATTAATCACGCCTGGCTTGGTGACAAAATTGAAGCGGCGCTTGGTGATGGCCAGCATTATGGTGTGCGACTACGTTATTCCGCCGAGCAGGCCGGGGCACTGGAAACCGCCGGCGGGATCCGCCAGGCGTTGCCATTGTTGGGGGATGAGCCCTTTGTGGTGATTAACGGCGATGTGCTGACTGATTATCCGTTTGCGAAGCTGCGCGGGGCTTTGGCCACAGCGCATCTGGCGCATCTGGTGCTGGTGCCCAATCCGGCCCAGCATCCGCAAGGCGATTTTGCGCTAAAGGCCGGGCTGGCTTGCTCAGAGGGCCCGAATAAACTGACCTTCAGCGGAATCGGTGTGTACCGGCCGGCGTTTTTCCGTGAGGTGCCGGCAGGGCCACAAAAACTGGCACCATTTTTACGTGCCGCGATGGCTAGGCAACAGGTCAGCGCTGAGTGCTATGACGGTTATTGGGCGGATATCGGCACGCCACAAAGACTGGCCGCCGCTGATCTTGAACTGTGCAACAGGAGCTGAGTGATGTGGGGCAAATTACTTGGTGGGCTGTTTGGGCTTGCGATGTTCAAAATTCCTGGGTTGATCGCCGGGGTGCTGATTGGGCACTGGTTTGACCGCAGTATGCGCCAGCAGTTTGAGCAGGCCGGTGGTTTTGGCGGCTTCCGGCGGGATGCCGGTGAGGCACAAGGCCTTTTTATGTACAGCACTTTTGCCGTGATGGGGCACCTGGCAAAAGCGGACGGCGTGGTGACGACAGCGCATATCGACAAAGCCGTGGCGTTTATGCAGCAGTTGGGCCTGTCGGCCAGTCAGCAGCAGGATGCCCAGCGTGCTTTTCGTGAGGGCAAAGCGGCCGATTTCCCGTTACTCTCTCAGCTTCAGCAATTAAAACAGGCGTACCGCTGGCGGCCGGATTTATTGCAGCTGTTTTTAGAAATTCAGATTTCCGTGGCTTATGTTGATGGACAACTCAGCGCGGTTGAACACAAGTTACTGCAGCAACTGGCCAGTGCGCTGGATGTGTCCGCGGTTCGTCTGCAGTATCTGTTGGGGCGGTATGAAGCGGAAGCCCGTTTTGCCAGACGGCCCCCGCAGCAGCACAAATCGGCTGATGCGGTGCAGGATGCTTACCAGTTACTCGGTGTGACGCCCGACTGTTCGGCTGCTGAACTGAAAAAAGCCTATAAAAAACAAATGTCCCAGCACCATCCGGACAAACTGGTGTCGCAAGGACTGCCCACCGAAATGCTGGAACTGGCCAAGCAGAAAACCCAGCAAATTCAGGCCGCTTACGAACTGCTGAAAACACACAAGAGCTGAAGATTCAGCTCTTGTGCCAGAACATAAAATAAACTGCGCCAAGCAGGCAAATACCGGCATAGACATAATTGAGCTTAAACGGCTCTTTCATGTACAGCACCGCAAAAGGGATAAAGACGGCCAGCGTAATCACCTCCTGCAGAATTTTCAGCTGGGCCAGACTCAGCACCTGCGAGCCTATCCGGTTGGCGGGTACCATCAGCGTATATTCAAACAACGCAATCCCCCAGGACACCAGAATCGCCACAATCAGTGCCGAGGATTTCAGGTGTTTCAGATGGCCATACCATGCAAAAGTCATAAAAATATTCGACAAAACGAGCAGGCCAATCGTGGTCATTACCGGCGACATAGAGTGAGCTTCCACAGTTGAAATAATCGCTAGTTTATCTTTGTTGGCGCGCCTTTGCATTTAGCAAAAGCTGAACTAGATTTTTCGGTACAGGCTCAGCCTGGGTTGTACGGACAGTCTTCATCGGCAAAGGATCAGGATGATATGCGGCAGAATTTACCCGTCACTCAACACGAAAGAACCTTCCCGGCGGAACAGCGGTTGATTTCATCCACCAACACTTCCGGCCATATTCAGTATTGCAACAAAGCATTTGCCGAAATCAGCGGATACAGCCGCGATGAGTTGCTGGGGCAACCGCACAATCTGGTGCGTCATCCGGACATGCCGCCTGCGGTTTTTCAGATTATGTGGGACCATCTTAAAGCGGGTAAATGCTGGATGGGGATAGTGAAGAACCGTTGCAAAAATGGTGATTATTATTGGGTGAACGCCTACGTCACGCCCATCCTGCAACAGGGCAAAGTGGTCGGGTACGAGTCGGTGCGGGTCAAGCCGACGACCGAGCAGGTAAAACGAGCGGAGACTGTGTACGCCGCGATCCGTCAGGGGCAGACCCTGAACCGGTTTGACTGGCAGCAGCTTGCGTTGCCGGTGACCGTGGCGGTTTCTGCAGCCGCCGCCGGGCTGGCAGCGTGGCAGTTTGGTCCTGTCGCTGCGGCTGTAGTGACGGCTTTAGTCAGCAGTGCGGTTGCCTGGCTTGGGCGCCTGCGGATGCAGCAAGCGCAGCAAAGGCTGATAGCACAACTGAGTAACCCGTTTGCCTGCCCGGTTGCGGCAGAAGTGTACACTGGCCGTCATGATAGCTGGGGGTTGCTGGAACTGGCGATGGTGACTGATACCGCACACCTGCGCACTGTGCTGACGCGGCTGGAGGATGCCGCACTGACTGCGTCACGCGAGTCGGCGCAGGCGCATCAGCTTTCGCGCAGCACTTTGTCAGTAATCGCCTCGCAGCAGCAGGAAACTGAGCAGACGGCGACGGCGATGAATCAGATGACCCATACCATCGCTGAGGTGTCGCACAACGTACAGCTCACTTCGACGGAAGCCAGCAACGCCAATCAGCTCACCTGTCAGGGCCAGCAAGTGGCGTTGCAAACGCGCGATGCGATTGAAAAACTGGCGCAGACGGTCCGCGGTATCGCCAAGTCGGTGACGGAGCTGGCGACGCAAACAGCCAGCATCACCCAAGCGGCTGAGATCATTCAGCAAATTGCTGAGCAAACCAATTTGCTGGCGCTGAATGCGGCTATTGAAGCCGCCAGAGCTGGGGAGCAGGGGCGTGGTTTTGCGGTGGTTGCTGACGAGGTCCGACAGCTGGCGCAGCGCACGCAGCAGTCAACGCAGCAAATTCAGCAAATTATCTTTAACCTGCAGGAAGGCGCCCGCAATGCCGTGTTAGCGGCAGATCAGGGGATTGCCGCCACTGAGCTTGGTGTGGCTAAAGTGGCTGAAACCGAACAGATGCTGGATGGCATCATGGAGGCGGTTAATCTGATTGCCCGTATGGGGCATCAGATTGCGGTTGCGGTGGAAGAGCAGGCGCATGTCTCCGAGGATATCAACCGACAAGTCAGCCGTATTGCGGATTTGGCCGGAGATGGGTATCAGCAAAGTGAACAGACGGCAGAAGTCAGCAGTGATTTGGAGAAAAACGCCGAAACGCTGTATCAGTTGGTGGAACGTTTTAAAAAATAAATGAATCCGGGCAGATCATGTGCACGCTTGTGCCGGCACAAGCATGATCATGAGCCTGTCCTCCAATTCATCAGGCGCGTGGTCAATAGCCTATATAGTGCAACCAGCCCAGAATTTCACGACCCAGCCAGAGTTGGTTTTGTTCGACGCTGCCCGGCAGCAAGCGCTGCCGGTACATTTCTTTGAGGTGTTTTCGCACCAGTTGTAAGCGCAGGTTGCTGCTGTGCGTGGCAAAACTGTTGTCTGCTTGCGGCAGTAAATCCAGCGTGGCAACTTTATGCTGGCTGAGAGCTTGCGCCACTTGCTCATTCAGCGCCACTTCCTGAATCGCCGCACCGATCAGTACCAAGGCTTGTGGCGCTTTGAGCTCTTCATTTTTATATAGCGTGTTGAGTACGGCACCGCTATGCCCCAGACCTATCACGATGATGGCGCCAGGCGCTTTTTCGGCTTCCTGCATCACCAGTTTTAATCGTTGCAGCAACAGTTGCTGGTAGCTTTGCAGGTCCGCAAGCTCTCGGCTGTCTGTGCCTGGTGGGACCATCATGGCGATGGTATTCCAGCCATAATCAATCAGATAATTACGTAAGTATTCGACAGCTCTTGGGCTTGCTGCGTGCTGTGACCAGTCTGGCACCAGTACAACTGTGCCTTTACTGAACGACGTCATAGCACTGCGTTGCAACACCAGGAACTGTTGTTGTTCCTGTTGGAGCGATTGGATTTGGCTGGCAGCGATTTGACGTTGCAGGTCCGCATTGGTTTGTTGTTCGTCCCAAAGCAGCGCCTCGGCTTCGCTAAAGGTCGACAGGCATATCAGCAGGACAGCAATCAAAGGGCGCATCAGCAGTTTCCGTCTGGCTCATCAGATCTTTGGTATCGGCAGCGCAGTATAAAAACTTAGGGATAAACGCATTGGTTGCTTCGTAATACGTACGCTAAAAAAAAGCCACCGGCTGGTGGCTTTTTGGCAGTCAGTTCAACAATTAACGTTGTACGGCTTCTTTGATAGAAGCGGTCACAGTCGCTTCGATACGACGGTTGATTGCATGAGCGGCTTTTGAGCTGCCAGCAGCTTTTGGCTTGGTGATACCGTAACCCACAGCTTTCACGCGGCTGTTGTCGATACCGTATTTGCTGACCAGAATGGCCGCGATAGCATCAGCACGACGTTGTGACAGCGCCAGGTTATAAGCTGGAGTGCCTACATTTGACGCGTGACCACCGATCTCGACGTCTGTGTTCGGGAAGCGTTTCAGGAAGTTCGCCAGTTTTTCGAGGTCTGCATGGTATTGATCTTTCACCACAGAAGAATCGTTGTCGAACTGTGCGTTCAGCGCGATGCTGACAGACTGTTCAGTGAAAATTGAACAACCAACGGCATCGACTTTGTCGGTGATTGGGGTGTTCGCGCACTGATCTTTATCGTCTGTCACGCCGTCCTGATCGGCATCACCAATCACTGGTGCTGGAGCTGGCTCAGGTGCCGGAGTTGGTTCAGCGGCTGCTGCAGAACCGAAGAAGTAGCTCACGCCCAGTTTTACGCCGTGGTCAACAAATGGTTTGTTGATGCCCTGATACCGGTTAGCTTCTACAAATACAGCGGCATTCTCAGTGGCGAACATGTTTACGCCAAAACCGATGTTAGCGGCTGAAGCTGAACGACCAGTGGTGTAGTTTTTCAGACCACCAACAACGTACAGCGGCAGGCTGTCGACATGGTAAACCACATCTAAACCGACCCGGTTACCTTCAAGATCTTTTGTAGACAGTGTGGAATCCAGCTCCTGACGGACGTACTCGGCACGGATACCCCAGCTTTCGCTGATACGGTAGCCGATATTCAGACCAAAACCGTCACCATTGTCCATGCCTTTCCAGGCAAAAGATTTTGCTTTGTCGTTATCTGGAGCATATTTTTCCCAGAATACAGAACCATAGACACGGTCTGTTAATTCTGCTGCAGTTGGCGCTGCCAGAACTGCAGAGCTCATCAGGGTTGCCAGAACGGCGATTGCGCTAGTTTTCAGTTTCATCCATCTCTCCTCGGGGTTTCCAATTTACTAATTTTATTTGATTTGTTTAGATTTCACAAATTTACTGCCGAAATGCTGAACAAATTCCGTTTTTTGTTGTCAGCTCCGGCACTTTCTCTATGCTAAGTGCTGAAGATGAATCTCTGGTTAACGTTTAAAACGGGACAGGTGCGGTAAATTCGAGCCACTGCTGTGTAACCGGATGCTCTAAGCCCAGCATGGCTGCATGTAATTGCAGCCGTTCAACGTCGCCAGCCGGTGCCTGACCATAAAATTTATCGCCAACAATCGGGTGACCCAGCCACTGCATATGCACCCGCAACTGGTGAGAACGTCCGGTTATCGGGGTCAGACGGACCCGGCTTTGTCCCTGCTCGTGTGCCAGCAATTCGAATAATGTCTGCGCCTGTTTGCCATGTTGAAAACAAACCATCTGGCGGGGCCGGTTTGGCCAGTCACAAATCAATGGCAGGTCAACAGTGCCGCGGCTGGCCTGCAACAAGCCATCCAGCCGGGCAATATAATGTTTGCGGGTCTGACGCCTTTCAAACTGCCAGTTCAGCATCCGGTGACTGTCAGGCGTCAGCGCCATCACGACCAGGCCCGAAGTCGCCATGTCGAGCCGGTGCACAATCCGCGCGGTGGGGTACACGCGCTGCACCCGCAGTTGCAGGCTGTCCTGATGTTCAGCTGCCCGGCCCGGCACAGTCAGCAGGCCGCTTGGCTTATTGAGTACCAGCAAGGCGTCGTCCTGCCAGACAATCTGCAGATAAGGGGCCAGTGGTGGCTTGTACTCAATCAGCATGGCGGCCTGAACTTTTTAGTCGTGACTGACGACGATGACACGGATGGCATCAAACCGCAGACGCGCTTTGCCAATATAGTCAGTCAGTTGCTGCTGTTTTTGCTGCAAATGCGCAATCTCTTCCGGCCGCACCAGCGGATTGATGCGGGCGAGTGCTGCGAGGCGGTCCAACTGGGCCTGCAGTTGCTGCTGCATCTGCGCCAGCGCTTCCTGCTGGATCTGTTTCAGCTGCACGTCGGCATAACTTTCTGCTTTGGCCAGCAACGGATGAATGGTGCTTTGCAGTGCGCCCACCAGCTTACTGGCGGTCTGACGACCCACCGGTTTCAGCTGTCGGTTGAAGTTATCAAAAGGCACGTTCGGGCCGAGATTTTTGCCCGACTTTTCAAGCAGTAACCGGATGGGGGTCGGTGGCAGATAGCGGCCCAGTTGCAGTTCAGCTGGCGCGGTGGATTCGACCAGATAAATAAACTCAACAAAGAAGGTACCGGCTGGCAGTTGTTTGTTGTTCAGCAGCGCAGCCGAACTGTTCCCCAGCGGTTGCTGCGTGACGATATCGAGCGTGCCAAGCACCATCGGATGGTCCCAGCTGAGGAATTGAATATCTTCCTGTGCCAGTGCGGTGTTGCGGTCAAAGGTCACCGAAATACCGTCTTCATCCAGCATCGGATAGTGGCCCTGCAGCTGTTCTGATGGTGTCAGGACTATGCTGGTATCGCTGCGGTCTTCCTGATGCACGCCAAGTAAATCCCAGGCTTTAATCATATAAAGCGGCAGTACGGTCGAATCGTCCTGTGTGCGAACTTGTTCAACCAGCTGTGCGGCCTGGCCGCGGCCACTGGAGTTCAGTTCGAGCAATTGGTCGCGCCCTTGCTCCAGTTGCTTTTTCAGCTGACCATTCAGTGCTTTAGTGTCGTCCAGCAGACTGGCCACTGCGGCAGCGTCCGCGCTGGTGGTCGCGAGCAGTGCCAGCAAAGGTGCCGCCATTTGCTGATAAACCGCACCGCCCGTCTGACTGGTAGCTGTGAAAGCGCCGAGCCCCTGTTGGTACCAGTCCAGTAACACTTGCTGCGGTGTGCCGCTGAAATACGGCAGGTGGATCTGAATATCCTGCGTCTGACCAATCCGGTCCAGTCGGCCGATGCGTTGTTCCAGCAAGTCTGGATTCAACGGTAAATCAAATAACACCAACTGATGGGCAAACTGGAAGTTACGGCCTTCGGAGCCAATTTCCGAACAGATCAGCGCCTGCGCACTTTGGTCGTCTTGGGCAAAATAAGCGGCGGCTTTGTCGCGCTCGACAATCGACATACCTTCGTGGAACACGGCGGCGCGGATGCCTTCTTTGACGCGCATCGCTTCTTCCAATGCTTCGGCAGTGTCGGCGTGGGCGCAGATGACCAGAAACTTCTTATATTTGTGTTGTTTAATCAACGCGATGACGGCTTCGACCCGCGGGTCAAACTGCCACCAGCTGGTTTTGCTGCCTTCAAATTCCTGATAAATCCGCTCCGGGAACAACAAGGTACGGGCTTTTTGCTCATCGCTGTGGCCGGTCATAAAACTCAGCTGCACTTTGATGGCGTTCTGATACTGCTCCGGCTGCGCCAATGGCATCAGATTAACGATCCGCTGAGGGAAACCGGCGATAGCGGAGCGGGTATTGCGGAACAAAATCCGGCCGGTGCCATGACGGTCCAGTAATTGACTGAGCAGGGCGTTTTGCGCATTTTGGCGCTGCTCGTCGCTGCTATTGCCAGATAACACTGCGAGTTCGGCGCGGATGTCGGTTTCACCCAGCACCGCCTGCAGTTGTTTTGCTGTGTTATCACTCAGTGGCTGTTGCTGCTGCAGTTCGCGGGCCAGTCCGGCGATGTGTTTGTACTGGGTTTCTTCTTCGACAAACTTGCCATAGTCATAAAAACGGTTGCTGTCGAGCAGTTTTAAGCGGGCAAAATGGCTTTGATGGCCAAGCTGGTCCGGTGTGGCGGTCAGCAGGATTAACCCTGGTGTGTCCTGGCTCAGCGCTTCAATGCGCTGATATTCGGGGCTGACTTTGTCTTCGCTCCAGGTCAGGTGGTGGGCTTCGTCGACCACCAGTAAATCCCAGTGCGCTTCTGATGCTGCTTCAAACGCTGCTTTTTTCCGGCAGAGGAAATCCAGACTCAGCAGCACCAGCTGTTCGGTTTCGAACGGATTGCCGCCGTCATTGCCGGCTTCGGTCAGCCGCTCTTCATCAAAAATGGCAAAACGCAGATTAAAGCGACGCAACATTTCAACCAGCCATTGATGTTGCAACGATTCCGGCACCACAATCAGCACCCGTGAAGCCAGACCGGATAAAATTTGCTGATGAATAATCAGACCTGCTTCAATGGTTTTACCCAGCCCCACTTCGTCAGACAGCAATACCCGCGGCGCGTGGCGCTGCGACACTTCATTGGCAATGTGCAACTGGTGTGGGATCAGGCTTAAACGACCACCGGCGAGGCCGGTCAGCGGATTTTTTTGCTGCTGGTGGACATGTTGCCAGCTGTGGTAGCGCAGCGTGAACCAGTCAAAACGGTCGATCTGGCCGGTAAACAGCCGGTCCTGCGGCGAACTGAAGCTGATGAAATGATCGAGAAAAGTTTCCCGCAGACTAATCACCTCACCGGTGTCGGTGCGCTCCCCGTGGTAAGTCAGCAGGCCGTCTTTGTCTTCTACTTTTTCGATCAACAGGCTGAATTCATGGGCACTTTTGACGGTATCGCCCGGATTGAAGCTGACCCGGGTCAATGGGGCTTCTGCCATCGCGTACAGGCGGCTGTCGCCGCTGGCCGGAAACAACAGCGTGACCATCCGGCCTTCGATGCCAACCACAGTGCCTAAGCCTAAATCCGATTCCGCGTCGCTGATCCAGCGCTGTCCAAGGGCAAATTTCATCATGATCCGGGTACTCAAAAAATGGGGGCGCTATGGTACTGAAAATCCGGCCAAACTGCATCCGGCTGCAGCGGAATTTTTCTGCCAGGATCCGGTCACAGATGAAAAGGCTTGATCTGTCATGACATTGTCATCCTGCGAGCCGCATTTTGCTCTAAAGTTAACTGAACCCTTGTGGGGTTTTTATCCGCTGCTAAGGAGCTGCATATGGCGCGAAGAAGAAGTAAAGAGATAAAAATCTACGTCCTCGATACCAACATCCTGCTGCACGAACCTTTCGCCTTTTTAAACTTTCAGGAACACGACGTCGTCATCCCGATGACGGTGTTAGAAGAATTAGACCATATCAAAGATAAACACAAAGACGTCAGCCGCGAGGCGCGGGTGGCTATCCGTGCACTGGAAGACGTGCTCAAAGATGCTTCACCCGAACAAATGCTGCAGGGCGTGCAATTGCCGCAACATGGCGAGCGCAAAGCCAGCGGCCATTTGTTTATCGTCAATGACCACCACATCAGCGACCAAATCCCCGGCTTGCCTGGCGGTGAAAACGACCATCTGATCATCAATACGGCGTTGTTTTTACAAAGAGAAAAAGCACCGGTCAAAGTTATTCTGGTCACCAAAGACATCAATATGCGGCTGAAAGCCAAAGGCGCCGGCCTCAAGCTGGTAGAAGATTACCGCACTGACCAGCTGATTGATGATGTCCGTTTCCTTTACAAAGGCTATTACAAGTTTCCCGGTGATTTCTGGAGTCAGGTCAAGGATTGCCGCAGCGAAAACGAAGGGCGTGAGACCTATCATTATCTGCCCCGCAATTTATTACCAAGCCCTTATATCAACGAATATCTGGTCGATGAGCACGAAACTTTTGCCGGTCAGGTGATCGCCATCAACGACCAGCACATCAAAGTGCGGGATCTTGGCTTTGAACGGTTGATGCACAAACATGCCTGGGGCATTCATCCGAAGAATGTTTACCAGGCGATGGCGCTCAATGCGCTGCTGGACCCGGAGATGGATTTGGTGATCCTGACCGGCCCGGCGGGCTGCGGGAAAACCTTACTGGCTCTGGCTGCGGCGCTGGAGATGGTGATTGAACGCGGTATGTATGACAAGGTGATCGTGACCCGCAATACACCGGAAATTGCTGAGTCCATTGGTTTTCTGCCGGGGACCGAAGAGGAAAAAATGGCGCCGTGGCTGGCAGCTATCACGGACTCACTGGAAGTACTGCATAAAACGGATGAACATCCGCATGCCAGCGTCAACTACATCATGGACAAGGCCAATATCCAGTTCAAATCGGTCAATTTCATGCGGGGACGCAGTATTCAGAATGCGATTGTGCTGCTCGACGAATGCCAGAACCTCAGCGCCGCCCAGCTGAAAACCATCATTACCCGTTGTGGTGAAGGCACCAAGCTGATTTGTTCAGGCAACCTGTCGCAAATTGACAGTAACTATCTGACGGCGGTGACTTCCGGCCTGACTTACATTGTTGAGCGTTTCAAAAACTTCGAAGGCAGTACCACCATTAATCTCAATGGGGTGGTGCGCAGCCGGCTGGCGTCTTTTGCTGAGGCGAATCTGTAATCATCTTACAGTTGTTAACATTTTGACTTGAGGGCACAATGGGGAGTCTGAGCCCGCCGCGCGCTGTTCCTTAAAGGGCTGCGCATCCTGGCCGGGCTCCACCCTCTGTTCTGTCAACAAGGATATGTGTTCGCCGTGAAACTGTTCTCCTGGTCCAGTTTGTTTTTTGTGCTGTCACTCGGGTTTCTCTGGGGTTGTGGCTATTGGGCCTGGCTGCAGATGAATCAGAGCCAGCAGAGCCAGCTGCAAAGTCAATTGGCGCTGCAGCTGGAGCGCACTGAAGTCCTGATGGACGACTGGCAACGCAACTATCGCCTGCACCTTGATTACCTGAAAACTGATTTGGCCGCTTTGACGCCGGCCACGACCGACAATCCAATTTACGACCCCTGGCAGGAACTGGATGACAAAGTGCAGCATGCGCCCTGGCCTGATCCGCTGCTGGGTTATGCCTTGCTGGATGACGCTGGCCGGGCTATCCGGCTCAGCAACGCCCAGGCCGGCGTGCTGTTTGCCCAGACTGCTGTGGATTTAAATCCGCAACAACCTTTTCTGACCCCTTTAGTGCTGGCCTCACAATGGGTAGCGCCGGTGCAGCTTGCACAGGGCAATCAGTATCTGCTGTTCTGGTTCGATTTAAGTGCGTTAAAGCAACGGCTGAATAAAGCGCTGGCTGCTGCGGCGGGACATGAGTTTTTGCTGGTTTCCAAGGCCGGGCAGTTGTTGTCACCCAGCCGCTATCAGTCGACTTTGTTGGCGCGCTTGGGTCAGGCTGACCTGCGTGAAGGTCAGCAACTGAAATTCCTGTTGAAAAGACCGCCGGAAGATTTAACCCAAAGCCGGCAGAAATACGACGGCAGCATGGCCTGGCCACCGACCCGGCTGGCGCAGTTGCTCACCAGTCAGCGCCAGGGCGTGACTCCGCTGTTTGTGCCGAATTATCTTGGCCGGCCCAGCGTTGCCGGCTGGCGCTGGTCAGCAGGCTGGCAGGCGCATTTGGTGGTGGAGCATGACATCAGCAGCCTGCAACAACAACGTAAAACGCTGCGTCAGTACATGCTGGGTGGACTGTCTGTGCTGACGGTGATGTTGCTGTTGCTGTTCTGGCTGATTCAGCGTGGGGTGGCAAAATCTTCAGAAGAAGCGGCCGCCACAACTCCCGCAATCAGCGAGCCAGCCCCCGTTGTTATCACCGAATCTGTCATCGAACCTGCGCCGGTTCACGCCGACGGCGCCATGGCGCAGGCAGCTGAGCCGGCTGTGGTGGCGGGAAGCGGCGTTGGCAGCGGGCATGACAAATATCTGGCGGCGGCCGGTGACCTGCTGCAGGCCTTGTTAAGCACTGCGGCTGTACCTGCTGCGCTCAAAGATGCAGGGGCTGACTGGTTGCAGGCAGTGCCCGTTACACCTGCCGGCATCTGTGTCGTGCAACCTGTGTTATTGCTGCGTCAGCTTTGTCAGAAGCTGCAAGCACAATATCACCAGACTGAATTTCTGCTGGATGTGGCGCCTGACGTACCCTTGTGGCTGGAAGTGGAGCATCAGGCGCTGTTACAGGCGTTGGACTGGGTGGCTCGTCAGCGTTTGTCGCGTCCTGACGTGACAGAGCTGATGGTCCGCCTGCAGCTGGCCGAGCCAGAGCGGATCGCCGTTGAAGTCATCGACGATGGCGAACCCATCAGTGCCAGTCAGTGGCCAGAACTGAGTCGTCATGGCAACAGCCAACCGATGGCGTTGCAGAAACTGACCACTGCAGGAGGCACCTTCAGCCCGGCGGCGGTGCCGCCATTTAGTGGCAACAAAATGATTTTGACTTTGGCTGTGCATCCACTGGAAGGGCCGGATTTACATCCGGACTGGCACCTGACCGACGGCGCAGCGCTGCTGCTTTGTCCGGCGGGAGATGCGCAGCAGCTGTATCGTCGCATGCTCAGGCAAAGCGGTCTGGCACTGATGCCACTGGATGACGCTGCGCAGTTTATGCAATGGTGCAGTCAGCAATCGACCGCACAGCTTGATTATCTGCTGCTGGATGAAGCTTTTATTAAGGCGGATCTGGCGGTTGCTGCGCAGGTGTTTACTGTGGTGCGCCGTTATTTCCCGGCCCTGACCCTGGTCGTGCTGGTGCGTGAGCCCGAAGTGTGGCAAACGCTGCAGCAGCAGTTTGGCTTGCGGCTGGTCGGTAAGCCTGTGCTTGCGCAGAGTTTGCAGCATGCTTTGGTGTCGCAGACCGCAGCCGTCTTTCAGGGCGCGTCACCGCAGCTCTGGCTGCAGGCGCCACAACCGCTGGAGAACTGGCAATTGCGTCAGCTGATGCAGCAACTGGGCTATCAGGTGAACAGCTGGCAGCCCGAAATGCCTTTGCCCGGCGACGCTATTTTGCTGTTACCGCTGGAACTGCAGGCACGCTGGCCAGCGGACAGTCACCAGCGTGTGCTTTGGTATACCGATGAGCCAGTCGCTGTGACGGATATCGCTCAATCTCAGGATGTCTGGACTTTTGCCCAAGGGGTGGCAGGGCTCAGTCAGCGTCTGTTTCAATTATCTATCAAGAACTTACCAGCATGAAAATTATTAACCCACTGTTGAACGAACAAAAACGCTTTCGCCGTAATGGTTTTTTGCTGGCCCTGCTGCTGGCAGCGGCAATGGGCTTGCTGGATTATCTGACGGCAGTCTCAGAGCGAATCGACCTGCGTCAGACGCAGCTGAATGCGGCCACCAGTGATCTGGACCATCAACTGCTGCCATTACTGCACCTGACCAAAGTGCTGCAGCAGGAGGCGTCAGCAGCTTTGTTGAAAGATTCGGGCGGTACGGTATTGCTTGACGGCAAAGTCAGTGTATTGGGCGGCGCTGATGCGCAGACACAGCCGCTCAGCAGTGCAGAAATCAGCATGCTGAATCAGCTGACGCCGGTGTTCCGCCAGCAGCTCAAAGCCAGCCGCTATTTACTCAACCTGTCTTATTTGTCGGAAACCAGACATTGGTACCACCTGGAAGATGTGGATGCGCGTGGTCTGGAAATGGCGGACAGCGCTTTGCAACAAATCCGCGCGATGCCACATTTACAAGCAACCAGCGAGACCACCAATCTGCTGGTACTGGATGAAATCAAGCATAAATATGGCCTGCAGCTGCCGGTACGGCAGGGCAAAAATGTGGTGGGTCATTTGTTGCTGGAAATCGATTTGCTCGACATCATGCGTCAAATCAAACTGGTTGAAGCCAAAACCTTGCTGCTGCTGATGGACAAGGTGGGCAAAGGTGTGCTGGCGGTGCAGGATGGTCAGCTGGCAGACAGCTCGCTGTACAACGGCTCTCATCAGCACGACAATCTGCAGCATCTGGCGTTGCTGCCGTTCGCGCTGCACCTGCAACCCGATGCAGACGCAGACCGCAGTCGGGAGCTGCGCACTTTCCTGCTGGGGCTGGCCAGTTATCTGGTACCGATGATGTTGTTATATTTCTACTTGCTGTCCCGTTTTAAACGCAAAGTGCTGCGGCCATTCTCCCGTCTGTTAATTCATGTCGCCCGGTTGGCGCGTGGTGACAATCAGGGCGTCCGTCATATTCCAATGGAATGGGAATCGGTGTTTCGCCAGACCGAAGACATCAGGGGGAGCGGGTCGGAAAAGTCCGATCAGTGAACTGCCGGCTTTGCAGATAAGCCTGATACCGGGTGTCAATTTGGCCCAGTTTGAGTGGCGCCGGGCCGGTTGGATCTATCAGCAGCAAAGTTGCGTCAGCAAAATCGATGATCTGCTCTGAATCCAGTGCTGGTACCTGTGCGGCAATAATCGCATGTTCCGGCAGATATAAAATCCGGATTTGTAAGGACGGGAAAATCAGCCGCATCACGCTGGCCCATAACACCGCTTTACTGTCGCAATCGCCACTGTGGTCAAACAGAAGCTGTACCGGTGGCTGATAACCGCTGCCATTGCTGGTCTGGCGGTTTTCCAGGTCCCGATACGGGATCTGCTGGATCCACTCGGTCAGCCGCTGTGCAATCTGGCGGACGTGCTGGCGGCCGAATTTCGCGATGAAAGCATCAGCGACGGGTTGCAGTTGCGGCAAGGCGTCACTGAAATATCGCAGGTGATCCGGCACCACACCTTTGCCTTTGACCGGGTCATCCAACAGATAAAAATAGCCCTGATACAGGTAATCATTCCGCGCACTGCTTTCTGCAGCGGCCAGCTCCTTGGTCGCTGCAGCCACCAGTTGCGGGTCTTTGGCCTGCACTGTGTATTGCAGCGGCATATTCGCCGGTGAAAACTGCACACGCACCCCCTGATGCTGCAAGGCGCCGGCTTTGCGCAGCAGGGCATGACGAACCGCCTGGCTGGCCAGGTGCGGCATGTAACGTTTGCGGTCACGGTATTGATTGAGTGCTTCGTTGGCCAGTTGAAACGTCAATGAAACGTCAGGCGACCAGCGATATGTGAATTCGGTGGACTGGGCGGAACTTTTGCGTTCAAACAACAGTTCCGCCTGAGCGGTCAGGCTGGCGCCGCACAGCATGGCGGCAAACACCAGGGGCAGTCGTTGCGTCAATTCAGGTTGTCCGGCGTCTCCAATACAGCCAGCTTAATGCCAACAGGGCTGAAATGCCAAGACTACCGCCTGACGTTTCCTCGACCACCACCACCGGCGGTGGCAGATCGGCACTGACCGATTCCAGCGGCAGGTCATCCAGAGCGGCCGCCGAATAGCCAGAAATTTCAGCCAGCAAAGCGCCGGAGCGGGCATCCCGCAGTTGGATCTGCAGCAGGTAATAGCCACGCGGAATGCTGGTCATATCTGCTTCAATCGCGAACGCGTCGCTGCGGCTGGCGCCATACAGTGAAAAAATGCTGCTGGTGTGAATGGTGCGGTACTGGTAGCCATCGTCAAGCCGGTATACGGCATAAACCGGTTGTTCAGCGTATTGGGTGTGGGCGTCAAAGCGGACATAAAGCTGCGAGTAAAAACCATCTTCGTCCAGGTCATAACGTAGTTTCAGATCAATGCTGTCAAACCAGGCGCTGCTGGAGAAATCCTGATTGGTGGTGATGGCTGACGGAGCTGTCATCGCGTCCTGATTGGCGGCGGTCTGGCTGGCGTCCAGATGAATTTCGCGGGTGGGTTGGGCTTGGTCAATGGCCGGCTCGGCGGCACTGGTGGACAAACTGAGCAACAATAAACTGGCGGACAATACGGTTTTCATAGGCGGCTCTCCGGTGGCTTTGGTATGATCTTGTGCTTTCGCCGTGAATACGGGCTGAACTGGCCTGACCAGGTGCGTTTTTCGCAGAGATTTGATGAGATGAAGTTAACCAGAAAAGTTGTGCTGTCAGTTTCTGCCCCCGCCATTGATGCGCTGGGCGAGGCGTGCCCTGAGTTGTCCAAAGGCCGGCTGAAAGATGCGATGAATAAAGGCGCTGTGGTGTTGCAGTCTGGCAAGCAGCAGAAGCGGCTGCGCCGGGCTCAAACGCCATTGCCGGCGGGTTCTGTTTTAGTGCTCAATTATGACGACGAGCTGCTAACCCGGCAGGCGCCGGCGCCGCAATTGCTGGCTGACGAGCAGGACTACAGCCTGTGGTTCAAACCAGCCGGTATTTTGTCACAGGGCAATGAGTGGGGTGACCATCTGGCGTTGCTGCGTCTGGCCGAGCAACATTTTGCGGGCAAAAGAGCCGTCTTTCTGGTCCACCGACTGGACCGTGAAGCCAGCGGGCTGATGCTGATAGCCCATCAGAAGAAAACCGCCGCCGCGCTCAGTCAGCTGATGCAGCAACAGGCAATCGCCAAAACTTACCGGATTTGCGTACAAGGCGTGCTGCCACAGGCGTTACTCAGCGAGGGGGAGATCAGACTGCCGCTGGATGGCAAAGCCTGCTGCACCCGTTTTCGCCTGCTGGAGCAGCAACCGGCCAAAGCCCTGCTGGAAGTGGATTTACTGACCGGGCGTAAGCATCAGATCCGCCGCCATTTTGCCGCGGCCGGGCATGCGGTGATGGGCGATCCGCAGTACGGCAGCGGCAACAAAGACGCCGCCGGACTGGCGCTGCAGGCGGTGCGGCTGGTGTTCCAGTTACCCGGTAAACCGCGCCGCGACTATCAGTTGCCGCCTGAGTTATGCCGCTAGTGGTTTGATTTCAAGCTGCAGCAGACCTAAGGTCAGCGCGTTGTTGATATCCTGCCGGATATTGTCAGTTTGCCAGCTGCACGGCACCTGGACTGTACTGCTGACGCTGAATTCTAATACCTGCTGTCCTTTGGCCTGTTGTTGCTGCCAGCAATACCAGACCAGTTCCCGCAAACCTGTTAAATCTGCTTCCTGCCAGTCGGTGCCCAATAAAGCACCTGGCTGGCCGCGCCAGACCCGGATCGAGGGTTGCGCCGGCAATTGCTGACTGACTTGCGTCAGCACTAGGGTCAGCTGTTGCTGCCAGTTCTCATCAATGCCAGCGACGCTGAGCCAGATCACATCCGTGTGTACCGTGTAATCCAGCAGTGACGGGGCAGCCAGCTGTTCCAGCACCTGACGCAGCCGTTGGCGCAGCAGAGTCTCGCCGGTTTGCAGTTTGTATTCACTGACTTGCTGAATTTGAATGGCGACCAACGTCAGCGCCGGATGACGCTGCTGATCGCGGCGCAGCTGACGGCTGAATGCCTGCCAGCTTTTGACAGATGTCTGGCTGGGGCTGGCCGGTTGTTGTGCAGGACGCTGACGGAGCAGGACAAAGCCCAGCCAGCTCAGTGCCAATAAGCTCAAAGCCAATACCAACAGCCACTGTTGGCGTGTGGTGGTGCGCTCTAATGCGGCCAGTTGTTCCGTTTGTTGCTGTTGTTGCAGTTGCTGTCGCAGACTGTCCAGTTGCTGAGTCTGACTGGTCGCCGAGAGTTTCGCCTGGGCTGCGCTGGTGCGCAGTGTCGCCTGATACGCCTGTTGCCATTGACCGGCAGCAGCCTGCACTTTGGCCTCGGTTTGTGAAAGTTTCAGTTGCAGATACACCGGCAGGCTTTGAGGCTTTTCGACCTGCGGCAAAGTGGCCAGCGCTTTACTGAATTGCTGCTGTTGCAGCGCCAGTTCAGGGATCGCGAGTTCAGCTTCCAGATGCATGGCGGTATTGCCAACTTGCTGGAACAGCTGCGCGGATTTACGCATCAGTTGCTCTGCCTGCTCAAACTGCTGTTGCTGCTGGGCCAGCTGGCCCTGCGCATAATATAGCCGGGCGTGTTGCTGTGGGTCGTTTAGCCTTTGGATGGTTTGTTCGGCTTGTTGCAGTTTTTGTTTGGCTTCGTCGATTTGTTTGCTCTCGAGCCAGGCATCAAAAGCGACCAGCTGTGCGGTCAGCAGCAGGGCATCATTTTGCGTTTGCCGGCTCCAGTGTTCGGATTGTTGCAAGTGTTCAATCGCAGCTTGCGACTGCGAAAGTTTGTGATAGGCCATCCCGAGCCGCAGGTGAATGGACGCCAGCGGTTTATCCTGTTTCAGTTGCTGCGCCAGTACCAGCGCCCGGCTCAGTTGCTGCTGAGCACTGGCGTAATTATTTTGCTGCAGCATCAGCCGGCCTGCGATTAGACGGCTTTCCAGTTCTGCTTGTGTCAGCTGATACTCGACGGCGATGGCATTGCTGAGCTCGGCGTAGCGGATGGCTTTGTCGATGTCGCCGCGTTGGTTGTAGCCTTGGGCAAAACTTTCGTAGATGCGGGTCTGCAGCTCGGGTTTGCGTGGGCTGTCGAGTGTATTTAACAGGCGCTCGGCGGCGCTGAGTTCGGTCAGTGCCGCGGCACTGTCGCGATAATTGATGCCGTAAATCAGCGCTTTATGCTCAAGTGCTTCGATCTGCAGTTCAGTGGTCAGGCCGCCGGCCAGCGCTTTGTTGACGCTCTGCAATGCGATTTCTTTATTGTTGATGCTGTGATAGCCATGGCTGAGCAGCAGCCATTGCTCAGCAGTCAGATCGGCTTTTGGCAGGGCGGTCAGCCGGTTGACCGCCGCCTGCGGGTCCTGTTGCAGACGCTTCAGCTCGGTCTGAAAATCGCGGGCCTGCGCCTGTGTAGCCAGGCAGCAGAGAGTGAACAACAGCAACAAACGCATCAGCGGTTTTCCTCCGGGCGGGCGGGTCTTAAGTCTGCATCGATGATATTGCATGTGCGGATGGCGCAACCAGCCTCAAAGGCCAGAATATTTTCCGCCAGTTGTTGCACCAGCATTTGCATCGATTCGGTCGTTGCCCAGGCCAGATGGGGGCTCAGCAACAGATTAGGTAATGCCGCCTGGACGAGCGGATGATCAGGCGCCGGCGGTTCGTCGGCTAACACATCCAGCGCGGCACCAGCCAGCTGGCCGCTTTGCAGCGCGCTGAGCAGGGCTTGCTCGTCAATCAGCGTGCCGCGGGCGGTATTGATGAGCAAAGCAGACGCTTTCAGCCAGCTTAGTTGCTGTGCGCCAAGCAGCGGCGGCTGACCTGGCTGGGCCGGGCAATGCAGGCTGACCACGTCAGCGACGGACAGGGCATCCCGAAACGCCAGCCGGCCAGGGCGGACTTGGGGGGCATCAGGTCGTTCCGCGATACAAATTTGCATGCCAAAGGCGCGCGCCAGGGCGGCGGTCGCCTGACCCAGACCACCGTAGCCAACCACAGTGAAGACCTTGCCCTGCAAACTCTGGATGGGTTGCTGATGCAGGCAGAACTGGCTGCTGCGGCTCCAGCGCCCGTCTAAAACCGCCTGATGGGCACTGAGCAACTGATTGTTGAGTGCCAGCAGCAACGCCATCGCATGTTGGGGCACGGCGCCCAGCGCATAGTCCCGCACGTTACAGACCTGGATCCCGAGTGCACTGGCGGCGGCCAGATCAATATTGTTGGTCCCGGTCGCGGCGATGCAGACCAGTTTCAGTGCGCTGGCTGTCTTTAAAGTGGCACCATCCAGCACGACTTTATTACTGATCACCACGTTGGCCGTGGCAATGCGCGCCGCGACATCTGCCACGTGAGTGGCCGGATAACAGTGCAGCTCCCAGCCGGGTAACTGCAGCGCCGACAAGTCGGTGTCGGCCAGGCTGTCTGCATCAAGAAACACAATGTTCGGCATCGGTCTGACTCATCAGAGAAAATCTGTTGCTTTTACCAGAGCAGGCCTCTACATATAAAGAACTTTTTTGCAAAGCCGGAGCAAATCTGTTGGTGTTAGCGCGGTGGTGGTACAGCAGGGGCATGCTAAGTGGGCTGATTTTCGGGATCAGCCTGCTGTGGGGCTCTGTTGTGCAGGCGAAAACAGTCACAGTGGTGGCGGCACAATGGCCGCCGCTGACTCAGGTGGATGGCAGTGGTCTGTATTTTGACGTGCTGCGGGAGGCGCTGGACGGTCAGGACATCCGGTTTAACATCCGGGTGGTGAACTGGAAAAGAGCCAAACAGATGTTTTATGCCAAGCGGGCTGACATCCTGCTGGCGGATTACCACATGACGGGCCTGCGTCAGCATTTTCCCTTCTGGCACCTGGATATGGACAGACCGGTGATTTTGTTCAGCCCACAGCCGGTGCAGGCCCTGACCCAACTGCAGGGTAAAGCGGTGGGGTGGTTGTTGGGCTACGACTTTGATCAGCTGTTGCCGGTGCGGGTGGATGGCATTGAAGTCCAGACCGAAATACAAGGGTTTGAGCTGCTCGAGCATCAGCGGCTGGACGCTTACATCAGTTATGACGAACAGGTGCCGCCCCGTTTACAGGGCAAGCTGCAACGGATTGTCCTGATGGGCGCGCAGCCGCTGTATCCGGTATTTCAGAATGATTTTGCCGGGCGAAAACTCGCAGAGCAGTTTGACCAGGGCATGCAACGCTTATATCAAAGCGGCCGGCTGCAGCAGCTGTATCAGCAATACTACCAGCGGGCGGCCTTTCCTCCCCAGCGCTGAGCAGACGGCTCAGCGATACACCACATCGCTGTACATTGGCGCCAGCAAAGCCAATAAGCGGTTTTGCGCGGCGACCGGCACTTGCTGCTGTTGCATCACATCAATCAGATGGTCGACCAGATTGTCAAAATCAGCTTTGCTGATCTGAAAGCCGGTATGGCTTTCCTGCATGGTTGCGCCGGTGTATTTGCAGGGACCGCCGCTCAGTTCACACAGTTGTTCAAACAGCAGCCGGCGAAAGCGTGCGATGTCGGTGTCTTTGAAATGATGAACAATTTGCGGGTCCTGCTCAATTTTCACCAGCAAGCCGTCAACCAGCTGATTCAGACCGCGGTCGGCGCCAAGCTGCTGATACAGCCAGTCTTTGGCGACCGGCTGACTGGCGCAACTGCTGAGCAGCAGACAGAGGGATAAAATTGCACCGCGGATTAAAACGACCATGAGGACTCCAGCGCCAGATAATAACCGGTTTGATCAGGTAAGGTGGCGATACTGCCCAGGTCGACATGACCTGCCACCAGGCTCAGATGTTTATTGATAAACCAGCCGACAAAAATGTCGCGCCAGTGATCTTCACGGGCAAACGCCAGTTTATCCGGTTTTTGCCTGAATTCGGCGCCGATGGCCCAATGCGAATTCAGCAGCAGCACGGCAGAGAATTCGCCCGTCAGCTGATAACCATCCATCTGCGCTGAATCAAACCCCAGCAGACCGGTTTGCTGGCCTTTGGTGGCCCGCACTGTGGCGTTGAGCAGCAGATTACGGCCAAACACCGCATCGAGAAAAACTTTACTGGCGGCCAGGTAATAATCGGTGCCGCTGTCATCCAGTGCGCCGACCGCGCGTGGCAGCGCAAAATCCAGATGTTTTTTATGGATAAGGCCGACGCTGATTTGCGGCATCGCGCTGTAGAGCAATTCGCCGGCCAGCCGGTACTTCAGCCCAATCAGCTGGAGATTCAGCTCACCACCAAGGGTGTCGAGCTGCAGTTGTTGCCGGCCCAGACTGACTTCGATGCGGTCGTCATATGAAAGACCAATGCCATAACTGTTCAGCGTGAAATCGTCGACGCCAACCTGGCTGGCATAGCCGGTCAGCGACCATTGATCTGAACTGGCATAGCCATTGATCACCGCCCAGGGCACAATACCGCCGCCCGCCGCACCTTCGATACTGCTGGCACCGCCGGTGGCCAGCACTTTGCTGCCACCCGCTGCCAGCGCCTGCGATGTCCCTAGCGCCAGCGTCAGGCACAACAGCCCGGTTCGCCAAAACGATGTCATGTTTCCTCCCCAAAGAGTTCAGCGTGCTGCTGACTGAATTGCCCCAGCCAGGCGGTCAGATCGGCGGCTTTGAGCGGCCGGGCGAAATAATAGCCCTGCACTTTATCAATGCCGGCGCTTTGTAAGCGGTCGAGGCCGGCGCGGTTTTCCAGGCCTTCTGCGGTGACCTGCAGGCCGAGGCCGTGCGCCAGCTCTGTGGTGGTTTTCACAATCAGATAATCATTCTGATTGTGTTCGATGTCGCGGACAAAAGCGCGGTCAATCTTCACTTCATGCACCGGCAGCCGTTTCAGATAAGCCAGCGACGACTGGCCGGTACCAAAATCGTCAATCGCCAGCTCAATGCCCATCTGACGCAGCTGCTGCAGATTCTGGATGACCTGTTGCGGGTCCTGCATCACGGCGCCTTCGGTGACTTCCAGCGCCAGCGCGGTTGGCGGTACCTGATGTTGCTGCAGTAATGTCGCTATCTGGCCGGGCAGGTCGCTGCTCAGTAAGTCATAGGCAGACAGGTTGACGGCGACGGTCAGCTCGATGCCTTGCCGGCGCCAGTCGGCCAGCTGGAGGATGACTTGCGCCACCATCCAGTCGGTCACGCGCGAGATCAGGCCGGAATGTTCGGCCAGCCGGATAAATTCATCCGGCGGCACAAAACCCAGCACTGGATGTTGCCAGCGGATCAAGGCTTCGGCGGATGTGGCCTGACGGCTTTGCAGACTGACTTTGGGCTGGTAAACCACAAACATCTGGCCACTTTGCAGTGAGACCGGCAGATCATGCAGCAGCGTCAGCTCACGCTGATGGCTTTCGTCCTGACCCGCCTGATATTCGGCCCACAGCTGATGACTGGCTTTGGCGTGCACCATCGCAATATCAACCCGGCGCAGCGCATCATTACTGCTGCTGGCGTCAGCCGGCACGGCATAGAGCGCCAGTGCCAGTTTCAGGTTCAGGCGCGAGTCGGCCAGCACAAAATCCTGCGACAGCCGCAGCTGGCTGGCTGGCAACGAACTGGCCGGCAACGGGCTGCTGCTGATCACCAAAAATTCATCGCCACCGATGCGGGCGACCATCACGGCCTGTGGATAAATCCGCTGCAGCCGGCCAGCCAGCTGCACCAGCAATTCATCGCCATTGTGATAACCAAAAGCGTCATTGATATGTTTGAAGTCTTTGATATTGACCAGCAGCAGCCACAAAGGGTGGCCGAGCAGTGCCGGCAGCTGCAGTTCGACCAGATGGCGGTTCGCCAGACTGGTCAGGGCGTCATGTTGTGACTGGTACATCATTTGCTGCTCGCGCTGGGCGATATCACTTTGCATCTTTTGCAAGGTGTCGGCGAGTACGCCGACTTCACCACGCAGCTGTTGGGGCGGTCTGGCCGACTGGCCTAAACCAATAGCGCCGGCAAAATCGGTGAGCAGCCGCAATGGTTCGGTGATGCTGCGGGCCAGCACTATCGCCATCAGCACGGCAAGTGCCAGCCCCAGCCCGCAAATGGCCAGCAGCTGGCCACGGGCTTGCCGGTAGTTTTGCAGCCAGGGTTCGGTCGACAAATGCAGCAGCGCACTCAGCTGGCCACTTTCGTCGAGGATTTCCTCCGAGCTCAGCAGCGGCACTTCGGCAAGGTCCTGATCTGCAGTGCGAAGCAGTGGCAATTGGGGGATTTGGTCACCGGTGAGCGTACTGGCCAGCAGGCGGCCCTGGCTGTTATCGGCTTGCAGGACAAAACTGATATCGAGGTCCGTCAGGTCTTTGATCTGGCTGGCCAGCGCCTGATCCAGCACAAAACCCATGGCTATCCAGGCAATCAGTTGCGGGGCTTTGACCGGCACCATCACCATTTGAAAAGCCTGATTGCCGACGTGGACGATTTCGGACACGGATCCCTGATCGGCCTGATGCATATCGCGAAACAGCTGATTGAGCTGGCTGCGGCTGACCGGCTGCCCACTGCCGGCGATCAGTTCGCCGTCGGGACTGAGCAGCACCGTCAGGCTGGCATTGATGCGGCTGCCGTGATTCTCCAGCACTGAGGCAATAGTGTCTTGTTCGCGCAGCGCCACGGCCTGGCGAAAACCAAAGTCACTGGCGACCAGCCGGACCGAGTCGCCCAGCTGCAGCGCGCGGTGACTGAGCGTTTCGCGAAACACCCGACTGGCGACTTTCAGCGCCTGTCTGGCTTGCAGTTCGCTGTCCCGTTTCATCGCGCTGAGGCCGGCATAGCCCATCGCGACGGTCATCAGCGTCAGCAAACCTAATAAAATCAGAATTAAACGACTGCGTAACGAATCAAACATACCACCTCTGGCTGGTGCCACCAGACACCGCTGCAGCCAATCTGTTGCAGTAATGGGTCATTAACTATGGAAACAAGATCGAGAAAAATCAGTCAGATATGCAGCAAAACCATAGCAGGTCCGGCCCGGACTCTCCAACAGATATCTGATAAAAACGACAGAAGATGCGGCCGGCGCAATGAGGTGGTTAAAATTCGGCCAGTGGCCGCAGCAATAACAAAGCCGCCCGCAGGCGGCCTGGTTAAAGCAGAATGGATCCGCTATCAGCTGCGCTGACGGCGGCCCAGCCACAACAGTGCTGGCAACAGTAACAACGCTGTGGCCGGTGCCGGGACTTCACCGGCTACATTGACCAGCGCATTTTCGACTGTGACATCTTCCAGCGTGCTGCCGAAGAACGCATCGGTCAGCAGCAGGTTGCTCAGCGTCAGTTTATGCACGCCGGCTTTGAGCACTTTGAATGACAAAGTCACCAGCGTGAACTCAGGGCCCTGAATGGCGGCCAGATCTTCGGCGAAGTCCAGATAGTTCATTTCCGCCAGCGTCAGGGTGCCACCGTTTTGGCTGAACCAGGTCTCGTTTGGCTCAAATGGCGAGAAATGCGGGCCAAAGGTAACGCTTTGCAGGGACAGCTTGCTCAGCAGATAGCTCAGGTCAAATTCGAAACCGGCCAGGCCGTCGGTGTAGCCAGACACTTTGACAGTCGCCTGCACCAGCTCATCTGGCAGGTAAGCGGCTTTATCCAGTTCAACCCGAACTACAGTGGCCTGGCTGGCGAAACTCAGCAGCAGTGCACATAACGCGATTAACTTTTTCATGTTGTTTCCTTTAAAACTTGGTATTCAGTCAAAGCTGGCCGTCGTCAGACGGCGCAGCGGTGGTAAAGCGATTGAGCCTTATTTGATGGCGCAACGGGCATAAGTACAAAGTGACGCCATCGCACGGCTGTCGCTGCTGTTGACGACGCCATCTTTGTTGAAGTCGTACTCCAGGCCCAGTTTTTTGCCGGATTTCAGCAGGGCTGCGAACAGATTGATATCGTTGTTATCGACATCGCCGTCTTTGTCCAGGTCCGCCGGGTTCACTGTGCTCAGGTTCAGTTCGACCACAATAGGGTCGTGGTCAGAACCGCGGAACGGTGTCGGTTGATAGAAATCAGCCTGCTGCTGCGTGGTTTTGTTTTCCAGATTGTAATCAAAGGCGGTTGGTTCGTCGGCGTTGATATGCCACTCCATTGCGTAGCTGGTCTGGCCGGACAGGCTGGCCGATGCAATCGCGTGGTCCAGATAACCCACTTCACCGCTGAACAGGTAAGAGTAACCTTTGGCGCCGTGGAATCTTTCAATCAGGTTGACAAAACCTTTGCCAATCAACGTCTGGATTGGGTCTTCTTTGGCATAGGCATTCAAGTCGCCCATGATCAGCACATCCGGATCAGCGCTGCCGGTTGGGTTGGTTGCCAGCCAGGCGGTCAACTCGTTCGCGGCTTGTACGCGGGTCGCGTTCCAGCAGCTCTGGCCGTCTTTCAGGTCACGGTCCGGGTTGTTGGCGCCAGTTGGGCAGCTGCCTTTGGACTTAAAGTGATTGACTGCAAAAGTGAAGACTTCATTGTTTGACAGCTGCTTGAAGCTTTGTACCAGCGGCTGACGGTTACCAAAACCAAAGACACCGGCATTGGTGGTGACGGCGGCGCCAACCGGCGCGACTTTGCCAGGCTTGTACAGCAAACCGACCGTGATGGCGTCAGAACCCAGTTGGGTGGTGCCCGGAACCTGAGCAAAGGTATAAGTGCCGGCACCCAGGCGCTGATTCAGCCGGTTGGCCAGATCGGCAATCGCACTGTTCGGGCCGTAGCCGTCGTTTTCGATTTCCATCAGACCCACGACATCCGCATCAATGGCAGACAACGCCGCGACAATTTTGTCGGCCTGACGTTCAAACTCCAGCGCGCTGTGAGCGCCACGCTCGGTTGGGAAACCACCGCCCAGGCCGTCGCCGTTGAAGTAGTTCAGCACGTTGGCACTGGCGACTTTCAGCGAGCCGAGGTTACGCAGTTTAGGCGCATCTTCACGCGGGTTGCTGGCAACAAACTGCACTGCGCTGTCTGGCAGCACGCGCCAGGCGCTGAAGCTGTAATCCAGCGTACCGGTCAGGCCGGCGCTGATGCTGTCGCCCAGACGAACCGGGTTAGACATCGACAAAGCCGGGGCCGGGAACGGAATAGTGGCCGGATATTTGCCGTTCGACTGATCGTCCAGCAGGATGCGGCTGCGTGCATTGCTGTCAGCCAGCGCCACTGCTTCCGGTGTGCCCGGTCTGAACTGGTTGGTCGGTACAAACAGGCGGCTTGGTGACAGCGTCAGCTCGCCATAAGTGCCGAGGTTATAGTGATCAGAAACCAGCAGCGGCTGGCTGAAGCTGACCTGCATACTTTCCAGGCTTTCCCAGTCGCTCAGTTTATTGATTGGCAGCGTCACGCTGACCGGCGCAATGGCCGCGCCTGTGCCGCAATCCAGCAGGCCGGCACGGCGCAGTTGGGTTTTGGTGAAATATTCTTCGACTTTACCGACCACACGCACTTTCTGGCCTTTCACCGGATAAGTTGAGGCGGTGTCGTTAAAGACAAAAATGGCTTCGGAAGTGGCTGGGTTATTGTCGGAATCGGCCGCTTCTTCCTGCAGATAGAAGCCGGTGGCAAATTCAGCTACTTTGGTCACGACCGCTTCGACCACGACGGTTTCGCCCAGTTTTGGTGAAATATCGGTGGTGCCTTGTACGGCGCTGATCAGCGTGGCCTGGTCGCCACAGTTGCCAAGAGCCGGGCCGACCGGTGGCTGCTCGCCGCCGCCATTGTCGCCACCGCCGCCGCTGCCGTTGTGGCTGCCGAGGTTAGAAAAATCGTTGACCGCGTAGAAATCCCATTCCAGGCTTGGGTCGAAGGCGTCGCTGCCGTTGGTGTCGCCTTTGCTGATATTGGCTTTTCGTACCAGAGTGCGGTCAATGGTCAGATTGCCATTGCTGCCCCAGCCAGAATTTGGCCGGAAACCAATCTGGCCAAAAACGTCGAGTAATTCAGTGCCTTTATACAGCGCAATCGCGTCATCGCCGTTAAAGTTGCCGGAACCCAGTGACAGGTTGCTTTTTTCCAGCAGTGCCGGCACAGAGCCTGAGTCGGTCAGCACTAAAGTGCCTTTGGCGGCCAGCGTGCCGGTCAGGTTGATGGTTTTTGTCGACACGCTGTTGCCGTTAAAAAACATCTTGATGTTGTAGCCGGACAGATTCAGCGGCTCGTCCGACGGGTTATAAATTTCCAGCGCTTTGTTGTTGGAAGTGCCTTCTACATATTCAGAGATAAAAGGTTCCGCCTGGGTCGCCGGTGCCAGCAGACTGGCCAGCAGGAGCAGCTTAAATTTCATATCGACATCCATTTATGTGAGCTTGGGTTGTTGTGCCCGCCCGAAAAAGGGCAGAGGTTCTGGCAGCTTTTTGTGGTTCTCTGATCTGACCAGCCGTCGTACATTAATTAAGCTTTGTGACAATTTCAATAAAGCTAAATTAATTTTTTCAGAAAACATTACACCATGTGTAAAATAACCTGACATATTTTTAGCTATCTTATTGATCTACTGCGGGAAGTCAGAAACCAGCTACTTTACACTCTGGCGGCCCTGTGGTGTGCTATCGGGTGGGCGGCTTCACCGTGACAGGATGTAGGGATGGCGAACAGCATTCATTGGTTTACATATGTAATCGCAGGCGGCGCGAGGACACGCTGTCATGGGCGGCCTTTGGCGCGGCTGACACTCAGGCTCATCTCGCTGACGGCTTTGCTGGCGACCTTGTTGGCGATGCCGGCCGTCGCCGCGCAGCCATCAGCCGCACAACAATCAGCGGCACAACAAACAGCGGCGGCACAAACGAAAACCCAGCCCATGGGTGTGCCGCCAGCCGATCACGACATCAGGTCGCAGGCTGCCAGTGCGGAAGTCGTAAAGCCGGACGGACCTTGTGCCAAAGTCCGGCAACGGCCTTGCACGGCGCTGGTGCTGGGCGGCGGCGGCGCCCGCGGTGGCGCCCATCTGGCGGTGCTGCGCCAGTTGGAAGCCCAGCAAATCCCGGTCGATTTGATTGTCGGCACCAGCATCGGCGCTTTTATCGGCGGGCTGTATGCGCAGGGGAAAACGCCGGACCAGATCGAGCAGCTGTTGCTGCAACTGGACTGGGCTGAAGGATTTCGCGACCGGGTTGAACGGGATGAACTGCCGGCCCGGCGCAAAGAACAACGCGATCAATACCCGATCAATCTGGACCTCGGTGTGGGGCCGGACGGCCTGCGGCTGCCCAAAGGCGTGCTGCACGGGCAGGCGATGTCGGCGTTGATCCAGCAGGCGTATGGCCTGGTGCCGGAGCTTGACAGTTTTGATCGGCTGGCGGTGCCATTCCGGGCGGTTGCCACCGATTTGACCAACCGCGACACTGTGGTGCTGGACCGTGGCAATCTGCTGCAGGCCGTGCAGGCGTCGATGTCGATTCCCGGTGTGGTGCGGCCGATGCAACTGCAAAACCGTCTGCTGGTCGACGGTGGCGTGGCCAACAACCTGCCTGTCAGCGTGGCGCAAAGCCTGGGCGCTGATCGGGTCATTGCAGTGGCGATCGATGCACCTTTGCTGACGGGCAAACAACTGTCCAGCGCGGTGGCCATTACCGAGCAGTTGACCAGCTTTCTGGTGGCAGAAGCCGTCAGTCGCCAACTGGCGCTGCTGACACCGCAGGATGTGCTGATTAAACCGGACATGGCTCAGATAGGCACACTGGATTTCGA
>CBINNO010000013.1:0-40453 GCA_966252055.1 uncultured Rheinheimera sp. | reverse complement strand
AAAGCGCTGAACAGATACCAGGCCGACATCTGACCGGCGTCTTCATTACCGGCCAGACCGTCCGGTGTAGTCTGATACAGCTGTGTCATGATGCGGCGCACCAGCGTGGCGGTTTTGTCCGGCCGGCCCAGCAGGCTGTACAGATAAGGCACGTGGTGGCTCGGTTCGTTGCCATGCACATACTGGCCAATAAAACCCGAGATCCACTCCGGCAGGCCGTCGTTGTCGGTGACCACCTGTTTGAGCGCAGTTTTTTGTTGGGTTTCGCTGAACATGGCGTCTATTTTGCCCAGCAAGGCCGCATTGCCGCCATACAGCTGCGCTAAACCCGCCACATCATGCGGCACAAAAAAGCTGTATTGCCAGGCATTGGCCTCGCAGTAGTCTTCCGGGTGGTAGGCGCGGGCATCAAAAGGCAGACGGAACTGGCCCTTGGCATCTTTGGCGCGCATAAAACTGCTTTGCGGGTCAAACAGCTGGCGATAATTCTGCGCGCGCTTTGAAAATTCAGCGGCGACGTCCTCGCGGCCGAGCGCTGTGGCCAGGCGGGCTATGGCTGAATCGTCAAAGGCGTATTCAAGCGCCAGCGACACGTTCCATTTGCGCTCGTCATAAGGCACAAAACCAAGCTTCCGATAACTTTCAAGGCCAAACTGGTGGTCGTTGGCGCTTTGCAGTGCCGCCTTTAAAATCCGCTCGCCCTGACCGGGCAACAAGCCTTTCAGGTAAGCGTCGACCAGCACCGGCACGGCGTGATAGCCCAGCATCATGTCGGTTTCGTTGCCCTGGAAATTCCACACCGGCAGCCGGCCGGCGATGTCATAGTGGTCGAGCAACGATTGCAGCATGGCCTGATTGCGCGGCTGGTCGAACAGCGTTTTCCACGGATGCAGCGCGCGGAAGGTGTCCCACAACGAGAAAAAATCATAATGCAGGTGACTGGTGCGCTGATGCACGCCACCGTCCGGGCCACGGAAGCGACCGTCGGCGTCGGCATAGACTCTGGGCGCTAAAGCGCTGTGATAGAGCGCGGTGTAAAACTGAGTCAATGTATTGGGAGCGGCGGCCAGCTGCACCTGACCGAGCTCAGCACGCCATTGTTGCTGTGCGCGGGCCAGTGCCTGGTCAAAGCTGTGGTCGCCTTCAGCGGCCAGATTGGCCATCGCGCCCTCGACACTGACCGAACTTAAGCTGGTGCGCAGCAGTAATTCACGCGCAGCGGGGGCGCGTTCAGCGGCACCGGCAAAACTGCCGGCGAAGTCAACGCGAAACAGCGTCGGGCCGCTTTGCGCGCAGTCTTTGCTGTCGGCCGGCAACTGGCGCGGCAATGGCTTGTCCGGCAGCAGCGCGACTGCGCTTTTGCTGACAAAAAACACCTGCTGTTTTGCTGCCCAGCCACTGGAAAAACGCCAGCCGGCCAGCGTGTAAGGGTCGGGCTGATACAGGCAAGTAGCCGTGGTCTGGTCCCAGTTACGGCTGTAGGTCAGGTCGAGCTGCAGCCTCGCAGGGCCCGTCGCAGGATACTGATAACGCTGATAACCGGTGCGAAGGCCGGCCGTCAGTTCGACGTTGATCTGGCTGTTTTGCAGATAAACCTGGTAATAGCCGGGGCTGGCCTGCTCGCGGTCATGGCTGAAACCTTCGGTGCGCACCAACGCGGGCTTGCCGCCGGCGGCCGGCAGGGGCTCAAAGTGCTCCACGCTAAAGGGCAGGAACGAGATGTCGTATAAATCACCGGCGCCGGTGCCGGATAAATGCAGGTGGCTGAAGCCGGCGATTTGCCGGTCCGGGTAAAAATAACCGCTTATCCAGTCCCAGCCGGTGCGGCCGTTGTCCGGGCTCAGCTGCACCATGCCATAAGGCACAGTGGCGCCTGGATAGGTTTTGCCTTTGCCGTCAGTGCCGATAAAAGGGTCGACGAACGGCAACGGATCTGTCACCAGCGCCGGCATGGCCGGCGCGGCTTGTGTTGGTTCAGCGGCGTGTTGACAGCCGGCCAGCGTGCTAACCAGCGCAAGAGACAGCGCCAATGGCAGCGCAGCGTAAAAAACCGGGCTGCGCCCGCCAAATCCAGCCATTCGTCAGCGCTCCTTTATGCTTTACCGGCCCGCTGCATCGACTGCAGCACTTCAAGACAGGCGCACAGCGTGTGATAGTCACACTTGGCACCGGCGGCGCTTTTCTCGTTGCTTTGTTTGCGGTTGTCGCGGTCCAGCACGCGGAACCAGGCGCCGTACTGATGATCAACCAGATGTTGCCAGCTGTATTGCCACAGCGACTGGTACTGGCTTAAGTACTGCACCTCGCCGGTTTCCAGATACAACAACGCGGCGGCAGCCATCGATTCGGCCTGCACCCAGAAATATTTGTCGTCGTCGCACCACTGGCCATCTGGCGCAAAACCATACACCAGACCGCCATACTGATGGTCCCAGGCGGTTTCATAAGCGCGGTCAAACAGCATGCGGGCGCGCGCCAGTTGCCAGTCCTCTGGCTGATAACGGTGCAGGATCAGCAGCAGTTTGGCCCATTCGGTCTGATGGCCGGGCTGGAAACCCCAGGGCCGGTACAGGTTTTTCGGGTCGTCTTTGTTGTAGTCGTAATCGGGGGCAAATTCAGGCGTGTAGTGCTCCCAAATCAGCCCGCCGGTTAAATCGGCCTGACGCACGGCAATGTTGCAGGCAAGCGTGTTGGCGCGTTGCAGATAACGCGGCTCCTGGCTGGCTTCAAAGGCAGCCAGCATGGCTTCACACAAATGCATATTGGCATTTTGGCCGCGATACGGGCTCAGTACGCCGGCCGGCGAAATTTCATCGGCATACAGACCATGCTCCGCCTGCCAGAAACGTTGTTCCAGCTGGTCATAAGTGCGCGCCAGTGTCGCGGCGTCGCGCAGGCCCGCTTTGACGGCAGCGGCATAAGCCAGCATCACAAAGGCGTAGCCATAAGCCTGCTGAGTGGTGTCGAGCGGCTGATGGTCCTGCAAAGTCCAGGCATAACCCTGGATATCGTCACGCCAGTGCACCTGCTCAAGGTAGGTCAGGCCGTGCGCCGCGATGTTTTTGTAATGCGCTTGTCTCTCGCCGTCGACCAGCACCAGCGCTGCGGTGGCGTAATTGACGATGATGCGGGTGCTGCTGACCAGCTGGCGAAAGCCCTGGTTAAACAAGGTGCCGTCGTCCAGATAGTTGTGGAAATAACCGCCGCTCGGGTCGACCACTTTGTCGTCATAAAACTTCAGGATGTCGTGGCAGTGGCTGCGTAAAAATTCAGTCGAAAAGAAGTTCATCATGCACCTGTCTGAGTGGAAAGTTGGTTAAGGCGACGTTGTTGCTGCCAGGCGTACAGCACGATATAGCCGTAAGCCAGCAAAGGCACGCAAAAACTGAGCTGTACGCCGGCGCGGTCGGCCAGCAGGCCCTGCAGCAGCGGCAACACGGCGCCGCCGACGATGGCCTGGCACAAAAAGCCAGAACCACGGCCGGTCAGGGCGCCCAGGCCAGTGACGGCATGGCTGAAAATAGTCGGAAACATCACCGAGTTAAAAAAGCCAATCGCGACCACGGCCCAAAGCGCCAGCGCGCCGCTTTGTGTCATGGTCAGCACCAGCAACAAACCGGCGCAGATGGCAAACCACAGCAGTACTTTGAGCGCGGCGACATAACGGGTCAGCACAGCGCCGACAAAACGGCCCAGCATAGCGCCGCCCCAGTAATAGCTGACAAACTGGCTGGCGGTTTTTTCATTCAGGCCACCGATTTCGGCCAGGCCCAGATAATTGATCAGGAAGCTGCCAATCGACACTTCGGCGCCGACATACAAGAAAATCGCCGCCACGCCGGCATAAAAACCAAGCGGCAAGCGGTCGGTGGCGCCCAACGGTGTGGAATCGGCTTGCTGCGCCGGCAAGGCCGGCAGTTTCAGCAGCGCAAAGCCAAGCGCCACCAGCAGACAAAAACCGGCCAGCAGCAGATAAGGCAGCTGCACCGCTTTGGCGCCGCTGGCGGCGGCACCAAAAATCAGCACAGCACCAAACAGCGGCGCTAAGGTGTGGCCGAGTGAATTGACTGCCTGCGCCAGATTGAGCCGGCTGGCGGCGGTACGCGCTGGTCCCAGCACCGCAACATAAGGATTGGCCGACACCTGCAGCAGTGTGACGCCACCGGCCAGCACAAAGAGTGCGGTCAGAAACAGCGCATATTGCTCAAGCTCTGCGGCCGGATAAAACAGCAGGCAGCCAGTGGCGATAGTGCAAAGCCCGGCCAGAATGCCGCCGACAAAACCGATTTTTTCCAGCAAACGCCCGGCCAGCGGCGACACCAGAAAATAAGCACCAAAAAAACACAGCTGCACCAGCATGGCCTGGGTGTAACTCAGGTCAAACGCCGCTTTTAAATGCGGGATCAGGATGTCATTGAGCGCCGTGACAAAACCCCAGATAAAAAACAGCGAGGTCATGGCGGCAAAGGCGAAATGACTGCTGCGCATAGGCGCTGCGCCGTTGGCCGATGTCGCGCTGTCTGCAACTGAAGTGGAGAACTGCGGGCCGGCCATCAGTGTGCTCCTTCCTGGGCGCTGGAAGCGTTGCTGGCTGCTGCCTGGGTCAGCTTATGTTGCGAATCATGCAGTGACATCGAATAAGGCCGGTCCGCCGCCTGCGTGCCGCGGGTGGTATTCGGCGTGGCGCTCATGTCAAAACGCAGCTCACCGCCTTGCAGCAATTGCTGATGGTCGAGGAAATTCGCCGACACGGGCTGGCCGTTCAGTTGCAGCGCCTGGACATAAGGGGTGTCGCTGCTGTTGGCTGGCGCCAGGATCTGCAGCTGTTTGCCATTTGGTAAGCTCAGGCTGACGTCGCTGAACAATGGGCTGCCGAGCGCATATTGCGGCACGCCTGGTGTGACCGGATAAAAACCCAGCGCACTGAATACATACCAGGCCGAGGTCTGGCCGTTGTCTTCGTCGCCGGCATAACCGTCCGGTGTTGGCTGATACAGCTCCTGCATAATACGGCGCAGTTTGGCCTGACCAAGCCAGGGTTTGCCGGCATAGTTGTACAGATAAGGCATATGCTGGATGGGCTGATTGCCATGGGCATAGTTACCAAAACCGACGATCTGCATCTCGCGGATCTCATGGATAGTGAAGCCGTAGTAGCTGTCGTCAAATTCCGGCGGCATATCAAATACGCTGTCGAGTTTGGCCGTGAACGCATCGGCGCCGCCCATCAGCTGGGCCAGGCCGTCGATATCATGAAACACCGACCAGCTGTAATGCAGCGCATTGCCTTCGGTAAAGGCATCGCCCCATTTGAGCGGATTAAACGGGCTTTGGAACTGACCGTTTTTCAGCTTGCCGCGCATCCAGCCGCTTTGCGCATCAAACAACAGGCGATAATTTTGTGCCTGCTGTGCAAAACGGGCGGCGTCGGCCGGTTTACCCAGCGCGCTGGCGAGCCGGCTTAAGTTGAAGTCGGCAAAAGCATATTCCAGCGAGCGCGCCACGTTTTCATGGATGCCGCTGTCGTAAGGCACATAACCCAGCGCGTTGTAGAACGACAAGCCTTCGCGACCGACCGACGATACCGGCCGGCCTTGTTCCTGTTGGGTATTTTTTACGGCCGCCTGATACAGCGTGTCGATATCAAAACCACGCACGCCTTTGGCCCAGGCGTCGGCGATGATCACGGCTGAATTGGAGCCAATCATCACGCCGCGATGACCGGGGCTGGCCCATTCCGGCAACCAGCCGGATTCCTGATAGGTATGGACCAGGCCCTGCATAATGTCGGCGGCCCGCTCCGGGTAAAACAGATGGAAAAATGGGAACACAGCGCGAAACGTGTCCCAAAAGCCATTGTCGGTATAGAGCACGCCGGGGCGCACTTCGCCGTTGTACGGGCTGTAATGCACGGTCTGGCCGGCGGCGTTGGTGTCGTGGAATTGGCGTGGGAACAACAGCACCCGGTACAGCGCAGAATAAAAGGTGCGGATCTGCTCAGGGTCACCCTGCCGGACACGAATGCGACCCAGTTCCTGCTGCCAGCGGCTGCTGGCTTTTTGCAGTGTCTGGTCAAAAGGGTCGTCGCCAATTTCCTGCGCCAGATTCAGCGCCGCCTGCGCCGGGCTGATAAAGCTGGACGCCACTTTCACTTCGACCTGGCGGTTTTGACTGGTCGCAGCACCAAAGTCAAATTCCAGCACAGCGCCGACATGCTCGCCTTCGACACTGAAACTGCCATCAGGGCTGGCTTTGGCCTGCTGGCGCTGATATTCGCCGGCAAAGCTGTCGGTCAGTTTAAAATCGTGGCTGAAAGTCAGCACAAAATAGTTGTGGAAGTTGGCCGGCACCCCGCCGTGATTGTTGCGGGCATAGCCAACGATTTTGCGTTCGGCCGGAAACACCTGCACTTTGGAACCTTTATCAAAGGCATCCAGCAGCAGATAAGCCGCTTTGCCGGCCGGATAATGGAAGCGGAACTGGGCGGCGCGTTCGGTCGGCGTCACTTCGGCCCAGATGTCGTAGCCAGCCAGATAGACTTTGTAGTGGTGCGGTTTGGCGGTTTCGGTTTTATGCGAAAACCAGGCGGCGCGCTGCTCCGGCGCCAGCGGAAACGGCTCCTGCGCATCTGCCGGGCGGCTCAGCGGCATCAGCGCAAAGGCGCCGTAGTCATTGAGCCAGGGGCTCGGCTGATGGGTCTGCTTAATACCGTTGATTTTATGGTGGTCATATTGGTAGGCCCAGCCGTCGCCGGCTTTGCTGCTGGTGACCGGTGTCCAGAAATGATTGCCAAACGGCAGTGCCACCGCCGGATAGGTGTTGCCGTAGGACAATTCAAAGCTGGAATCGGTGCCCATGCGGGTGTCGACATACTGCAGCAGATTGTCGCCGGTGCGGATTTGATTGACCGGCAAAGCGGCGGCGGACGGGGCTGATGTGGCCGGGCTGCTGTTCTGCTGGCAACTGGCCAGACAGCAGAATGCCGGTAACCACAGCCATTTGTGTTTGAGCATCATCATTCTACCTGTTGTGAAAAAGAAGCGGCCTCTTGCGGGCTGTTGCGCCGGGGGCATGGTGTTGAAACGCTGCTTCAACCACATGATGACCGGGTGGCAATCCGGGTCCTGCAGACCCTGTTTCGCCTGACTGTAATCGATTACATTGCAAAATGTCCAGCCGTAATTCGGTTGCGGTACTGTGATGGCTGTGAAAGCCACGATTTATGCGACAAAATTTGACTGAAACTAGTTTCATGATACCGTTTACATTGGGCTTGCGCTTGATCGGTTGCAGTGGGATTATAGGCAACAGCTTGTGTCATGTTCTGCGGCGGCAGCATGGTCTTGTCCTGATAAATCGATGAAATTGTTTATGTTATTCAGAGCTGGCCATTGCGCCGTGCTCCAGTGCAGGTGGTGCTCCCGTTATGACCAATATTAAAAAAGTCAGCGAACTGGCCGGTGTTTCAACGGCAACAGTGTCTCGCACACTGAAATCGCCTGATCAGGTCTCTGAAAGCACCCGCGAAAAAGTGCTGCAGGCGGTCAAACTGGCCGGTTACCGGCCGAACTGGCTGGCCAGCAGCGTCAAATCCGGTCGTTCTAATACTATTGTGGTGTTGGTGCCTAACCTGGTGAACCCGTTTTTTATGCGGATCATCGGCGGTATTGAGCAGGCTGCGCAGGAAAATGGCTTGTCGGTGTTATTGGGCGACACTCAGGGCTCGCCGGCGCGCGAGCACGAATATGCCTCAATGGTGCTGACCAACAGAGCCGATGGCCTGATCCAGCTCGACCATTCGTTTCCGTTTTCAGCCGCCGATGCTGAACTGGCAGCCGAGATCCCGATGGTCAGCGTCTGTGAACGCATTGAAGGAGAGCGCCGTTTTCCGGTGATCCAGCTGGATAACTACGCGGCGAGCCGCGCTTTAGCGCATCATCTGCTCAGTTATGGCCATCAGAAATTTGCCGCTATTGTCGGTCAGGTCAGCAGCCAGATTTACCGCGAGCGGCTGTCCGGCATCCGCAGTGTGCTGGAGGAAGAAGGCATTCCGTTTGGCGACAGCCAAATCACCGGCGGGGCTTACACCATTGAAGCGGGCATCGCCGGCGTGGAATACCTGCTGGCACAACCGGTGCGGCCAACGGCAATCTTCTGCTTTAACGACGATATTGCCATCGGCGCAGTACACGCGCTGAAAAAAGCCGGTTTGCGGGTGCCGCAGGATATTTCGGTGGTTGGTTTTGACAACATCAAAGTGTCGGCCTTTGTCGACCCGCCGCTGACCACCATTGACCAGCCAGCCTACGATATGGGCCGGCGCGCGGTCGAAGTGCTGCTCAGCCAAATTCGTGGCGAACCTTTGCTGCGCAATAAAGAAGTCCTGCCATTCCGGCTGATTGAACGCGACAGCGTGGCACCGGCCAAAGGCTGAACCCTGCAAAGCGGCTGGCGCCATGCCTGATCCCACTGAGTCTGCACCACTTAGTTTGCACGGCCTGGTTTGCACGGCCTGACTTGCACGGTTTAGCCAGCTGTCATTGGCATCGTTTACAGACACAGTTTGTTGCTGAATTTATGTTCTGGTCAGATCTCTTTCAGTTGCCAGCCGGCAACGTCATTCCTTGATGGTTTACATCAATAATTCAATCATAATCAAGTGCTTATCTTTGTGTTTGTGGCGGTCCTTTTGCGGAAAACGGCCGCCGGCCAGACCACTTTTCGACGATTGACAGCGCCCGGCCCCTTCGCTAGTATCAATAACGGTCATGTAATCGATTACATTTGTTGACTGATCACATGAGTCGCACACATCCAGAATTTTCACTGCGTTGTGTTTCAAGCATTACAAACGCTTTGAAAAATAATAATAAACAGGGTCAGCCTCAGGCTGGCCTGAAGGACATCACACTATGGAGACCACCATGGTTAACCGGATCAACAGGGTAGAACAGGTTTCTTGGCAGCCACTCAGGCTGTCGCTGCTGGCGCTGGCAGTTTGCAGCGTGCTGAATCCAGCCGTCGCCCAGCAAAACACCGAAGCAGCAGGCAAAAAAAAGCCGGCTGAGGAGGAAGTCGAAGTTATTCAGGTACGCGGTATTTTATCCAGTATGAGTGCTAACTTACTGAATAAAAAAGCTTCAGACGCCGTACTGGACGTAATCACCGCCGAAGACATCGGCAAATTCCCCGACAAAAACATCGCCGACTCGCTGCAGCGGGTACCAGGTGTGTTTATTTCCCGGGATGGCGGCGAAGGCTCCACGGTCAGTATTCGTGGTCTGTCGTCTGATCTGACGCTGAGCCAGCTGAACGGCAATTTTATCGCATCGTCGCCGGGTGAACCGTCGCGCTCATTCTCTTATGCCTTGCTGCCATCGACGATGGTTGAGCGGGTCGATGTCTTCAAATCGTCCGAAGCGCGCCTCGACGAAGGCGGCATCGGCGGTACCATCATCATGCACAGCCGCAAACCGCTGTCGATGGATGCCAATTCCGGTGTTGCCAACCTGGAATACAGCAACTCGGATCTCACCGACAAAAACGAGCCGCAGTTCAGCGGTGTTTATTCGTGGAAAAACGACGAAGACACCTTTGGCGTGTTGTTGGGTTACACCAAGCAGGACCGCACCAACAGGTCACAAAGCTCGCGCGTCAACATCATGAACAAAAACTTCCTGTATCAGGAGCGCAAGGACAACCAACTGGTGGCCGGTGGCGCCAAAGGTTATGCCGCCCAGAGTATGGTGCAGGAAGTGCTGGAAGAAGAACGCAACCGCGAAGGGTTGCAGCTGACCACGCAGTGGCGGCTGACCGACAAGCTGGAAGCCGGTCTGAACTACTTCCGCTTTAAACTGGGGCAGAACTCGATTCTGAACCAGCTGGAATATCCGGAATGGAACAACAACGACAATTACTGGACTGACGTACGGGTGGACGCAGAGTCCGAGTTTGTCACGGGTATCGATTATTCGACCGGTGTGTCTGGTTCGCAGAAGTTGTCGGCCGTTCCGCGCATTAACGGCGAATACAAAATTGAAGAAGCCACCTCAGATACGGTGGATTTTTACCTGACCTATGAAGGCGACGATATCAAATCGCGTTTCACTTTAGGTAAAACCAAAGCCGAAGGCGGCCCGTCGCAGAAATACCGTGCCGCTTATTACGCCAACGAAGCTTCCGCTTATTATGGCTATGACCTGTCGGGTGGCAAAATGACCACCTACATGGACCCCAATATGATCAATAACATGGTCAAAGGCATTGGCGGTCAGGCCGACGTCGGTGCGACGGATTCCAGTTTCGTCACCGGCACGCAGGAAGAAAAATACGCCAGTCTGGACCTCGATTATTTCGCCGACTGGGGCATTGTCGAGACCGTGCGTTTTGGGACTAAGTACCGCAAAGGCAAAATCCATCGCGACACCCGTAACACTTTCTATCTGGACCCAAGCTTTGATATCGCTGCCGCAGAAGCTGGCAAAGGTATCAGTCTGGACGACGACTATTCGCGCAATGGTGGTATTCCCGATATCACCAAAGTGATGCTGCCGCAGTCGCTCGGTAATCTGTCGAAGGTGATTAATACCAACCTGTTCCCGGCGGTCGACTGGCGCAAGTACCAGCAACACCTTGAAGACAACTTCGTCCGTTATACCCGTATTGAGCCGAACTATGTCTATGGCGTGGAAGAGGAAATCAAAGCGGCTTATGCCCAGGCCGATTACCGTTATGAAAACTTCCGCGGTAACTTTGGTCTGCGTTTTGTCAGCACCACCACCACTTCCGGTTCGTCTGACAAAATTCTATACCGGCTGGACTGGAAAGACGCCGCTGGCAAAGAACTGCCAGAAGCGCAGCGTCAGTTCGAGAATTTCGTTTACATCGAAAAAGAAAACACTGAAGACAAAATCCTGCCAAGTTTTAACTTAGCCTGGGATATCAATGACAACTGGGTCTGGCGTTTTGCCGCTGCCAAAGTAATGGCAAGACCAGGTTACAACGCGCTGGGCCGTTTCCAGACGCTGACTTACACCTCCAATGAATACTCAGCAGACCGTTCGGCGGCGGATGACTTTGACCCGATTTATGACGGCGAAGGCTGGACCGGTTCGGGCGGTAACTCGCTGTTAAAACCGCTGGAATCCACGCAGTTCGATACCTCGCTGGAATATTATTACGGCAAAGGTTCAGGCTTTGGTCTGGCGATGTTTAAGAAAGACGTCGACAACTTTGTGGTGCCGCTGATCATCGACACCACCCGCGACCTGCCTGTGGTCAACTTCACGCTGCCGAACGCCGGTGGCAAGCAAGTGACCGCCGGGGGCGATGGATTGCTGGTGCGTAACTTCAGTACCTCGGCCAACGGCACCAATGCCAGTTCAACCGGTACTGAAGTGTTCTGGCAGCATTTCTTTGAAGGTGGTTATGGCGTCTACGCCAACTACACCCGCAATAACACCAACCAGGCCAACGTCGAACTGGATGGGCAGAAAGTCGGTGAATCGCCGCTGATCGGCAGCTCCAAGTACCAATGGAATTTCTCGGTGTTTTATGAAGACGACCTGTACAGCGTGCGGGCTTCTTATAACAAACGCGGTCCGACGGTTGGCAGCTACAACGCCGACTGGAAGATGAACTACTACACGGCCACTTACGACCAGGTCGATGTGAACGCGACTTATAACCTGACGGAGAGCCTGCTGTTGGCTGCCTCTGTGATCAACCTGACCAAATCGGACACTTATGTGCACCTTGGCAACGACACCGACAAGCGTTTTATTCAGAACGCTTACGGCGGCCGTCGTTTCTATATGGGCGCAACTTACCGGTTTTAACAAGGCTGCCTGGGCGGCCGGTTGATAAGATTCAGAGGAACCAAGATGAAACATTTTAAAAACAATAAGTTATATGCGGTGGTTGCCATTGCGATGGCCAGTTTGTATGGCTGCGGCGGCGGTGCCGGCGAAGCAGACCCGACCGATATTCCGAAACAGCTGGAAACCACGGCGGCCGATATTGCCGGCTCGGCGGTCAAAGGCACTTTGCGTAACGCCAAGGTCAGCGTCAGTCAGCTGAACGGCTCGGCCATTACCATGGGCTCAGGCGACCGTACCGGCAACGACGGCAAAATCAGCTTCAGTGTGACCGGCAAAGAAGGTTTTGGCATCAACAGCATGTTTAAAGTAGACGTCAGTGCCGATGGCCAGAGCAGCATGGTCTGTGACACGGTCAGCTGCAGCGGCGTCGAAATGGGCGCTGTGCTCAGTGGCGCGGCGCTTGCCGGTGCAACATTCTCGACACTGACTTATGTGCAGGTGCCTTATGCCAGCAAAGCGGACAGCACCGTCGATGCACGCTTCCAGGCCAACGCGCTGACCACTATTGCCACCAAACTGGTAGCCGCAGATGTGGCGGGCGGCCGCAATGTGTCGGTACGTCAGCTGTATGAAATGGCGCTGGCGGCCAATTCGGCGACTTTACTCAAAGCGCTGGGTGTCGCGGTGAAAGCCAACGTGTTTACCACTGATTTATTAAGCGCCGAGGCTTATGAAAAGTTTGTCACCGGCGAAAGTTGTGATGAAGAAACCAAAGTCTGTAAAGACACGCTGGTGGCGGCAGATTTAATCAAGCTGTCGCTGGTCAATGCGGCTTTTGCCCATCTGGCCGAAGGCGAAACCTTCGCGACCTTCAGCGCTGAAGTGGTGGCGGCCATCGCACTGGCACAAACCGGTGATGTGACGGCTCTGACGCCGGTACGCGAGCGCTTGCTGGCAACCATCGCGGCACTGCCTTATCTGGCCAAGCTGGGACTGACCGCTGAGCAGGTGGTCGATGTCAAATTGGCTTTCCTGGATGCGGCGACCAGCTCAGGCCCGGTGCGTGAAATCACCACAGACGACAACGTCGCGACCGCCGTCATTACCGGCCGCAACCGCATTGGTGCCGCTGAAGCCGAGGCGATGGCATTTGACGGTAAAAACGACACCAAATGGCTGGACCACAACGACTGGAAAGGCGCGCCCAGCGTGGAAAACCCCAGCTGGATCCAGATTAAGTTTGCCGAGCCACAAGCCGTCAATACGTTGCTGATCACCAGCGCCAATGATTCACCGGCGCGTGACCCGGAAAACTTCCAGCTGCTGGCGTCCAACGACGGCACCAACTGGGTGACACTCGGGGAATTTATCGGTGAAACATTTGATGAGCGTTTTGAGCGTAAAGCCTTCCGCTTTGTCAACGGGCTGGCATTTAGCTACTACAAGCTGAATATCACCAAAAACAAAGGCGACGACACCCTGATGCAACTGGCTGAAATCGAGCTGGTCGGCCCGGTTTATCCAAGCGCTGATCACACAGATCCGGTCGGGACCGGGGTGATCACCGGCCGTAACCGCATCGGGGCCGGCGAGTCGGAAGACAAAGCCTTTGATAACGACGTCAACACCAAGTGGCTGGACCATAACGACTGGAAAGGCGCGCCGACTGCTGAAAATCCATCCTGGATCCAGGTCGACCTGCCGGAGCCGAAAGCGGTGGATACGCTGGTGCTGACCAGTGCCAACGACTCACCATCACGCGACCCGGAAAACTTCAATCTGCAGGGCAGCAACGACGGCGGTAAAACCTGGCAGACACTGTCGTCTTTTATCGGCGAGAGCTTCGACAAGCGGCTGGAACGCAAGCAGTTCAGCGTGACCAACTCGCTGGCGTTTGGCAGCTACCGGCTCAACATCAGCAAAAACAAAGGCGATGACACCCTGATGCAGGTGGCGGAAATTGGTCTGGTCGGCCCGCAACTGCCGGATCTGAACCATGCCCGTGGCGCCGGCGTGCTGATCACTGCCCGCAATCAGATTGGTGAAGCCGAAGCAGGCGCCAAAGCCTTTGACGGCGACAGCAACACCAAATGGCTGGATCACAACAACTGGAAAGGTGCGCCGACTGTGGCCGAACCGTCCTGGGTGATGCTGCAGTTCCCGACCCCGGTGACAGTGAACAAACTGGCGCTGATCAGTGCCAATGATTCACCGGCGCGCGACCCGGAAAACTTCAACATCGAAGCCTCGAACGATGGCACCAACTGGATCAAACTGGCCAGCTGGCTGGGTGAAAGCTTTGAGCAGCGCTTTGAGCGTAAGCTGTTTGCCTTCAGCAACGACTTAGGTTTCAGCTACTACCGCTTTAACATCACCAAAAACAAAGGCGATGACACCCTGATGCAGGTCGCTGAAATCGAACTGATTGGTCCGCAATACCAGTCGGTTGATCACAGCTCGGCACAAGGCGTGACCTTCAAGGCCCGTAACCGTATCGGTGCGGCCGAAGCTGAAGATAAAGCCTTTGATAACAACGTCAAAACCAAGTGGCTGGACCATAACGACTGGAAAGGCGCGCCGACTGAAGCCAATCCGTCCTGGGTGCAGATTGACCTGCCAAAACCGCAGATCGTCAGCAGCCTGGCTATCACCAGCGCAGACGACTCACCGGCACGTGACCCGGAGAACTTCAATATTGAGGGTTCTAACGATGGTGGTGCGACCTGGGTGCCGCTCGGCAGCTGGATTGGCGAGTCGTTTGACAGCCGTTTTGAGCGTAAGCTGTTTGAAATGGGTAACGGTTTTGCGTTCAGTTCCTACCGCATCAATATCACCAAAAACAAAGGTGATGATACGCTGATGCAAGTGGCTGAATTTGAACTGATTGGCCCTGAACTCTGAGCCTGAAACTCCTGTTGGAGCACTGCACGAAGGGCTTTGCACCGCGCAAAGCCCTGCGTCAGGCTCAGCCTCTTACTCTGGTCAGGCCTGAGCCTGACCCTTCTTAAAAAAGGACAGCAGATGCTGAAGGTGGACCCTGTGAATGCACTGGCGACGGCCCCGCTTGGGCTTGGCGTCGATGGCGGTGGCAGTCATTGCCGGGCCTGGTTGTTTGACGGCGGTGGTCAGGTACTGGGCAGTGGTTTTGCCGGCCCGGCCAATCCGGTCGGCGGCCTGGACGCCAGTTTTCAGGCCATTGTCAGCGCCGCCCGTGCCGCCGTTGCGGCCGCCGGTTATCCGGACAGCTTGCTGGCCAAGTTACCGCTGGCGGCCGGTCTGGCCGGTTTGCATCTGCCACAGTTTTATCAGGCTTTCGCTGACTGGCAACATCCGTTTGCCAGCCTGAAGGTCACGACAGATTTACAAATCGCCGCGTACGGCGTGCATCAGGACCAGGACGGCGCTGTGCTGATCCTCGGCACCGGTTTTAGTGCGCAGGCTTTTGTCGCCGGTCAGCATCATGAGATCGGCGGTTATGGTTTTCCGATCAATTGTACGGCGAGCGGTTCCTGGTTTGGCCTCGAAGCGGTCAAAGCCGTTTTGCTGGCACGTGATGGGCTGGCGCCGGCGACTGTGCTGAGCGACAGCCTGCTGGCCGACGATGACCCGGCTGCGCTTGCGTCGCAATATTTAGGGCAGGGCCAGGCGGTGTATGCCCGGCTGGCGCCGCTGGTGCTCAGCGCTGCGGCCGAAGGCGATGCGGTGGCGCTGCGTATTCGCCGTGAAGCGGTGCAGTTTGTCGAAGCGGTGGTCCGGCGTTTGATTGCGCTCGGCGCGCCATCCGTTGGCCTGGTCGGCAGCATCGCCGCCCAGCTGCAGCCGCTGTTACCGGCCGGCTTACCCTGTCGTGCAATCGCCGACGCCGGCGAGCGCGGCAGCTGGTTCTTCTTACAGCAGGAGGCGGTATGAGCCAGCAAAGCCGTCGTGACTTTATCAAAATGTCTGCCTTGTTACCGGTAGCTGCCGCCTTGCCGGTTGCTGTCGCTTTACCCGCCGGCGCTGCCGACAGCAACACAGCGGCCGCGTCGCCAGCGGTCAGCAAAGAAGCTGTGGTTGCCAAAGCCGGTACTGCCATTGTGGTTTCGACCTGGGAGCATGGCGTGCCGGCCAATGCCGCCGCCTGGGCTATTTTGCAAAAAGGCGGCACGGCGCTGGATGCTGTCGAGCAAGGCGTGCGGGTGCCGGAAGCCGACCCCAATGTCAGAACCGTTGGCCTCGGCGGTTATCCGGACGCCAGCGGCGAAGTGACACTGGACGCCTGCATCATGGATCATCAGTTTAACTGTGGTGCAGTGGCGGGCCTCAAGCGCATCAAACATCCGATTTCGGTGGCGCGCCGCGTGATGGAACGCACTTCTCATGTGATGCTGGTTGGCGAAGGGGCGCTGGCTTTTGCCAAAGCGCAGGGTTTTGCCGAAGAAAACCTGCTGACCGAACAAAGTTATCAGGACTGGCAACAATGGCTGAAAACCGGCCAGGCCAAGTCACAAATTAATCTGGAAAACCACGACACCATCGGCATGCTGGCGCTCGACAGCCATGGCAATCTGGCCGGTGCCTGCACCACCAGCGGCGCGGCTTACAAGCTGCCGGGCCGGGTTGGCGACTCGCCGATTATTGGCGCCGGTCTTTATGTCGACAACGAAGTGGGCGCCGCGACGGCCACAGGTCAGGGCGAGCTGATGATCAAAACGGTCGGCTGCCATCTGGTGGTTGAACTGATGCGTCAGGGGTTGTCGCCGCAGCAGGCTTGTCTGCGGGCGGTCGAGCGCATCGCCGCCAAGCTGCCGGAAGCCCGTCAGTCGCAGGTCGGCTTTCTGGCGCTGAGTCGCAGCGGTGAAGCCGGTGCTTATTGCCTGCACAGCGGTTTTAACTACGCGGTGCAAAGTGCCGGTCGCCAGCAACTGCTGGATTCGGCTTATCTGCTGCCGGACCCGGCACCATGAGAGATCAGCTGGCTGCCTTGCAGATGAGCACGCGGGCTGACTTGCGTGCCCTGATGCGGACTGGTCTGCGGGCCATCACGCTGGCGCTGCTGGCGCTGCAAAGCCCGTTGGCGATTGCGGAGCAATCAGGCGGTACCAGTGCGGAGCAATCAGACGGAATTCGTGCGGAGCAATCAGGTGGTACCAGCGCGGAGCAAGCTGAGGGGATTCGATCGCAGCAAGCTGCGGGCATCAGCCCTGACCGGCCACCTTTTGCGCTGACATTGGCGCAGGCCCGCCACTGGAGCCCGCCACTGGCCGGTGAAAAAAATGCCGTGGCCGACTCCCGTAATATCAGCACTGTGCCGCTGGCCGGCCGTTTTGCCGCGCCGCTGGACCCACAAAGCCGGCAGGACCGGCAGGCCAAAGTGCTGTATGCGCCGGATGGCATGAACAACTTCGCCAATTATCTGCAAGCGCAGCCGCAATTTAACTTGTACAACTTCAGCAACTGGCAGCAGATCGACATTCTGAACTGGTTCGCCGGCACCGCCGATCTGACGGTACAGATCCCGGCGCGGCCCTGGGTCGACACCGCCCATAAAAACGGCGTCAAAGTGCTGGGTTCGGTGTTTCTTGGCATCGCGCAGTGGGGCGGCAGCGCCGACACTGTGGAAAAACTGCTGGAGCAGGACGACCAGGGCCGCTTTGTCATCGCCAATCAGTTGGTGCGCATTGCGCTGTATTACGGCTTTGATGGCTGGCTGGTCAATCAGGAAACCGACCTGACGGCGGTCAAAGACGCGCAAAATCAGCTGGTGAAAGGTCAGAAAGACCCGGAGCGTGGCCGGCGGCTGGCGCTGAAGCTGCAGGAATTTATGACCTATCTGACCGCCATAGCGCCCGACGGCATGGAAATCCACTGGTATGACGCCATGGTGCCGGACGGCCGGGTGCGCTGGCAGAACGAGCTGAACGCGCAGAATCTGCCGTACCTGCAACAGGGCAAAGTGGGCGCGGCCGGCAGCGAAACCCGCGCCGATGCGATCTTCCTCAATTACTGGTGGCAGGCTGAGATGGTACAGCGCTCAAAGCAGCTGGCCGAAAGCCTCGGCCTGTCGCGTTATCAGCTGTATTTTGGCGCCGATTTGTGGCCGGAGCGCGACGCGCAGCAAGCCTTCAAACAAAGCCGCTGGTTGCATGATTTATTCGTGACTGATCCGCAAAGCGGCCAGACCCAAGCGCAGGCGTCCATCGCGCTGTTTGCCCCTAATGTGAATTTTAACTTTGCCGGGACGCAGCAGCAGCCGGCTTACAGCACTTTTGGCACAGATCCGGCCGATGTGCAGCGTTTTTATCAGACCGAGCAGCGGCTGTTTGTCGGCGACGACGGCAATCTGGCACTGACCGATCATCAGACGGATGCAACCGCCTGGCCGGGGCTGGGTGCTTATTTGCCGGCCAAATCTGTGCTGGCGCGGCTGCCATTTGCCACGCATTTCAACACCGGGCAAGGTCGTTTCTGGTTTGTGCAGGGTAAAGCAGGAGCTGCACCTTTTGTCTCGGCTGAATCGGGCGCCGGCTGGACCGATATCAGCCAGCAGGATTTTCTGCCGAGCTGGCAGTTTGCGCTGCTGGGTCAACCGGACGTGGTTAACGCGGCCCGGGCCCAGTACGACTTTGCACAGGCCTGGCAAGGTGGCAGCAGTTTGCTGCTGACGCTTGGCAAAGCGGGCCAGCTGCAGTGGCCGCTTTATCAGTTTGATGTCGAATTACCGGCCAGCGCCCGGCTGACGCTGCGCTACCAGCTGAGCGGCATCAGGGCGGCGGGTGCTTTACCGGCCAAGCCGCTTCAACTGTTACTGGACACCGATCGCGGGCCTCTGACGCTGACGGTGCCGGCACAGGCTGACAAGGGCTGGCAACTGGCGCAGTTGCCCCTGCAGGCGCTGGCGGGCGCCCGGCTGCAGCGGCTTTCAGTGCTGGTTGATGCCCCGGCCGGCGCTGCAGTCCGGCTCGGACAGCTGGAGATCCGGCCATGAACGCGGCAGCAACACAGGGCGCAGTGGCGCTGGAACTGTGCCTTGATACCGACGATTTGAGCCGGCTGGGCGACAATGTCCGGCTGGCGGCTGAACTGGGTGTGGCGCGGCTCGAACTGTGCGCCGCTATGCAGGAAGATGGCCTGACGCCGGCACCGGCAGCGGTGGCGCTGGCGCGTCAGCTGTGGGGCGAGCGCCCTGGCGTGATGGCGATGCTGCGCCCGCGTGGCGGCGATTTTGTTTATCACGACGCTGAGCTGGCGCGGATGCAACAGCAAATGGTGGCGCTGGCGGCGGCCGGCGCAGATGCGGTGGTGCTCGGTGCTTTGGATGGCGCAGGTCAGTGGCACTGGCCCGCGCTGCAACAACTGACCGCCCTGGCACAATCACTCGGTCTGACGGTGGCGGTACATCGCGCCATCGACGCCTGTGCCGATCCGCTGCAGGCCTGGCGGCAACTGCAACAACTGCCGGTGGCACGGGTGCTCAGCAGTGGCACCCGCTGGGGCAGTGGTGGGGGCGCCGTCGAGGGCTTGCCTGTGCTGCAACAACTGCGGGCGCTGGGTGGCCCGGAGCTGGTGGTCGGCGGTGGTGTCAGCGCAGCCAATCTGCCATTACTGCGCCAGCAACTGAGCTGTGCCGCTGCACCGGCCCCCTTTTCTTTTCATCTTTATTCCGCAGTACTGCAGGACGGCCGGGTTGAGCCCAAGCGCCTCGCGGCCGTATTGCAGCTGTTAACTAAGGACTAATCTTGTCTCAATCGCTTTGTGCTGTCGCGGCGGCTGCCGCATCTCTGACTGTGGGCCGGCTTGAACTGACTAACGGCTGGCGGCTGCGCCAACTGGCACCACCGGCAGCAGACCTGCCCTGGCGGGCGCCGGATTTTATCCCGGCCACAGTGCCGGGCTGTAACTTCACCGACTTGCTGGCGGCCGGCCTGATTGCCGACCCTTTTGACAGCGACAACGAAGCCCGCTTGCAGGATATCGAACAAAGCGACTGGCAATATCAGTGCGAATTCAGCCTGAGCGCGGCAGAGCTGGCGCGTGGTCAGTGGTTTTTGCAGGCCGACGGTCTTGATACTTTCTGTCAGGTGCGCTTAAACGGTGTGCTGCTTGGCGAAAGCCGCAATATGTTTGTGCCTTGCCGGCTGGCGTTAGCGCCGGCCTTGCAGGTGGGCGTGAACCTGCTGGAGCTGACTTTTTTGTCGCCAATACGGCAGGTCAAACCGCTGCAACTGGCGTCGGGCCTGGTGTATCCCGCCGAGAATGACAAATCGGACGACAAGTTGTCGGTGTTTGTCCGCAAAGCGCCTTGTCACTTTGGCTGGGACTGGGGGCCGCGGCTGGTCAGCAGCGGCATCTGGCAGCCGATTGCACTGGAATGTCTGCCGCTGGCGCGTATCAGCGACAGCCAGTACCGGCTGCTGGCGCTGGACGCCGGGCAGGCGCAGCTGCAGTGGGACGTCGAAATTGAACAAACCGCGGACGGCCAGCCGCTACAGCTGCAACTGAGCTGCCCTTTGCTGAGCGAGACGGTGACGCTGGATCTGCCTGCTGCCACGGCTGCAGCTCTGCCGGCGGCATCAGGCATCCGCAGCACAACTTATCAGCTGAATATCCGGATCCCGCAGCCACAGCTGTGGTGGCCGCATGGCATGGGCGAGCCGTTTTTATACCCCTTCACGCTGACCTTGTTATCTGATGCTGTCGTGCTGCAGCAAAAACGCCAGCAGGTGGGGCTGCGGACGGTCGAAGTCGTCAATGAAAAAGACGAACAAGGCGTCAGCTTCTTCTTAAAAATCAATGGTATTCCGCTTTTTTGTAAAGGCGCCAACTATATTCCTTCCGACGCATTTCCGGCGCGGGTCAGCCGGCAGCGACTGCAGGCTGAATTTGCCGCGGTAACGGCGGCCAACATGAATATGCTGCGGATCTGGGGCGGCGGTTATTATCCGACCGACGATTTTTATCAGCTGGCCGATGAGCACGGCATCCTGATATGGCAGGATTTTATGTTCGCCTGCAGCCTGTATCCGGCGCACGACGAATTTCTGGCTAATGTGGCTGACGAAGCGCGTTATCAGATCAAAAGGCTCAGCAATCACGCCAGCGTGGCGCTTTGGTGCGGCAACAACGAAGTCGACATGGGTATTGCATGGTGGGACTGGCCGGCCAAATTTGGCTACAGCGAGAGCCAGTGGCACCAGCTGAAAGCCGACTATCAGACGTTGTTTGGTGAGCTGCTGGCAGGTCTTATTGCGGAACTGGACCCGGCCAAATTCTATTTAAGGTCGAGCCCGCAAGGCTTCTGGGAAGACAATGCCGACCATCTGAGCAATCAGCATTATTGGGGCGTCTGGCATGGCGAGGCGCCGTTTTCCGAATATGCCCGCCGGGTGCCGCGTTTTATGACTGAATATGGTTTTCAGTCGTTCCCGATTCAAAGCAGCGTCGACCGCTACCTGCGCCCGGCGCAGCAAAACCTGAGCGATCCGGCTTTTGTGATGCACCAGAAACATCCGCGCGGCAATATGCTGATCGGCCGTTATATGGAAGGCGAGTACGCCACGCCTGCGGATTTCCGCCAGCTGACGTATGTCAGCCAGGTACAGCAGGCGCTGGGGCTGAAAATCGCCTTTGAAGCGCACCGCGCCGCGATGCCGTTTTGTATGGGTACTTTGTACTGGCAACTAAACGACACCTGGCCAGCGGCCAGCTGGTCCGGCATTGATTATTACGGCCAGTGGAAGGCGCTGCATTATCAGGCGGCGCGCAGCTTTACCCCACAGCTGCTGGTGTTCAGTGAAAAGCAGGGCCAGCTGCAACTGCAGCTGATTTGTGACCCGCGCGAGCCGGCTGCCGCGCAGACCGAGCCGGCCCGGCTGGAACTGCGTTGTCTCGATTTTGCGGGGACCACACAGAGCGCAGAGACGCTGATGCTGCAGCTGCATGCGGGCGAGGTGCAGCAGGTCTGGCAGCAGAGTGTGGCGCAGCTGCTCAAAGGCGCTGCACCTGAACGCACCTTGTTGCAGGCCCGGCTGTTCGACGGGCAAGGCCGGTTGTTGACCGAACAAGTCTGGTATTTTGTACCGCCGGTGCAGCAACATCTGGCGGGTGCGACCCGTCCGGTCTGGCAGTTTGACCTGCAAAGCGGACAGCTGAAGATCCGGCTGTCCAGCGCAGTGCTGTGCCGGCAGGTTTGGTTGTCGCTGGACCCTGTGGCCGGACTGGAGCTGCCTGTGCTGAATTTCTCGGATAACTTTTTTGATTTACTCCCTGGCGAAAGCCGCGAGGTCAGCCTGCCGCTGGCGGGCTTAACGCCGGTGCAAATTGCCGCGTTACCGGCGGCGGTGCGGCTGCAGTCGCTGGCTGACAGTGGCGACTATCCACAGCTCAACAGCTTGCCCCTGCGGAGTCAGGCCTGATGAATCAGCATCAGTTGCTGCAACTGAGCAGCCTCGACCTCGCCGTCATCGTGCTGTATCTGCTGGCCACGCTGGGGCTGGGTTTTTGGGTGGCGAAAAAAGCCAGCGGCAATATGCAGGACTATTTTCTCGGCGGCCGCAAAATGCCCTGGTGGCTGCTGGGGGTGTCCAATGCGTCCGGCATGTTTGATATTGCCGGCACTATGTGGCTGGTCACCGTCTGTTTTCTCTACGGCCTGAAAAGCGCCTGGTTGCCCTGGGTCTGGCCGATTTTTAATCAGATTTTTCTGATGGTGTACCTGTCGTTGTGGCTGCGCCGCTCCAATGCGCTGACTGGTGCCGATTGGCTCAGCACCCGCTTTGGTGCCGGCCGTGGTGCGCACTGGTGTCAGGCGGTGGTGGTGCTGTTTGCCATCGTCAGCGCCATCGGTTTTGTCGCCTATGGTTTTCAGGGCATCGGTAAATTTGCTGCGGTGTTTTTGCCTTGGGATCTGGCGCCGGAAACTTACGGCGTGCTGATTTTTATCCTGACCACCGCTTATGTGGTCAAAGGCGGCATGCACAGTGTGGTGCTGACCGAATTGCTGCAGTTTGTGCTGATGACGCTGGCGGCGGTGGCGGTCGGCGTGATTGCGATGCAGCAGGTGGCGCCGGCGCAACTGGCGGCTATGGTGCCGGCCGGTTGGGACAGCCTGTGGTTTGGCGCTCAGCTTGATCTGGACTGGTCGGCCACGTTGCCGGCGGCCAATGAGCAAATCGCCCGCGAAGGCATGCAGTGGTTTGGCATCATGGTAATGCTGATGCTGTGTAAAGGCGTGCTGTTCAGCATGGCCGGCCCGGTGCCGAACTACGACATGCAGCGTATTCTGGCGGCCAAATCACCCAGTGACGCCGCCAAAATGAGCGCTGTGGTGTCGCTGGTGATGTTTGTGCCGCGTTATCTGATGGTGGCCGGTTTTGCCGTGCTGGCGCTGGTGTATTTAGGCCCTGAGATCAAAGCAGCCGGCAGCCAGTTTGATTTTGAGCAGCTGTTGCCGGTCGCTATTGCCAAGTTTGTCCCGGCGGGGCTGGCTGGATTGTTGATCGCCGGCCTGCTGGCGGCTTTTATGTCGACCTTCTCAGCGTCAGTCAATGCAGCGCCGGTGTACCTGGTACACGACGTCTACAAAAAATACTTAAAGCCGGATGCCAGCGAACGCGAGTGCGTGCAACTGAGCCGTCTGCTGGCGGTGTTACTGGTGGTGACCGGCACTGCGCTTGGCTTTGTGCTGACCTCGATCAACGACATCATGCAGTGGATTTTTGGTGCACTGTTTGGCGGTTATGCCGCAGCTAACTTACTGAAATGGCACTGGTGGCGCTTCAACGCCTGGGGTTATGCCAGTGGCATGCTGGCTGGTTTAGTGGCGTCGCTGGCGCTGCCGTTGCTGGCGCCTGAACTTCATCCGCTGCATGCCTTCCCTTGGTTGTTGCTGGCTGGCCTGGTCGGCTCGGTGGCGGGTACTTTGCTGACGCCGGCAGAACCGGATGCGGTGTTGTGTCAGTTTTACAAACAGGTCCGGCCCTGGGGTGTCTGGGGGCCAATCGCCGCCAAAGTCAAAGCGGCCGATCCGGCCTTTGTGCCTGATCAGACGCCAGGGCGGGATGTCGCCAATATTGTGGTCGGCATGGCCTGGCAGCTCTGTCTGGTGGTCTGGCCGATTTGTCTGGTGATCCGCCAATGGTCCGGCTTCTGGGCCGCGACTGCGCTCTTTGCGCTGACCAGCCTGTGGCTGTGGCGCTTCTGGTATCGCACACTGAAGGACTAACGATGAAACTGCATTCACTCTTTGCTGCCGGCGCCTTGGCCCGGCGGCCCGGCCGCGGCTTGCCGCATTTTGCGCTGAGCGCGTTGTTGGGGCTGTCGCTGACCGCTGTCCAGCAGCAGGCACAGGCGGCTGATGCGACCCCGCTGCAACCCCTGACTTACGTCAATCCGCTGATCGCCACCGGCGGCCACGGCCATGCTTTTCCGGGCGCGGTAGTGCCTTTTGGCATGGTGCAGCTCAGTCCGGACAACATCTCCAAAGGTTGGGACTGGACCGGCGGCTATCACTATTCGGACGACCAGACGGTCGGTTTCAGCCATACCCATTTGTCCGGCACCGGCGTCGGTGATTTGCTGGATCTGCTGGTGCTGCCTTTTCATGGCGACTACCTGCAGCAATTAAAAGCCGCCGAACCGGCCCACCAAAGCGCGTTGGCCGCCAAACAAAGCAACAGTCAGCATGCCCAAATCAGCCGGCGTTACAGCCATGCCGACGAAACGGCGCAGGCCGGTTATTACCGGCTGGGCCTGCCACAGGACGGCATTCAGGCCGAACTGACCGCCAGCGAGCGGGTGGGTGTGCATCGTTATCGTTTCAGCCAGGCCAAAGCGGCGCAGCTGCTGCTTGATTTAGGTTACGCGCAGAATTTCGATAAAACGGTGACGGCTTTTATCCGTCAGCTCGATGACCATACGCTGGTCGGTTATCGTGTCTCGACCGGCTGGGCCAAGCTGCAGCCGCTGCATTTTGTTGCCCGCTTTGACCGGCCGTTCAGCCTGCAGCTGTATCAGGGCGATAAAGCGGTGGCTGGTCAGCTGTTACAGGCAGACCGGGTGGCGGCGGTGCTGGATTTTGGCCCGCTGGCCGGCCAACAACTGCAAGTGGCCGTGGCGTTGTCTTATGTCAGCATCGACGGTGCCCGCGCCAATCTGGCGGCCGAAGTGCCGCAGCTGGACTTTGACCGGGTGAAAACCGCCGCGCAGCAAAAGTGGCAGGCGCAGCTTGGCCGCATCGCGGTGACTGCAGAGCGTGACGCCAAAGGCCAGATCCCGCCGGCCGAACAGCAGCGACTGACCAAGTTTTACACCGCGCTGTATCACAGCTATCTGGCGCCGCAGCTGTTTTCGGACGTTGATGGCCGCTATTTTGCCGCCGATGGCAGCATTCGCCAGACCACTGCTGCACCGAATAGCCAGACGGCTGCAAATGGCCAGGCGGCTGCAACCGGCCCAGTGCCTGCGCATTACACGCTGTTTTCACTGTGGGACACCTTCCGTGGCCTGCATCCGCTGCTGACCATCACAGAGCCGGACCGGGTCGATGGCATGATGCAGTCGCTGTATCGCTTTTATCAGGCGCAAGGCCTGCTGCCGACCTGGGATCTGATGTCGAACGAAACTGACGTGATGATTGGGTATCACGCGGTGCCGGTGCTGGCGGATGCTTATTTTAAAGGCCTGACCACCTTAACGGCCCGCCAGCTGCTGGATGCCAGCCTGGCGTCGGCCCGCCAGCGCCGTTTTGGCATCGATTTGTTCGCCAAATACGGCTACATCCCGTCTGAGCTGGAAGTCGAAGCGGTGTCAAAAACGCTGGAATATGCCTTCGACGACCATGCCATCGCCCGGCTGGCTGTCGCGGCCGGTGATGAAAAAGTTGCCGCTGAATTCAGCCAAAGGGCGCAGGCCTATCAGCAGTTGTTTGATGCTTCGACCGGCTTTATGCGCGGCAAAACCGCAAAAGGCGACTGGGTCAGCCCGTTTAATCCGATTTTTGTCGACCACCGGGTGACCGACTACACCGAAGCCAACGCCTGGCAATACAGCTTTTTTGTGCCGCATCAGGTCGACAAGCTGATTGAACTCTATGGCGGGCCACAGGCTTTTGTGGCGCGGCTCCAGCAGATGTTTACTATGAGTTCAAAAATGGACGGCCATGTGTCGCCGGATATCACCGGCCTCATCGGGCAGTATTCGCATGGCAACGAACCGGTGCATCATGTGCCTTATCTGTTTGCCCTGGCGGGCGCACCGGCACAAGGCGAGCGCTGGATCCGTCATATTCGCGATACGATGTACCGGGCAGAGCCGGACGGCCTGGCCGGCAATGACGATTTGGGCCAGATGTCAGCCTGGTATGTGCTGAGCAGCCTGGGTTTTTATCCGGTCAATCCGGTCGACGACGGTTATGTGCGCGGTATTCCGCAGTTCCGCCAGCTGCAATTGCAACTGCCGGCGGGTAAAGTGCTGATTGTCAAAGCAGAAGGGCCGCTGGACGGCACAGTCGCCAGCTGGTCGTTAAACGGCAAGCCGCTTGGTATCAAGCTGGATCATCGCCAGTTGATGCAAGGCGGTGAGCTGGTGTTTGTAATGCGTTAACAATGGCCGCAGGCGGCAAGGCAGAGGAGCAGGCGATGAAAAGATGGAACAGTTGCCGCTGGCCGGCATGCGCGCTGGCACTGGCGGCATTGCTGGCGTGCTGGCAGATGACGGCACAGGCGGCCGAACCGGCAGCGCCGCCGTCGGACACAGCGCTGGTGTCGGGTACAGCGCCTGTGTCGGATATAGCGCTGGCGCTGCGCACTGAACAGCCGTTGAGCACGCAGCGGCCTTTCATGGAGAAACAGCCGACAGCTGTTGCAGCACCTAAGCAGGCCGCTGTCCGGCTGATGAGCTGGAATATCCGCCTCGACACGCCCCATGACGGCAGTAATGCCTGGCCGCACCGGGCAGGCGCGGTGATTGCGCTGATCCGCCAGCAACAGCCGGCGGTGCTGGGTTTACAGGAAGTGCTGCATCATCAGCTGGTGCGTCTGGAAAGTGCTTTGCCCGGTTATCAGCGGATTGGCGTTGGACGCGACGACGGCCAGAGCGGCGGTGAATACAGCCCCTTGCTGGTGGACAGCCGCCGTTTTGTGGTACAGGACAGCGGCACTTTCTGGTTTAACCCGGACAATCAAATTGGCAAAGCCGGCTGGGATGCGGCTTTGCCGCGCATTTGCAGCTGGGCGCTGCTGCGCGACAAAGGCAGCGGCCGCTTGCTGCGGGTGCTGAATCTGCATCTGGATCATCTCGGCGCTGAGGCGCGCCGCCAGTCGGTCGCTTTGCTGGCGAGCCGGCTTAAGCAGTGGCAGGATGGCGTGCCTGCCGTGATCATGGGCGATTTTAATCCGTCCGGCACCGATCAATTGCTGCAGGTGATGGCCACCAGCTTGCCGCAACATCGCGACGCGCTGAGCTTACTTAGTGACGGCATGCCCAGCGACAGCATGCTCAGTGACAGCCAGCATGCGTCAAGCCCTGCCTACAGCTACTACGGCTGGGACCAGCAGCCGGCCGATGGCGTGCGGCTGGATTTCCTGTTGCTGCCACCAACGCAACTGAAGTTGCAACAGGCCATGCTGATTGCCGATGAGGCGCATAAGCGCCGCTCCGACCATTTGCCGCTGGTGGCGGATGTGCTGTGGCCAGCGCAGCGCTAAAATAATGCAGCGTAAATATGACGCAGCGCCAAAAAATAGCGCAGCGCTAAAGCCGCAGTCTGGTCGACACCCGTTTTGCTGCCAAAGCTTCGGCACCTAAGATTGGCCCGCCAGGCTCTGCCTGCTCCGACACAAAATAAAACCCCGCAGTGCGGTAAGCACTGCGGGGTTTTTTCAGCCGGTCAGGATCAATACTGATAACTGAAAGTCACGCCGCTGAAGCTGCTGTAGGCGTGCAAACCGACATGCCAGACGCCGGCTTGTGGATTGTTGATCACGCATTGTTCAGCATTGCCGTTGCGGTAAGGCCGGCAGGTGTAAGTGCTCAGTGTCGGCGCACTGCCGAAGCGGACATAAAGGTCAACGTCGCCAGTACCGCCGCTGGTAGTGAAGGTGATGCTGGAAACGCCGGCTGGAATGGTATAGCTGCCACGCAGCCAGTTGCCGGTAGTGGCGGACAGATTCGGGAAGGTGGCGCCGCCGCCCGGAGGTGTGCCCGGATCGCCGCCGCCGCTACAGCCGTTGGCGGTCAGCCGGTCATGCGCCGCTTTGGCCTGCACAATACCAAAACCAAATGAAGTGTCCCGCCCGGTGGTGCCTCTGTCCTGTGCTGTGGCGTTCAGCGCGGCGCGGATTTGCGCGGCGGTGCAGCTGGGGTGATTACTCCAGACCAGCGCAGCAACCGCAGCCACATGCGGGGATGCCATCGAGGTACCGCTGATGCTGTTGTAGCCGCCATTGTTCCAGGTCGAGTTGACCGCCACGCCGGGGCCTGCCAGTTCGACCTGCGCATTACGCTGCGAGAAGCTGGCGAGGTTACGGCTGGAATCCACCGCCGCGACCGACACCACCGCATTGTAAGACGCCGGATAAGACAGCGCGGTATTGCCGCCGTTGCCGGCCGCCGCCACTAACAACATGCCGCCATTGTAGAAATTGTTCATCGCCGTTTCTTCAGCGGCACTGGATGAACTGCCGCCGAGGCTCATATTGACCACTTTGGCACCGGCGGTGCGGCAGCTCTCAATACCCTGGATCAAATCTGAGGCATAAGTCCAGTTGCCGGCGTCGTTGAAGATTTTGACGATATGCACACCGGCCTGGCCGGACGGTAACACACCCACGACGCCCTGACCGTTAGACAGCGCCACCATAGTGCCGGCGACATGGGTACCATGGCCGTTGCCGTCCGTATTCCAGCTGCCATGGCCGCTGAATGCATAGCCGGTCACACCGGTATTGGGTAAATCGACATGACCCAGCCGGTAGCCGGTATCAATGACACAGACCTTGGTGTTGCTGGCATTGGCGTCACTGACCTGGTTGGCTTGCACCATGGTGATGCCGTATGGCACAGAGTCGGCTGCAGGGGTCAGTTCAAATAAGTAGCGTTTGGCGTCTACTTCGACGCTGGCGACGCTCGGATCTTTTAACAAGGCTTTGACCTGGTGTAAATCGGCTTCGACCACGCTGGCACTGATGCTTTGCAGATACTTCAGCGACGACACCCCTTTTTGTTTTAACACGCGTTGTGCGCTGGCTTCGCCCGACAGCACGCTGCTGGCCTGTGCCAGGCCTTCAACTGGTTTGTAGGTGACGATGTAGCGCTCAACGCTGTCATTGGCCGGGTTTTCCTGCAGCAGCTGTTCAACCTGCTGCAGTTGCAGGGCGCTGGCGACACTTTGGGCGGCGAAGGTCAGGGTGCTGACAGCGAGCACGCTGTAGCAGAGGGTCCGGGTGGTGGTTTTTTTCATTGTTATGTTTCCTGTTGTTGCATCTTTTTAGTGTGTGACGCCACTGCAGCCGCAAAGGTGCAGGGCGTTGCATAACCTAGTCAGTGCCAACAGAGAACCGCAAAGTCACCCCATTGATATTTTTTGTATAAAAGTTGTACTAATTTGTTTTGTTTTGCTGGTCAAGCAGTTACTTCCGCTACGCCGGCGGCCTGGGCAGACGTCAACATCATGCTTTCAGGGACGCTCCGGCAGCTGACGCAGCATTTTCAGCTTGGCCATCAGCAGTTGCCGGTTGTCATCACCGCTGGAATATTGCAGGGCCTGCTGCAGGGTGTTTTCGGCCAGCGCCGGCTGACCGGTATGCAGATAAAGGTTGGCCAGCGCCCGATTGGCGGGCATTAAATAAGGCGCCTTTTGCAGTGTTTTCTGGTAGGCCGCGATCGCTTGTGGCACCCGACCGGCTTTTTCTTCGCTGGCAGCCTGCAGATACCAGGCAAAAGGGTCCGGGCTGTCAGACTTTGCCATTTGTGCGGCCAGCCATTGCAGCTTCGGCTGGTCCTGCTGTGTTTCGGCCAACAACTGATAATTGGCCAGTATGGTCAGGTTGGCTGGCATCACCTGCAGACCATAGTCATACCACTGAGCAGCCAGTGCCGGTTGTTGCTGGCGACGCAACAGTACCGCCATCATGTTAATACTGGCGGCAAAAGCAGGGTCAAACTGCAGAGCCCGGCGGGTTAGCTGATAAGCGAGGCCAATGTCTTTGCGCAGCAAGGCTTCTACCGCCAGATTGTTGTACACCATGGCCAGAAAGCCTGACTCACTGAGTGTCGGGCCCAGATAATCCAGTCTGTCGCGGAAATAGTCGATACCCACTGCCGCGCCGGGCACGGTGGCCGAATGCAGATAGCTGCGGACATGATTGGCGGTCAGCCAGAGGTCTTGCCGAATATCGAGCACCGGCTCGCGGAATGTGGCGCGAAAGCTGACCTCCACCCGGGCCTGTTTCGCCAGCGCATAGGTCAGGATCGCCAGACTGACACAATTGCCGTTAGCGGTCCGGCTGACTTCAGTGGCGCTCAGGGTTTCACCGGCAAAGTTAAAAGCCACCAGCAAATTCTGCATGTAGTTGTAGATCCGCTCCTCAGGTGGGTAACCTGCCTGATATTCGGATTGCATATAACTATCAAAATCAGCCTGTTGTTCTGCGGTCAGCGTGAAAAGCTGCTCTGGGGTGGGGATGGAACCGCTGGCGGGAAAATATGCATCGGGCCAGGCGGGCAGCGGGATGACCACGGCTGCCGCCTGCGGGATGGGCTGCGTCATCTGGCAAGCAGTTAAGCCAAGCAGCAAAACGGTCAGACATAGCTGTTTATGCATCAAACACCTCCTGTAAAATATTTTTATAACATTGCTGTTACATAGAAGGCCAGCATTAAAATCAGGTCCGTCAGCGCATTGCTGCACGGCAACTGTTGCTGAGCCGGGTCAGACACGGCAGAATCAGGCAGTGCCTCAACAGGAAATCCCTATAATGACTACAAATACAACGCAGCCGGCTTCGTCCGGCTTTAAATTTGGCCTGGTGCCACAAATTTTGCTCGGTATGTTGCTGGGCGTGATCCTGGCGAGCGCGTCGCCGGAAGCCGGCCAGTCGGTGGCGCTGCTGGGCAGCTTATTTGTCAAAGCGCTGAAAGCGGTCGCGCCCATTCTGGTATTTGTGCTGGTGGCGTCTGCCATCGCCAACCGTAAAATTGACGGCCAGGCCAAGATGAAACCCGTGCTGGTGCTTTATCTGGCCGGTACTTTTTTAGCGGCGCTGACTGCGGTGGTCGCGAGTTTCCTGTTTCCAACCGCGTTGGTGCTCAGTGAAGCGCCGCAGGCCATCGCCGCGCCGGAAGGGATCAGTCAGGTGTTGAAAAGTTTGTTGTTCCAGGCGGTCGACAATCCGGTCAATGCGCTGCTGACCGGCAATTTTATCGGCGTGCTGACCTGGGCTATCGGTTTTGGCCTGGGGTTACACCATGCCAACAGCACCACCAAAAAAGTCTTTAGTGACATTTCGCACGGGGTCTCGCATCTGGTAACCCTGATCATCCGGTTGGCACCAGTCGGTATTTTTGGTCTGGTGGCCGAAACAGTGGCGACCACCGGTTTTGCCGGTTTACTCGGTTACGGCCGTTTACTGGCGGTGCTGGTTGGGGCTATGGCGTTTGTTGCCTTTGTGGTCAATCCGCTGTTGGTGTTTGTGACCACCCGCCGCAATCCGTATCCGCTGGTGCTGACCTGTCTGCGCGAAAGTGGCATTCCGGCCTTTTTTACCCGCAGTTCTGCCGCCAATATTCCGGTCAATATGTTGCTGGCAGAAAAGCTGAAACTGGATGAGGACACTTATTCTGTGTCTATCCCGCTGGGCGCCACCATTAATATGGCCGGTGCCGCTATTACCATTACGGTGCTGACATTGGCGGCCGTGCACACGCTGGGCATTGAAGTTGATTTTGCCACGGCGATGTTGCTGAGCGTGGTCGCGGCGGTGTGTGCCTGCGGCGCGTCCGGGGTAGCCGGGGGCTCATTATTGCTGATCCCGCTGGCTTGCAGCCTGTTTGGCATCCCGGTGGAAGTGGCGATGCAGGTGGTGGCCATTGGTTTTATCATCGGCGTGGTGCAGGATTCCTGCGAAACCGCACTGAACAGCTCGACCGACGTGGTGTTTACCGCCGCGGTCAGTCAGCGTACGCACGGCTAAGCCGCTCAGCAGCAAGCAATGCCGGCGACTTGCCGGCATTTTTTTAGCAAATCTTTTCAGGGCCTAATTCCTTTTAGTTATATCTGAGCCGATTTGCTTCTTGGATTTGGGACGTTTAGACGTCTAATATCCGGCGAAATGCTGAACAATCCGGCGACTGCCGCTTTGTTCATCTGAGCCGACTACGGCAGGACAGCAGCTTTCGCGGAGTTCACCAGTGCAGTATTTTCCCCTGTTTGCCGATTTACATGACAAAACCGTGCTGTTGGTTGGCGGCGGTCATGTGGCGCTGCGCAAAGCCCGTTCTTTGTTAAATGCCGGCGCTGTGCTGCGGGTGGTGTCGCACGACTTTTTACCGGAGTTCGGGGCCTGGCAGACCGCAGGCCGTGCGCAGTTGCTGCCGGGCGATTTCGCGCCAGCTCAGCTCGATGATGTCTGGCTGGTGATTGCCGCCACCGACGATGACGCGTTAAACGCCCGCGTGCATCAGGCGGCGCTGGCGCGTAAAGTCTGGATCAACACGGTCGATCAGCAGGACAAATGCGAATTTATTTTCCCGTCGGTGATCGATCGCTCGCCGCTGCAAATCGCCATTTCCAGTGGTGGTGCCGCGCCCGTGCTGGTGCGCCGGCTGCGTGAGCAGTTAGAAACGCTGTTGCCCCAGTATTTAGGCCCGCTGGCGCAGCTGGTAGGCAAATACCGGCACAAAGTGCAGCAAAAGCTGGAGAATTTCGCCGAGCGCCGGCAATTCTATGAAAAAGTGTTTAATTCCGCCGTGGTCAGCCTGTTGCAGCGTGAGCAACCGCAGGCTGCGGAAGCCGCGCTGCAGGCGCAGCTCGACGCCCATCAACCCAGCCACGGTGAAGTGTTTATTGTCGGCGCCGGCCCCGGCGACCCTGAGCTGTTGACGCTCAAAGCGCTGCAACTGATGCAGCAGGCCGACGTGGTGGTGTACGACTATTTAGTCTCAGCGCCGATTTTAGAGCTGGTGCGGCGTGACGCCGAGCTGATTTGTGTCGGCAAAAAAGCCGGTGCGCATTCGGTGGCGCAAGAAGAGACCAATGCGCTGCTGATCAAACTCGCGCTTGAAGGCAAAAAAGTCTGTCGCTTAAAAGGCGGCGACCCCTTTATTTTTGGCCGTGGCGCCGAAGAAATTGAAGTGCTGCTGCCGCACAACATCCAGTTCCAGGTGGTGCCGGGCATCACGGCCGCTGCCGGCTGTGCCGCTTATGCCGGCATTCCGCTGACCCACCGCGATTATGCGCAGGCGGTGCAGTTTGTCACCGGTCATTGCCAGAAAGAAGGCAAAGAGCCGGACTGGCACAGCCTGGGCCGGCCGAACCAGACGCTGGTGATTTATATGGGGCTGATGAAATCGGCGCATATTCAGGCCAGTCTGTTAGCTGCCGGCCGGGCTGCTGACACGCCGGTCGCCATTCTGGAAAATGGCACCAGGCCCGAACAACGGGTGATCACCGGCCGGCTCGACCAGCTGGCCAGCCTGATCGAGACCCAGCAGGTGCAGTCGCCGGCCTTACTGGTGATTGGCGAAGTGGTGGCGCTGCAGGCAAAACTCGGTTGGTATGGCCAGCCTGCGTTGCGGCCACAGTTACTTCATCGCAACTAATTCAATAACTTAAGGTGTTTTTATGTCGACCTTAACGCACTTACAACAACTGGAAGCCGAAAGCATCCAGATCATCCGCGAAGTGGCGGCTGAGTTTGATAACCCGGTGATGCTGTATTCGATCGGCAAAGACTCGTCGGTGCTGCTGCATCTGGCGCGCAAAGCCTTTTATCCGGGCAAAATTCCGTTTCCGCTGCTGCATGTCGATACCGACTGGAAATTCCGCGACATGATCACCTTTCGTGACGAAGCCGCGAAGAAATATGGTTTTGATCTGCTGGTACACAAAAACCCGGAAGGGATCGCGATGGGGATGAACCCCTTCACCTACGGCAGCGCCAAGCATACTGACGTGATGAAAACCGAAGGCCTGAAACAGGCGCTGAATAAATATGGTTTTGACGCCGCTTTTGGTGGCGCCCGGCGCGACGAAGAAAAATCGCGCGCCAAAGAGCGGATTTATTCGTTCCGCGACCAATATCACCGCTGGGACCCGAAAAACCAGCGGCCTGAGCTGTGGCATACCTACAACGGCCAGGTCAACAAAGGCGAAAGCATCCGGGTGTTCCCGCTGTCGAACTGGACCGAGCTGGATGTCTGGCAATATATCTATCAGGAAAACATCGACATAGTGCCGCTGTATTTTGCCGATTACCGGCCTGTGGTCGAGCGCAATGGCACGCTGATCATGGTCGACGATGACCGCATGCCGCTGGAGCCCGGTGAAGTGCCACAGCAAAAACTGGTGCGCTTCAGAACGCTGGGTTGTTATCCGCTGACCGGCGCTATTGAATCCAACGCCAACAGCTTAACCGGCATTATCGAAGAGATGCTGCTGTCGCGCTCCAGCGAGCGCCAGGGCCGGGTGATCGACCACGATTCCAGTGGCTCGATGGAAAAGAAAAAACGCGAGGGGTACTTCTGATGTCAGTCGCTTTAGAACTGCAAGAGCTGGGCATTGAACAATATCTGGCGCGCCAGCAGCATAAATCGCTGCTGAAATTTTTAACCTGTGGCTCGGTCGATGACGGCAAAAGCACGCTGATTGGCCGGCTGCTGCACGACAGTGCACAAATTTACGAAGACCAGCTGGCGGCGCTTTCCAAAGACAGCAAAACCCACGGCACGACCGGCGATCAAATCGATTTGGCGCTGTTGGTTGACGGCCTGCAAGCCGAGCGCGAGCAGGGCATCACCATTGACGTGGCGTACCGTTATTTTTCGACCGCCAAACGCAAATTTATCATCGCCGACACGCCGGGCCACGAGCAGTACACCCGCAATATGGCGACCGGCGCGTCGAACTGCGACCTGGCGATTATTCTGGTTGACGCCCGTTACGGCGTGCAGGTGCAGACCAAACGCCACAGCTTTATCTGTGCGCTGTTAGGCATCAAGCAGTTTGTTGTTGCGATTAACAAGATGGATTTGCTCGGCTTTTCGCAGGAACGCTTTGAAGAGATCCGCCGCGACTATTTAGCCTTTGCCGAGCAGCTGCATGTGCCGGACATTCGGTTTGTGCCGCTGTCGGCGTTAAACGGCGACAATGTGGTGAACGCGTCCAGCCAAAGCCCCTGGTATCAGGGCGGCACTTTGTTGTCGATTCTGGAAGATGCGCCGGTGACCGGTTTTAACGACAGCTTTGAAGCGCGTTTGCCGGTGCAGTATGTCAACCGGCCGAACTTAGATTTCCGCGGTTTTGCCGGCACTATCGCTTCGGGCCGTTTTTCGCAGGGCGACCGCATTGTGGCGTTGCCGTCGGGCAAGCAATCGACCATTAAGTCGATTGTGACTTTTGATGGCGAACTAGCCTCAGCACAAGCCGGCCAGGCGGTGACGTTAACCCTTGCCGATGAAATCGACATCAGCCGTGGCGACGTGATTGCGCTTGCCAACAACCATGCGGCGGTGTCGAACCGCTTACTGGCCAAAGTGGTGTGGATGCACGAAGATGCGCTGCAAGTCGGCAAAACCTACAACATCAAACTTGGCAGCAAAAAGGTGCCGGGTCAGGTGACCGCCATTGCGCATACCATCGACGTCAATACGCTGGCAGAAAGTCAGGCCAGCGAGCTGCCATTAAACGGTATTGCGCTGGTCGAAGTGGAGCTCAATGAGCCTGTGGTGTTTGACCCTTACAGCAAAAACCGCGACACCGGCGGCTTTATTTTTATCGACCGTATTAGCAATATCACGGTCGGCGCCGGCATGGTCGACAGCGCACTGGCCAGCGGCAAAGCGACCGGCGACAGCAAGTTCAGCGCCTTTGAGCTGGAATTTAACGCCTTAGTGCGGAAACATTTCCCGCATTGGCAGGCGGTGGATATCAGTCAGTTGTGATGGATTACAAATCCGCCAGAGAGCCTGACAACATGATGTTGTAGGGCTCGAAGAAGCGAGTGGCAGACAGCGCATAAGCAGACCCTCTGCGGCATGGATGCCGCAGAGGAGCCTACATGGATGTATTCACGGCGAGTCTGCGTTGCGCTGACTGCCACCGCAATAACCTAAAGTGATTGCAGGCAGACTTGTCTGAATCAAGCCTGGTAGTTTTGATGACACTAAACACAAAATCGCAAAGCAACAATATCGTCTGGCAACAACACGCGGTAAGCCGCAGTGACAGAGAAGCGCAAAAGCAACAACAAGCCGTGGTGCTGTGGTTTACCGGCTTAAGCGGCGCCGGCAAATCCACCGTCGCCGGTGCTTTAGAGCAGGCGCTGCTGACGCGTGGCGCCCATACCTATTTGCTCGATGGCGATAATGTGCGCCATGGCCTTTGTGCTGGCCTTGGCTTCAGTGAAGCCGACCGCAATGAAAACCTGCGCCGGGTTGGTGCTGTGGCTGGTCTGATGGTCGATGCCGGTCTTGTGGTGCTGTCGGCTTTTGTGTCGCCGCTGCGCGCCCAGCGTGACGCCATCCGGCAAAGTTTGCCAGCAGGGCGTTTTATCGAGATTTTTGTCTCGACCAGCCTGGATGTTTGCGAAGCGCGCGACGTCAAAGGGCTTTATCAGAAAGCCCGCCGGGGTGAAATCGCCAATTTCACTGGCATTTCAGACCCTTATGAAGCGCCGTTGCAGCCAGAACTGACGCTGGATACCAGTGTGCTGAGCTTGCAGGACAGTGTTGAACTTTGCCTGCAACTGCTGGAGAAACGTGGCATTATCCGGCCAGCGCTATAATGGCTGTTATCGTTAACCGGGCGCCCGCCGGGGCGCGTCGTTGCAGGGACGTTGTTTTATGCTGACTACCACCACTGAACTCACTGCCTTATTACCGCAGATCCGCTTGTTAGCCCGCGCCGCCGGCGACGCCATTTTGCAGGTCTACCAGCATCCTGAGCATATTTATGTCGAAGACAAAGCCGACAACAGCCCGCTGACCGCCGCTGATTTGGCGTCACACCGGCTGATTTTGCGCGAGCTGGCAACGCTTACGCCCGACATCCCGGTGCTGAGCGAAGAAGCGGCCGATATCCCGTGGAGCGAACGGCAGCACTGGCGACGTTACTGGCTGGTCGACCCGCTGGATGGCACCAAAGAATTTATCAAACGCAATGGCGAATTTACCGTCAATATCGCGCTGATTGACGGCGGCGAGCCGGTGCTCGGCGTTATTCATGCGCCGGTGCTGGCCAAAACTTACAGCGCTGCCACTGGCCTTGGTGCTTTTCGTGAAACGCCGGATGCCAACGGCGTCTGGCAGGCCGAAGTGATTGCAGCCCGTAAAGCGGCGGGCGGCGAAACTGTGCGCATTGTCGGCAGCCGTAGCCACGCCCAGCCGGGCATGGACGAGGTGCTGGCGCGTTATCCAAACCATGAATTAGTCGCCGTCGGCAGTTCACTGAAGTTTTGTTTAGTGGCCGACGGCAGTGCTCAGCTCTATCCGCGCTTAGGCCCAACCATGCTGTGGGACACCGGCGCCGGCCATATCATCGCAGTCGCCGCCGGCGCCAGCGTCGTGTATGACGGCATTGAAGGCCCGGCTTATCAGCGCGAAAACCTGCTCAATGGCAATTTTTGGGTGGAGGCTTAAGGCCCCACTCACTGTTGCCATCGGCCCAGGCCGCAACAATGCGGCCTGGCGCTCTGGCCGCTCTAGTTGCCACCTGCTGCCAGATAACGCGGTGGCTGGTTGTCGCGGATCATCAGCACTGCGTCAAAGGTATTGGCCAGCACCGCGGTTTGTTCGATACGTCCCCAGTCTTTGTAGATGGCGCTTTGGTGCAGCCAGTCGTCGCCAGTGCCAGCCTGATTGATTTTACTGAATGGCATAAAGCTGATGGCCTGATTCAGGTGCATGAAATTGGCTTCCAGCGAACCAGTGCGGTGCGCGGTCACGGCACTGATGGTACGGTTATTGTCGGCCTGCTGGCCGCTCAGCATCAGCAACGCCAGCGTAAACAACTGGTCCTGCCATTGCTGATGCAGATGCATTCCCATCACCCGTTCAGCATTGTCGCGCAGGCGTTGCGATGGAAAATCTTCGGCGATATGCGCGTTGTGCGCCCAAATCAGCATTTTTTCAGTCGGGTACAGCCGTTGCAGCAGCGCTGTGGTATTGGCGGCCATGCCGGCGTCACGGGCGCGAAACACCTGGCCAGGCCGGCTGAAGCGGTCCGCATGCATGGTGATCGCATGGCTGTAAGAATCGAGCAAAATCGCGGCCAGCACTTCCTGTGGCTGCGTCAGGCCTGCCAACAAGGGTTTGACCTGCTCCAGTTCAGTGGTGAGACCACTGTGTTCCGCGCGGATCTGATCACAATCAGTCTGGATGCCAGTGCCACAGCGATAACCGGCCACCTGCAAGCGGAACACCCGCTGCGCCAGTGCCAAGATCTGCGCTTGCTCGTTGCTGCCAAGACGCTGTAAGGCATCACGGAAAAACTGATCTATTTGTTCAGGGGACTCGGCGCCGCTCAGTTGCACATCAAAACCAGTGAGCCGCAGCGGATTGCTGCTTTGCTGAGTCGACAGGATATAGCGGAACAATTCGGCCACTTCTTCGGTATGCCAGACGCCAAACAGACAAGAGCGTAACAAACTGACGGCGCTGCGGGCCGGGTCGCGTTCAAATCCCTGATTGCAGGCAAACACAGAGCTTTCGAATGCCAGCAGATTAAAGCCATGCTGCTGATGTAAGTATTTGATTAATCTTGTCTTGATGGTATTCATCGAGCCTGAACCATGGCTGCTTTCACCCAGCTGGACGATGCGCGCGCGCCCGATGGCATCGGCGATGGGTTTCAAATCGCTGAAATCCTGGCTGTCGGTCAGCGAGCGGATAGCGACGCTGTGCTGGCTGACATATTGCTGGGCGGCGCTGAGCTGGCCTGAACTGCCGCCATCTGGCAGCGGCGGCGGGGTGGTCCCGCTGTTGGTGCCGCTGTCACCGCCGCCACAGCCTGCAAGACTGAGCAGCACCCAACACACTAAACTGACGGACTTATGGTTGAACATCGTCTTCTTCTTGTCGGTTTTTAAGCAGAATGTTGCCAGCTGGCTGTTAGTTTGTCATGTATTTGATGGTTTTTTGTACGTTGCAGGGCATGAAACCAGCATCGCAGGCCTGGCTCGTCAGTGCGAATATCTGGGTAGCATCATGGTGGGGTTCAAACTTGGCGGTGTTCGCTGCCTGTACTTTATCTGCTGACTATTTCTGGCATTGAAAGCTCACCGGCCAGCCGAAAGAAAACCTGGCGGTTGCCGGTCTGTGGCGGCAGTGGAATCTTTATGGAGTATTCATCATGAGAGCTTTGCTGCTCATCCTGCTGGCCGTGTCGATGGGGCTGACAGCCTGGTCGTTGCAGCAGGGGCAACTGCGCACCATCAGTGGTTTTCTGGCGTTTTACCGGCTCTGGAGCGCGGCTGAGCTGGCACTGGCCGCGCAGGTTTATGCGCTGCTGCATGCCATGACGGGGCTGCTGGCGTTGTGGGCGCTGAAATCATCACGGGCCAGCAAACCGCTGGCACTGTGCCTGGCGCTGCTGGCTATTCCTCCGCTGGTAACGCTGGCCGGCCCGCAGGCCTACATTGCCGATTTGGGCGGCTTTCCGGTGTTGGGTGCCGGCCAGGGCATTATTAAATATCTGGCTTTGCTGATGCTGGCTCTGACTTTGTTGCGCTGGCACAAAGCCAGTGCGCGCGAACTGTTCTGGCTCAATTATCTGCCGGTGGCGCTGGTGCTGCTATGGATTGGCGGCATGAAATTTCTGCCGTTTGAAGCCAAAGGTATTGTGGATTTGGTGGCATCGTCACCGCTGCTGAGCTGGTTGTATTGGGTTGCTGACGAGCAGCAGGCCTCTAATCTGATTGGTTTGTACGACTGGCTGGCTTTTGTGTTGCTGGGGTTGGGATTTCGCTGGCGCCAGTTGTTCTGGCCCGGCTTTTTGCTCAGTCTGGCGGTATTTGCCACCACACAAAGTTTTTTGCTGAGTTTTGCCGGCGCCTGGAGCGCGCCTGGCGTCCTGAGCAGCAGCGGTGTGTTTATCATCAAAGACTTATGGTTTATCGCCAATTTGCTGTTGTTGGAAAACGCCTGGCGGCAGCTGGCGCCGGGCCGGCGTGTTTAATGCTGACCGCCACCCCTTAAGCCGCCAGTTCGAGCCGGAAACAGGCTGAAGGTTGTGCGCGGTGCAGCCGCAGTTCACCGCCCATCGCCTGCATCAGCTGGCGTGACAGCGCCAGGCCAATGCCGCTGCCTTTGGCTTTGGTGGTGAAAAACGGCGTAAACAGGCTGGTTTGTGCGCTGTCGCTGATGCCGGCGCCCTGATCGGTGATGTCCAGCCAAAGCCGGCCTTCGGCCAGTTGCAGCTGCAAATCCAGTTGTAGCTGAAAGTC
>CBINNO010000012.1:0-43669 GCA_966252055.1 uncultured Rheinheimera sp. | reverse complement strand
CGACTGAGATCATCGCAGTCACCCGTTCATTTAACAGTATGGCCAATTGTATCCGCCAACTGGAGAAAGACCGAAGCTTACTGATGGCTGGTGTCTCGCATGATTTACGCACCCCGTTGACCCGGATCCGGCTGGCCAGTGAAATGGTCAGCGAGCAGGACAGTTGGATCCGCGATGGTATTGTCAGTGATATCGATGACATGAATGCCATTATCGATCAGTTTATTGATTACATCCGGCACCACAAAGAGGAAACGCTGACCGAAGAGAACCTGAATCAGTTGGTGCAGGAGCAATTGGAAGCCGATCGCCTGCAGCAACGAGAAATCACGGCAGAGTTGGTGGAGCCACTGCCGTTGGTTCCGATCCGGCGAATAGCGATCAAACGGGTACTCAGCAATCTGATTGAGAATGCGCTGAAGTATTCTGAGGGCGCAGTAGAGGTTCGGACCGGTTATGAAAAAAACCGGCAGCGGCTGTATGTGCAAGTGCGTGACCATGGTCCTGGCATCCCGGAAGATCAGATGGCGCGTATGTTTGAACCTTTTACACAGGGCGATACGGCCCGCGGCAGCGCCGGTTCAGGGCTGGGGCTGGCCATCATCAAGAAAATAGTCGACATGCATCATGGCGAGATCCGCCTGCACAATCATGCTTTCGGTGGCTTGGTCGCCACTGTATATTTGCCGCTGCGTGCGCCCAAGCGCCTTGAGCCCGGTTGAGATATAGACGGCCGCTGAAGTTTGAAGCATAAAAAAGGCCGCAACTGCGGCCTTTTTCGTGTTCAGTGGATGGATCAGGCTTTTGGACCGGCGTTGCGGATCGCTTCTGATACATCGTATTTTTTGAAATTATTGGCGAACTCTGCAGCCAGCTTGGACGCATACTGGTCGTAAGCAGCCTGATCCGCCCAGGTATCCCGCGGGTTTAACAGGGTACTGTCAACACCTGGGATAGCCACCGGAATATCCAGGTTCAGCTGCGGCAGGTGGACAGTGGCCACATTGGCCAGCTCGCCAGACACGATAGCGTCAATAATGGCGCGTGTTGTCGGGATATCAAAACGCTTGCCGACACCATGTGGACCGCCGGTCCAACCCGTATTGACCAGATAGACTTTCGAATTGAATTCACGCACACGTTTGATTAACAGCTCTGCATAGACGCCGGCCGGACGTGGGAAGAATGGCGCACCGAAACAAGTCGAGAAAGTCGATTCAATCGCTGCTGTAGAACCGATCTCGGTTGAACCGACTTTTGCGGTGTAACCAGACAGGAAGTGATAAGCAGCAGCTTCCTCTGACAGGACTGAAACCGGTGGCAATACGCCTGATACGTCACAAGTCAGGAAGACCACTGCGCGTGGTTCGCCTGCCCGGTTGGCTTCGACGCGTTTTTCTACGTGGTGTAACGGATAAGCTGCACGACTGTTTTGCGTCAGGCTGGCATCTTTGTAGTCTGGTGTGCGATTGGCATCCAGCACCACGTTTTCCAGAATGGTACCGAAGCGGATCGCGTCCCAGATGACAGGCTCGTTTTTCTTCGACAGATCAATACATTTTGCGTAACAACCGCCTTCAATATTGAACACACTGCCTGGCGCCCAGCCATGTTCGTCATCGCCAATCAGGAAACGTTTCGGGTCTGCCGACAGCGTGGTTTTACCTGTGCCTGACAAACCAAAGAACAACGTCACGTCACCGGCTTCGCCAACATTGGCAGAGCAGTGCATGGGTAACACGCCTTTGGCCGGTAACAAGAAGTTTTGTACTGAGAACATCGCTTTTTTCATTTCACCAGCATAACGCATGCCGGCCAGCAGCACTTTGCGCTCAGCGAAGTTGATCATCACTGTGCCATCTGAATTCGTGCCATCACGCGCCGGATCACAGCTGAAACCTGGCACGTTCAGAATTTGCCAGGCAGGTTTGCCGGCGGCATTCCAGGTTGCAGGGGTAATGAACAGATTCTTAGCGAAGATATGTTGCCAGGCGGTTTCGGTCCGAACGACTACCGGCAGATAGTGCTCAGGGGCGGCGCCAACTTCGAGATGGGAGATAAAATGCTCGCGATCGCCGATAAAGTGTTCAGCTTTGTCCCACAACGCATTAAACACAGCAGGACTGACCGGCTGATTGACGTTACCCCACTGGATATCCTGTTCAGTGCTGGCTTCACGGACAATATAACGATCTTTAGGTGAACGACCGGTTCTGTGACCAGTGCGGACCACCAGGGCGCCATTGTCAGCCAGGGTGCCTTCTTGACGGCGGATGGCGTGTTCAACCAGATCTGCCACAGATAAATCAATGTGACTGTTCGTTTGGGTGGTCATTCTCAACAGACTCCTTCGGGTACAGAGCAGGGATTAGAGTTCCTGATCATTGTATCGTAAGTCGACATTTCGGGCGACAAAAAAAACAGGGTTCCCCAATGGGTAGGACGCGTTTAGTATGTGAAAAAAGCTATTTTTGCATATTTATGCAAGAAACCTACGGGATTTACGTTTTAAAATTTGTTTGTTCAAATTAATTATTACTAAGGTAATTTCATTTTGGCTATAAAAAAGCCCAGTGCAGGCACCGGGCTTTGTTCATCAACGTCTGTTCACAGATGAACAGAGCTCAGGGTATGTTAGCCACGACGGTTACGGCGTACCCAGAGTAAAGGTAACAGCAACAGAGAAATCAAACCTGTGCTGCCACCGCTGCTCTTCTTCGGTGGGTTCACTACAGGCGTTGGTACATCTGTAATGTTCAGCGTCACTGTTGCTGGCGCAGACGACAGTTTGCCATCGCTGGCGACTACACTGAAGGTTGCGACAGTATTGGCTGTCACTGCAGGTGTTGTGACTGTCACAGAGGCGGTATTGCCAGTCACGGTCATAGACGGACCTGAAGTCTGTGTCCATGTGTAAGTCAGCGCATCACCATCGACATCATTCCCCGTCACAGTTAACGTGGCAGAAGAGCTCTCATTTGCCGTGAAAGTACCGCCTGTCACAGTTGGTGCATCGTTAACAGGAGTCACTGTCACTTCAACTGCAGTGGGTACCAGTTTCAGACCTTTAGTGTCTTCCGCGGTATAAGTGAAGCTGTCTTTACCATTGAAGTTGGCTTTTGGCGTGTATACCACTTTGCCTTCTACGACTTCGGCGGTACCGTTGGCAGGTTGTGAAGCGATGGTCACTTTTGACAACGCCCCGCTGGCTCCGGCTGCAGCTTTGTTGATCGCTTTGGTAGACTTGCCATCGCTGGTCACTTCCACGTTGATGATCTTCACAAAAGAAGCTTTTTCGTTTGCCAGTACGTCAACTGCAACAGACTTGGTGTCTTCGGCCGTGGTTACTGTGTCTTTGGTGCCGAGCTCCAGTGCACCGCTCAGGTCCAGCGCATACTTCAGGTCTACCGTTCCTGGTGATTTGAATGTTACTGCAGCCCCAGAGTTAGAGCCTGGTGCTGTACCGGTTGATGTAGCGCCATCAGCAAAGAACAAGGAGTTACCTAAGGTACGGCTGACATCCTGAACACCAACAGTCAGGGCTGATGGTGTTGGGCCCATATTGATGTAGTTGAACTTGATATCTTCAGGACCATTGATAGCCATCCAGGTTTGGAAGGTATAAGTGTTACCCGGCACGTCATAAACTTCAGCACCATTCCACTCGACAATCACATATGGTTTGCCACCGACAGTCGCAGTGCCCACGTGAATAGTACCAGCGCCTGACGAACCGCCCGCGAGGTCAAGGTCTGTCCAGAACGGAGCCAGAATGTTTGGAGCTGCAACGGTGCTTGGCAATCTCGCGTTTACAGCAGCAGCAGCAGGGCCTGAAGCACTGTTGCTCAGCTGTACAAAGCCGTTGGTAGATACGTACAGACGGCTGTAGGCGACACCACCATAATTAATGGTAATCCCAGAAGCGCCAAGGTTGTAACCGATCACGTTGTCATCACACTCACCGCTACAAGTTGCTGCACTAACAGTGCCTTTTAGGACACTTGAACTTGCACTTGGTCCCGCTGCTACAGCGAGCGTTGGTTTTTGCACCAAACCGGTCCAAGATACACGGCCATTGTTCGCATTGCCATCCAGCAAGAATTCTGTAGCACCATTGAGGACTGCTGATTCTGAACCCGCAACCAGTTTAGTGCCGGCTGGCGCTGTGGCAACGATAGTGACTTGCTTGTCGTACAGCTTGTTACCGAAAGATGCCGTGACCTGTGTCGGTTCGCCTGATTTCATTACTGTGCTGCTGGCAGTGGTCAACGTAGAAGCATCAGCGGTATTCGCGACACGAACGGCAACCGGCATCGTTGCTGTCGGTGCTGCGCTGTCTGACGAAGTCCAAAGGACATTACCAAATGCCCAGTTGCCGTAGGTGGACATAGTACCGTCGACACTCAACACGAAATCAGCTTTATCACCGGCGGTGCCGTATGGTTTGAGTGTGATAGAGGTTTTATCCAGCGTACCTGAAGTGCTGCCATCGGTGAATTGCACTTTACCTGTCCAGGTGACCTCTTTGTTGGTCATGTTACGGATTGAACGGGTGAAGTTACAGTTGATCACACATGGGTTTTGCGCAAAAGAAGGTTTGTCGAATGTGACCGCGGCATTGACTGCACGGCTCAGGTCTAAACGACCAGCTCCGATATCAAATGGCGTGGTAGCCGAGACTGCATCTTCTTTTTTCAGGCCGTTGACCGCAGTGGAAGTCAGTGCTGTTTTGATTTCAACAGCAGTCCACTGTGGGAATTTTTGTTGCATGATAGCTGCTGCACCGGCAACGTGTGGTGACGCCATCGAGGTACCACTGTTCAACTGGAAGCCACGTTTATCGGCAAACTGATCCGGAGAGGTCGCTGACAGAATGCTGCTGCCCGGTGCGCCCATATCTGGTTTCAGGATATTGTTGTTGCCGTTTGGCCCCCGTGAAGAGAAATCGCTCATATTATCTGCAAACTGGGCAGAAATAACACGGCTGGCAAACCGGCTCAGTGTAGCAGTTGTATTAGGTGCGGCTGCAACTGCGGCTGCCAGTTTTGTCCCGTCAGCTTTACTGATCATCAAAGAAGGAATTGATGTACCAGGATTCGACATGGAAGTGGGCTGACCGTCATTGTTCTGCACCATAATTACGCCCTTGGCGCCTGCAGCCATGGCGTTATTAATTTTGTCAGTAAAGTTACAGGTTCCGCGAGAGATCAGGGCAAAGCTGTCTTTAAAAGTGTCGGCTGGGAAAGCCGTACAGGCCAGTGCATTGGTCGGTGCCGCTGTCGCAGCATCAACGACTTTAGCCACTGGGTCAGCTGTCAGACCGGTGATAGTCGCGCCGAACTCCGAACCGGTAACACCCAGCATTGGAGTTTCAGCACCAAACTTGACCGTATTAGCAAAGAAACGGCCATGCGTTGTGCTGGCAACAGTGATGCCACTCTCAATACAACCTGGACAGCCTACAGTTTGTGCGCCAGGACCGTCGTTACCTGCGGCAGTGACGACGACCACGCCGGCATCTTCTGCAGCTTTAAATGCTGCCTGATATGGACTACTCGCTGGGTCGCCACCAGGACCACCGCCCCATGAATTGTTGATAACATCAGCACCGTCTTTCACTGCCCAGTCCAGCGCTTCAAGCAACATGACGTTGGAACCACTGCCAGTGACTGAACCATCAGCGCGGAAAACCTGGAACAATGCTTTGTAAGCCATCAGATAAGCGCCAGGTGCAACACCCGATACTTTCACTTCGGTAAAGCCACTTTCATCAGGCTGGCCGCCAACGGTTGGGATGATGTTGGTTGAACCGTTAAACTTGATAGTAGCCGGCACACCGACCGCCGTACCAGCGACGTGAGTACCATGGCCGCCGTTACCAAGCGGGCTCATGTATTCTTGTGGCACAGTCGCAAAGGTCGGTGTACTGAAGCGTGCTACGATTAGTTTGTTGTTACAGAACGTTGGCTCTACGGTCGCACAATAATCGTTATTAGGTTTGCCCGTCGGCGCGGTGAACCCGGCATCTTTGAACATCGGATTCTCTGGGCGGATACCGCCGTCAATAACGGCGACTTTAATACCTTTACCCGCATTCATGTCACCACCGAGCTGCTCCCAAACCTGTTTTGCTTTGATCAGGTCCAGAGATGCGTCCATTTGCTCGTAATACATTTCTTCGCGATAGACATTTTTTACGCCATTCACTTGCTGTAATTGCTCGAAAATATCTTCAGTTGAAGTGACCACGACAGCATTCATGACAGTGTCAAAATGACGCTCTACTTCAGCATTTGGCACAACTTGTTTCAGTGCTGCTGCAAAGGCCTGACGCTCTTGCGCTAACACATCGATTTGTTTTTTCGCTGAAGATGATTCCAGATTCAGTTTATTGCCCGGGCCAGATTGTGCGGACGCCGCGGCAGTAGCGGCTAAGGGCTCACCTTGCAGCTGTACTATGAAATACTGTGGGAAATCTTGCTTTAAGGCTTTATTTTTCAGTGATGTATCGAATTCAATCTGACCTGAGATTTCTGGTGAGTAGCTCTGTGTGACCGTGAAGTTGGCTGACGCAGGAGACGCCAGCGCTGCAGCGATAGACATCGCCAACAGGGTTTTGGTTGAGGGTTTGACCAACATGATATGCTTCCTGAATTGTTTATTATTTGACCGGTGATGGCCGCAGCCTGTACACCGGCTGATTTATGTCACTGCAGTTTATAGCAGACGATTAGGCGGGACGCCTGTCTGGTTGTGTCTATACACTACAGGTCGGCTCACTATAGTCGATAAAAAATAGTGCTGGCTAGATGAATATGGCAGGAATGCGACGAATTGTTAAAGTAATGCAGCGTGCCTTGCTAACACGCTGCATCAAATCAGAACTTTTGTTTTAGCATGTGTAATTGGCTGGCATCGAACCGATACGTTGTCTGGCAGTATTCGCAACTGATATCCAGCTGACCTTCCGCAATATGTTCGTCAATGGCTGCAGCACCGAGACTGATGATGGCCGCTTCGCATTTTTCCCGTGAGCAACCGCAGACAAAGCGCACTGGCTGGGCCGGGAACAGTTCCACAACCTCCTGGTTGAACAACCGGTACAAGGTTTCTTCCGCTGGCAGGCTGAGCAATTCTTCCCGTCTGAGCGTATCAGCAAGCATGACAATATGTTCGTAGTCTTCACGGGCTTTAGCCGGGTCGACCGGTAACACTTGTAACAACAAGCCTGCTGCCTGGCTCTGTTCACCATCAAATCCGGTGTGCAGGTAGAGGCGGGTGGGCAACTGTTCGGACTGGGCAAAATAAGCTTCCAGCGTCGTGGTCAGGCTGTCACCAACCAGCGGGATAATGCCCTGATAACGTTCACCCTGCACGGGGGTGATAGTCACCAGCATATGACCCTGGCCAATCAGCTCATGCAGGCTGCTGCCCTGCACTTCGCGTTGCAGGCGGGCAACGCCGCGGAACTGCTGCAGATGGTCGCCATTAACGGCGACAAAGCGTACCGGCCCGTCGCCTTGTAACTGTACTGCAATCTGGCCTTCAAACTTCAAAGTCGCCGTCAGCAGGCTGGTGGCGGCGACCATTTCAGCCAACAAGGTTTTGACGGGCTGCGGGTACTGATGTCCGGCCAGCATCTGATCCAGACTGGTTGAGACTTTGACCACTTCGCCGCGGACATCGCGTTCGCGAAATAAAAAACGCAGCAGTTGATCGGACTGACTCATAACAACCTCAATTTTGTGATTTTAATAACATTAACTGTCGCCGCATTTTTTTATCCGGCTTGGTTTCCGGATGCGGCGCGAATAGCAGATTCAGTTTGCGCAGTTCGGCGCGTTCCGCCCTTTGTTGCTGGCTTTCTGCTGTTTCTTCATAGAGTTGCTGCGCAAGCGGTGCTGAAAGGCGTTGTTCACTGAGGGCGCGGACTATCACAGTCCTTTCGTCAGTTCCCTGCGTCAGCCGGATTGTCGCACCGACTTCAACGTTCTTGCTGGCCTTGCAGCGCTGCCCATTATACTGAACTTTTCCACCGTCAATCATGTCTTTAGCCAAACTGCGGGTTTTATAAAATCGGCAGGCCCACAACCATTTATCCAAACGTAATGTAACTGTGCTATTGTCCTGCTGGGTTGTGTTTTGTGTCATCTGTATTCACTCCGGCAATGGCGCGAAACATAGCACAGTGGCGATAGGGGCTCCAGAGCACAGTCCATCACAGCTGCAGCCTCGATGTGATAATCATGTGATTTATTGGTAAAGATCTCAACATCACTTGTTGAGGCCTGACTGACTGAGTAAGATGAATCCAGAATAGATACAGAACCATTACAATGAATTGGCAACAAGTTTCCGGCCTGGACTGGGGCGCAGAATGGCAACGTTTATACAGCCGCCTGCCAGTCGCTCTGTTAAATAAAATTTTTGCGCTGCTGCTGCTGATCTTATTAGGTTGGCTGGCGGCTCGTTTTAGCTGGTTAATCCTGCCCAAACCGGCTCTTCAGGCTGTGCAAGCCCCTGCGGCGGTGGCAGCTGTAGGTTCCAATACGGGGACTTCGGCGCAACAACTGCAAAAACTGGTGGATGCCCGGTTATTTGGTCAGTATCAGCCAAAATCCGCCGTATCAGTACCACAACCAGTGGTGGCGGATGCGCCGCAAACCAGTCTGAATGTCAAACTCACCGGCGTGGTGGCGACCACGAAAAAACCTGAGCTCGGTACCGCGGTCATTGAAAGCCAGGGTGTTGAGCAGGTGTATGCTGTCGATGAGCAGATTGAAGGCACCAGCGCTGTGTTGAAACAGGTGCTGGAGGACCGCGTGCTGCTGCAGGTATCCGGCCGGATGGAAACGTTGATGCTCGATGGCATTGAATATCAGAAACTCAGCGACGCCAACAGTGCGGTCAGTGAAAACAGCCTGCAGGAACTGCCGCCAGAAGCCAGTAACAGCCCGGCGGCCGAGCAGATCGCCGAGATGCGTCGCGATATGCTGAACGAGCCCGCCAAATTTTTTGATTATGTCCGTATCACACCGCGTCATCGCAACGGTCAGATGTATGGTTATGCCTTGTTACCAGGCCGTGATGCCGAATTGTTTGCCCGCATGGGGCTGAAGCCAAACGACGTCGCCATTGAGATCAATGGTGTGCGGCTGAATGATATGCAGCAGGCTTATGGCGTCATCAACGAGTTAAGGGAAGCCAGTCAGGCGTCCATCAAAATAGAACGTGACGGCGAAATCCAGGATATTCAGGTTAACCTGTCACAATAATTATTAGTACAGAATGGTTTAATTCCAATGAAATCAACCACTTTACGCCGTCCATCTCTGACGCTCTGGCTGGGAGCCGGTGCCTTGGCTTTGCTGAGTTTCTTTAGTAATGCTGCTGAATATCAGCCGAATTTTAAAGGCACCGAGATCACTGAATTTATCAATATCGTCGGTAAAAACCTGAACAAAACCATCATCGTTGACCCACAGGTGCGCGGCCGCATCAACGTGCGCAGCTACGAGATGCTGAATGAACAGCAGTATTACCAGTTTTTCCTCAACGTACTGGAAGTGTATGACTTCTCCGTGGTTGAGATGAAAAGCGGCGTGCTGAAAGTGGTGCGGCAAAAAGACGCCAAAATGTCGAATATCCCGGTGGTCAGCGACAACAATACCGGGATTGGCGACGAGATGGTGACGCGCGTGGTGCAGGTTAAAAACGTCTCAGTGCGTGAGCTGGCCCCTTTGCTACGCCAGTTCACCGATCAGGCCGGTGGTGGTCATGTCGTCAACTACGACCCGTCCAACGTCATCATGATGACCGGCCAGGCTGAGGTGGTGAACCGGTTGGTGGACATCATTCAGCGGGTGGATAAAGCCGGTAATCAGGATATCGACATTATCCGCTTAAGTTATGCTTCGGCGGCGGAAGTGGTGCGTATCTTAGAAAATATCTATAAAAAACAAGGGCAGGGTGACCAGCCAGAGTTTTTAATTCCGAAAATTGTCGCCGACGAGCGCACCAACAGTGTGATTGTGTCGGGTGAGCTGCAGGCGCGTCAGCGGGTGTCTGACATCGTCAAACGGCTGGATGCCGAGCAGGAAAGTCAGGGCAATACCCGGGTGTATTATCTGAAATACGCCAAAGCGGAAGATTTAGTGAAGGTGCTGCAGGGTGTCAGTAATTCGATGGTCGCGGCGGCCAACAGTGCGCAGTCCCAGCAAGGCGGGCAGGGCGGCAGCCGCAGCGGTGGCAACCGTGAAGTCAGCATCGAAGCCCATGCCGAAAGTAACTCGGTGGTGATCACCGCGCAGCCAGACATGTTACGCAGCCTTGAAGATGTGATTCGGCAGGTGGATATCCGCCGTGCCCAGGTGCTGGTGGAAGCCATTATTGTCGAAGTGGGCGAGACGGCCGGGATTAATTTGGGGGTGCAGCTGATTTCGGAAGACGGTGGTATGACCCAATTTACCAATTCGGGTTTGCCGATTTCAAGCATTGCAGCAGGCGCAGCAACCGCCAACCGAAAGGCTGCTGGTACTACAACCAAGACAACCAATAGCGCGGGCGAGATCGTGGAAGTCACCACCCAGCCAGCAGATCCGGATTACACCCAGCTGGGCGAAGCGCTCAAGGGCGTTAACGGCGCTTTGCTGGGCGTTGTTAAGAACGACTGGGGCGCCATTATTCAGGCGGTCAAAGCCGACACCGACTCCAATATTCTGGCGACGCCACATTTAACCACGCTGGATAATCAGGAATCGTTTTTTATCGTCGGTGAAGAAGTGCCAATCCAGACCACCACCAGTCCGGGTCAGAATGGCAATAGTCCTTTTACCACCAAAGATCGCAAAGAGGTGGGTATCAAGCTTAAAGTGACGCCGCAGATTAACGAAGGCAACGCGGTCAAACTGACGATAGAACAGGAAGTGTCGAGCCGCGCCGGTGCTATTGATGGCGACCCGATTATCGCCAAACGCGAAATCAAAACCACTGTGATGGCCGATGATGGCGCCACTGTGGTGCTGGGCGGTCTGATTGACGAAGATGTGCAACAAAGTGAATCCAAAGTGCCGCTGCTCGGCGATATTCCGGTGCTGGGGCATTTGTTCCGCTCGACCAGCTCAAGCAAGAAAAAACGTAACCTGATGGTGTTTATCAAACCGACCATTATGCGTGACGGCGGCGTGATGAACGAAGTGAGCCAGCGCAAGTACAACTATATGCGCGCACAGCAACTGACCAAGCAGGAGCAGGGTATTTCGCTGTTGCCGAATACCGACACGCCAGCGCTGCCGGGCTGGAGCGAAGAAAAACAACTGCCGCCGGAAATTCAGCAAAAACTGGATGCGATGGACAAAAAAGCGGTGAATTCAGGCGAGCAGCCGGCCGTTGAGGGGAATAACTAAATGGCCGGCGTCGATCTGCCGGAAGGCAGCGGCAGCCGGTTACGGTTGCCGTTTGGTTTTGCCAAAAGACATAAAGTGTTGCTGCAAGGCCAGTACAATGGCCAGTGGCAGCTGCTGATCCAGCCGGAGACCGCGGCGTCGGCTTTGTTGGAAGTCCGCCGTCTGCTCAACCAGCCTTTTAGTGTGCAGCGCCTGTCCGCGGTTGAATTTGAAGCCATGCTGGAAGCGGCTTATCAGCGCGATTCCAGCGAAGCGCAGCAAATTATGGAGGATATCGGTAACGAAGTGAATCTGGCTTCGCTGGCCGATGAAATTCCGGAAACCGAAGACTTACTGGAAAACGAAGACGACGCGCCCATCATCAAACTGATTAATGCGATGCTGGGTGAAGCCATTAAACTCGGCGCTTCCGATATTCACGTTGAGACTTTTGAGAAAGCTCTGGTCGTCAGATTCCGGATCGACGGCGTGCTCAGAGAAATGCTCAGGCCAAACCGCAAGCTGTCAAGCCTGCTGGTGTCGCGGATTAAAGTCATGGCCAAACTCGACATCGCGGAAAAGCGGGTGCCGCAGGATGGCCGCATTAGTCTGCGCATTGCCGGCCGCGCGGTCGACGTGCGGGTGTCGACGATGCCGTCCAGCCATGGCGAGCGTGTGGTGCTGCGTCTGCTCGATAAAAACAACTCGCACCTGAACCTGGCTGACCTCGGCATGACGCTGTCGGTGCAGCAGGCATTTGCCCAGCTGATTTTAAAGCCACACGGCATCATTCTGGTGACCGGGCCAACCGGCTCGGGTAAATCGACCACGCTGTATGCCGGTCTTACCGATATCAACACCAAAGATCGCAACATCCTGACCGTCGAAGATCCCATCGAATATGAACTGGAAGGCATAGGCCAGACCCAGGTCAATACCAAAGTGAATATGACGTTTGCCCGTGGCTTGCGCGCTATTTTGCGGCAAGACCCGGACGTGGTGATGGTCGGTGAAATTCGCGACCTGGAAACGGCGCAAATCGCGGTGCAGGCCAGTTTGACCGGTCACCTGGTGCTGTCGACGCTGCACACCAACACCGCCTCTGGCGCTATCACCCGCTTGGAAGATATGGGGATTGAACCTTTCCTGCTGTCTTCAAGTTTGCTCGGCGTGCTGGCGCAGCGGCTGGTCCGCACTTTATGTCCGCACTGTAAACAGGCGCATGAGCCGGATAAAGAAGAACGCGCCATGCTGGGCTTAAAAAAAGCCGATGAAGCGCTGATCTTCCGCGCTGTTGGCTGTGAGCAGTGCAACATGACCGGCTATCGCGGCCGGACTGGTATTCATGAACTGATCGTGGTCGATGAGCATTGCCGTGAACTTATTCATAACGGCAAAGGTGAGCAGGCGATTGAAAAATATATCCGCAGCCAAAGCCCCAGTATCCGCCAGGATGGTTTTTCCAAAGTCCTGAACGGGCTGACTACGCTGGAAGAAGTACTGCGCGTGACGCGTGAGGATGTATAGTGGCCGCCTTTGAATATCAGGCGCTTGATGCGCGTGGCAAAACCAGTAAAGGCGTGCTGGAAGCGGATAACGCCCGTCAGGCGCGGCAGATTTTGCGCGAGCGCAAGCTGACGCCAGTCAGTATCGAACTGGCTTCGCAGCAGGAAAAGATCATCGCCAGTGGTCGTAAATGGTTCCAAAGTGGCATTGGTGCGGCCGATCTGGCGCTGATCACCCGCCAGTTGGCCACGCTGGTTGAAGCGGCCTTACCGATCGAAAATGCCTTACAGGCGGTGGCGGAGCAATGCGAAAAACCGCGCCTGCGCAATATGATGATGGGCGTGCGGTCCAAAGTGGTGGAAGGTTACAGCCTGGCTGAAGGCCTGGCCGAGTTTCCGCATGTGTTTGACCATTTGTTCCGCTCTATGGTGGCGGCCGGCGAGAAATCCGGTCACCTGGATGCGGTGCTGAACCGGCTGGCCGACTATACCGAACAGCGTCAGCATATGCGCAGTCAGCTGATGCAGGCCATGTTGTACCCGGCCATTCTGACCTTCTTTGCCGTGATGGTGATCAGTATTCTGTTGGCTGTTGTGGTGCCGAAAATTGTCGAGCAGTTTGAGCATATGGGTCAGACTTTGCCGGCATCGACCTTATTTTTGATTGCCGCCAGCGAATTTATCCGCAGTTACGGGCTCTATCTGGTGGTGCTGGTGATGCTGGCGATAGTGGCGCTCAAACGCGCTTTGCTAAACCCGGCGCTGAAGCTCAAGTATGACCGCAGCGTGCTGCGGCTGGGGCTGCTGGGTAAAGTAGCGCGTGGTCTCAACACTGCCCGTTTTGCCCGTACCCTCAGTATTCTCAATGCCAGTGCCGTGCCTTTGCTCGAAGCGATGCGCATCAGTGCCGACGTACTTGATAATTCCTATATGAAACAAATGATTGGCGAGGCGACGCTGCGGGTGCGTGAAGGCACATCGCTGCGCTCTGCGCTGGATCAGACCCGGCTGTTTCCGCCGATGATGCTGCATATGGTTGCCAGTGGTGAAAAAAGCGGTCAGCTCGACAGCATGCTGGAACGGGCAGCCAATAGTCAGGACAAAGAATTTGAGACGCTGGTGACAGTGTCGCTGAAAGTGTTTGAACCGGCGCTGGTCGCCGTGATGGCCGGGATGGTGCTTTTTATCGTGATGGCGATTCTGCAACCGATTCTGGCACTGAACAATTTAGTTGGAGGAGGTTAATACAATGCAACGTTCACGTGGTTTCACTTTGCTTGAAGTGATGGTTGTTATCGTCATTCTGGGCATCATCGCCAGTATGGTGGTGCCCAACCTGATGGGAAATAAAGAACAGGCCGACCGGCAGAAAGTGGTGGTGGATATTCAGCAGCTGGAAAACGCGCTGGACCTGTACAAGATGCAAAATGGTTTTTATCCGACCACAGAACAAGGTTTGCAGGCACTCGTGACGCAACCAACTTCTGAACCGATGCCACGCAGCTACCCGGAAGGTGGTTACATCAAACGGTTGCCGAAAGATCCGTGGAATATGGAGTACCAGTTGGCCAGCCCCGGCGAAATGGGCAAAGTCGATATTTTTTCCGGTGGACCAGACCGTTCACCAGGCACAGATGACGATATCGGCAACTGGAATCTGGACGGCAATAACGAGCAACAAAACTGATGCTCAAGCGCGCCGGTTTTACCCTGATTGAAGTGTTGCTGGTGATCCTGATCATCGGCTTGCTGGCCGCCACTGTGGTGTACAGCTTCAGCGGGGAAAGCCGGAGCGTACGTCTTGGTAAAGAAACGGAAAAATTACAGGCCCGTATTCAGTTGGCGGCCGAGCTTGCGATGCTGAAAAACGTTGAGCTTGGCCTTTATATCGACGCCAAAGGTTACCGGTTTATGCTGTTTGAAGAGGACAGGTGGCGCTCTGTGCAAGAGCCAAAATCACTGGCCCCTTACGAGTTTAAGCCCGGTTTTAAAGCCAGCATCGAGCTGGATGGGCTGGACTGGGCCGAGCAGAATCTGCTGAGCCAGGCTGATTTCACGCCGGATGACGATACGTTGTCGGAACAAAACAGTTTTGATGAACTGGAAGTGGAACAGCAACGCGAGCAGGAAGCCAGGCAGCAGGCCGAACAAGACAAAGAAAGAGCGGCGGGTAAAGTGAAAAAACCGCTGAAAAAACAGACAGGTATTCTGACGGTCCCGCCGAAGAAAAAAGACCCGCGATATCCGAATGTCTTTATTCTGTCGAGTGGTGAAGTGACGCCGTTTTTGTTGCAGCTGAGCGAAGATTCCGAACAGCCGCTGCTGACGCAGAGTTTAAAAGCAGTGTTCAGCATACCGCTGGAGCGGGGTGTCATTGAACAGGGCCGTTAACCGCGTCATGCGCGGTTTCACATTGATTGAGCTGATGATCGCGATGGCGGTCTTTGCCATTGCCGGCGTCGCCGTGATGCGGGCGACCACTGAGCACATCCGCGCCATGGGCATCGTGGAAGAGATGACCTATGCAGGTTACGTCGCGGAAAATCAGTTGCAGCTGGCGCGGCTGGATTACAGTGACAAATGGCCGCCGCAGGCCACTGAAGGCGAAGCCGAAATGGGCAAAACCCGCTGGAAATGGGTGCTGGAAGTGGTGGAAACCGAAGATGCTGAGTTTCGTATGCTGCGGCTGACGGTGCGGCCGCAGGAAGAGCCTGAACGTGTGGTCACCACCCTGCAAACATTTATCGGACGGCAAAGTGCGGGCTGAGCGCGGTTTTACTTTTATTGAGATGTTGCTGGCCGTGGCGATTTTCGCGCTGGTTGGCCTCGCTTCAGTGGCTGTGCTGGACAGCGTGACACGTTCAGATGCGGCTTCGAAACAGGCTGGGTTGCGACTGCAACAAATTCAGCGCGCGATGATGATTCTGGAGCGGGACTTGTGGCAAATCAGCAACCGGCAGGTCAGGGTGAATGGCGAAGCGCCGCTCAAACAAACGCTGGCCGGCGCGTCGAACTGGATTGAAAGTGATGACGACGGGCTGACATTTACCCATGCCGGCTGGACCAATCCGGGCATGGTGTTACCCCGCAGCGAAGTGCAGCTGGTTGGCTACCGGTTAAAAGAACGCCAGTTTCAGCGCCTGTATTATCTGTATCCGGATGCTGTGACCGGCACTGAGCCGAATATTCAGCTGCTGCTGGAAGAAGTCGACGAGCTGAAAATCAGCTATCTGCAGGTGCAGGATAATCAGCAGATCTGGAAAGAATTCTGGGATCAGGCCAGTTGGCCGCTGGCTGTCCGTATCCGGCTCAAATCTGCGGAATTTGGCACTCTGGAGCGGATTTTTACTTTGCCACCGCGGGGTGAGCAATGAAGAAACAGCAAGGTGTGGCGCTGATTGCCGTCATGATGGTGGTCGCTTTTGTGGTGTTAATTGCCGCCAGTATGAGTGGCCGCCTGCAACTTGAATTGCAGCGACAAATCAATCTGCAGCAACGCCAGCAAAGTTTATGGCTGGCACTGGGCGCGGAGCAGTTTATTCAGCGCTTGCTGAAAAAGTCGGCCGCCGGCAAAGAGACGGTGAATCTCAGTCAGGAATGGGCGACACAAGGCGCGGTGTTTCCGGCGGAGCAGGCGGTGATCAGCGGCTCGGTGACCGATCTGCAAGCCTGTTTTAATCTGAACGCGTTACAAAGTGCGCAAAACAACAACGGCGGCCAGAATAATAATCCCGGTACTGACGGTCAGGCCGATGGTCAGCAAAAAGACCCGCAAAACGGCGGCCAACAAAAGAATGACGGCAAAAGCGGTAACGACGGCAGGTTGGGAACCGCCGCCCAGCAATCATTTTTGCGGCTGCTGGAGCAAAGTGCGGTCGATTTGTCGATGCCGCCAGATTATCTGGTGGCGCGGATCACTGACTGGCTGGACGCGGACAGCACGCTGCAAAGCGCAGGTGGGGCTGAAGAGAACGATTATGCGGCGCTGGAACATCCGTATTACACCGCCAACAGTCTGATGGTGAGTAAATCGGAGCTCAGGACCATTCTGGATGTGACGCCGGCCGATTATGCGCTGGTGGCACCGCTGGTTTGTGTGATCCCAGGCGTCAGCCGGTTGCAACTGAATGTCAACACGCTGAAAGAAGAACATGCAGCCCTGCTGGCGGGCCTGATCCCCGGCTTGTCGCCGGACGACGCCAAAAGCCTGATTGGCAGCCGGCCCGACAAAGGGTATGACAGCGTGGATGACTTTATCAGCAGTAACAGTCAATGGATCACACAGGCACTCAGCGACGACGTCAAAGGCTTGCTCAGTGTGAAATCCGAATATTTTCAGGCAGAGATCGGTGTCGATACTGCCGACAGTCATTTTAGTCTGGTCACCCTGTTCAAACTGGAAGGGGATCAGGTCAAGGTAGTCGCGCGGCGCTTTGGAGGCCCTGGGTGAGTGAACAATTAATAATCCGGCTGGGCAGCAAGCCGGAACAGGCGATCTGGTGGCTGGTCTGGTCTGCCGAAGCGGCCGAAGTCATCGCGTCCGGTCAGCTGGCGGATGCCACTGAACTGGCTGCGCTGGCCGAGCGGGTCGGCAGTCATCGGGTGCTGACCGTTTTATTGCCGGCCTGTGATGTCGTGCTCAAAGAAGTCGCGTTGCCGGGCAAGCCAAACCGGCAATTGCTGCAGGCTTTGCCTTATATGCTCGAAGAAGAACAGGCCGAGGATATTGAACAGTTGCTGGTGCTGACCGGCGCTGTGCGCCAGCAGGAACAGCAGTATCTGCAGCAGGTTGCGGTGTTGCGTCGTCAGTTGCTGGTGCAATGGCTGGAGCTGTTGCAACAGGCTGGTTTTAGCCCGCAGCGTGTCTTGCCGGATGCTTTGTTGCTGCCGGCACTGGACAGTCCGGTTGCCTTGCAACTGGGCGAGCAGTGGCTGCTGCGTCAGGGCGACTGGCAACTGAGCTGTGTCGACCAAAGCTGGTTTGCCGACTATCTGCTGCTCGCTGATCTGCCAGAGGTGCTGAGTTACAGCCCGTGGCCGGAAGCGCTGGCGGCGGTGCCGCATCAGTTGGCGCCGGCCGAGTTGCCGCTGGCGCTGTTGGCGCAGCAGCTGGGCACAGTGCGGTTTAACCTGCTGCAAGGTGAATTTGCGCCGAAAAAAGCCAGTAACAAATACTGGCAGCAGTGGCGGCTCAGCGGCAGCCTGGCGGGTGCCTGCCTGGTTGCCTATTTGCTGGTGATCGGGCTGGAAGGCTGGCAGTTCAGTCAGCAGGCCGAACAGGCCCGTGAGCAGGCTGCCCAGCTTTATAAACAACAGTTTCCGCAGGAGCGGCTGGTCAATCTCAAACGTCAGGTCGAGCGGAAGCTGGCGGCCAGTGGCAATGCCGGCGAACACAGTTTGCTGGCGCTGCTGAGTGCGGTGGAGCCTGCACTGGGCGGAGCCGAGCCGGTCAAACTGAATAACCTGAAATACGAAAGTAAAAAAGCAGAGCTCAGAGTGCTGGCCACCGCAGCCAGTTACGAGCGGTTTGAGAGTTTGCGCGCCGCTTTGCAGCAACAAGGTTTGCAGGTGGAACAGGGCGCGTTAAGCCAGATTGACGGCAAAGTGCAGGGCACGCTGACGTTGCGGGGGAAATCATGAAAGAACTGCAATTATGGTGGCGTGGCCTGCAAAAACGCGAACAACAGCTGCTAAGTGTGGCCGCAGTGGTCTGCGCCATCGGCCTGTTTTACGCGCTGGTTTGGCAGCCGCTACAACAAAACCGCAACAGCCAGCAACTGGCGGCCCAAACCGCCGAAGAACAACTGGTCTGGCTGAAAGCGCGTCTGCCGCAACTGGCGGCAACACCGGCCAGCAGTGGCGGCAATCTGAATGACAAAGTGGCACAAAGCAGCCGGCAATTTGACATCAAAGTGAGCCGGATGCAGCCGAAAAACGAGCAACTGGATTTGATGCTCGAAGATCTGCCGTTTGAAAACCTGCTGCGTTGGCTGGCACATCTGCAAACCGAACAAGGCGTGCAGCTGGCGCAACTGGAAGTCAGCGAAACCGACAGTGCCGGCGTGGTGCGGGTGCGCCGCTTGTTGCTGGAATAATCAGGTCAGGAGTAGTACCTGTAATGAAGAAATTTACCTTGATTCTGACGGGCGTCATCAGTTACCTGGTGTTTATGCTGGTGCTGACGCCGGCGGCCGTCTGGCTGAAGCTGGCCCCATTACCGGCCAATGTGCAGCTTGGCGCTGTACAGGGGTCGTTATGGCAGGGCCAGATTGACACTGTGGCGGTACCACCGTTTTATCTGAACCGGCTGCAGTGGCAGCTGAGTTTCAGCGAGTTGTGGCGTGGCCGGCTTGGTGTCGCTTTGAAAGCCGGCGATATCCGCGATGACCGTTTGCCGTTTGTGCAGCTGAATGCCAGCGTCAGTCCGGCCTCTTTTGCGCTCAGCGATGCGACTGTGCGCTGGCCAATCAGCGGTCTGGTCGGTCATCTGCAACTGCCGATGCCGGTCGAAGCCGCCGGTGTACTGGTGCTCAATGTGGCGGCTTTTAGCCAAGGCGAACCTTATTGTCAGCAGTTAAACGGTACGGCGAGCTGGCAACAGGCCCGCTTCAAATCGCCGATCGGCTGGCTGGATTTACGCCAAATTGACGGCACACTGAGCTGTCAGCAAGGCAATCTGCGTCTGGTCACCACGCCTGACAATCCGCTGGCGCTGGCGGTTACCGCAGATGTACTGGCCGGCAGCTACGCGCTGAACGGCACGCTGAAACCAGACAGCACTATGCCTAAAGAAGTGCACGAAGCGATGCGTTTTGTCAGCCAGCCTGATAACGAAGGTCGTTATCGCATCACGCTCGGCGGACAAATTCGCGCGCAGTAAAGCAAATGGCGGCAATGCAGCAATGCCGCCTCATCGTTCTTGATCAGTGGCCGGTTGCGACCGGCGCCGCCAGAATTGCCGGCACTAAGGGACGGTAGTCGCTCACAGCGACAAATTCATCAATATCACGCGCCGGCTGCTGGCTGTCCGGATTGGCGACCGCCAGTAACTGACCAATGCCGTACTGGCGGGCGGCTGCCAGGATCGGCAGACTGTCGTCGACAAACAGCGTGCGGGCCGGGTCAAAACCGAGCCGTTGTTGCAGCCGCTGCCACAATTCCTGTTGTTCCTTGGTGACGCCAAATTCATGGGTGGAAATCAGCTCGTCGAAATACTGGCTCAGTGGTGTGCGCTCGACTTTCAGCGACAGGCTGTCCGGATGGGCGTTGGTGACCAGCACAATGCGACGGCCACTTTGTTTAAGGGCGTCCAGAAAAGCCGGGGTGTCGGCGCGCATGGCAATTTTTTCGATGATTTCCCGTTTCAGCGCTGTGATGGGCAGCTGCAACCGCTTCGTCCAGTAATCGAGGCAATACCACTCGATTTTGCCTTGCAATACTGCGTATTCGGCTTTGAGGGTGGCGCGTGCTTCGGCTTCATCAATGCCGGTGATTTCGCTCCAGCGTTTGGGCAGATGTTCCAGCCAGAAATGATTGTCAAAATGCAGATCCAGCAAAGTGCCGTCCATATCCAGTAAAACAGTGTCAATACGCGACCAATCCAGCATAGGGTTTTCCATAGTTCCGGTTTATAGTAGGGACATCAGAACGTTACCGGCCGCCGTGCAGACGGGCCGATAACCGGCAGACATTGTAACAGAGGCGAAGCTATGGCGGACCAACCGCATGACCGGCAAAAACCGCGCATTCTGGCGCAGGACATTGTGGCGCAAAGCCGTTTGTTTAAAATCGAACAGGTGCAGCTGGAATTCAGTAATGGCGAACAGCGGCTGTTCGAACGGATGCGCGGCTCTGGCCGGGGCGCTGTGATGGTGGTGGCTTGCCCGGACCCTGAGCATTTTTATCTGATCCGTGAATACTGCGCCGGCACGCACGATTATCAGCTGGGCTTTCCCAAAGGGCTGATAGACCCTGGTGAAGATGTGCTGCAGGCGGCTAACCGCGAACTGAAAGAAGAAGCCGGCTTTGGTGCCAATTGGTTGACCGAGCTGAAAACAGTGGCGCTCGCCCCCGGGTATTTTAATGCTACAATGCACATTGTGCTGGCGCTGGGGCTTTATGCCGAGCAGTTACCCGGTGATGAACCTGAGCCACTCGAGCTGGTGCCGTGGCGCTGGCAACAGCTGGAAGATTTGCTGGCACAAACCGATTTTACTGAAGCGCGCAGCGTGGCCGCCTTGTTCCTGGCCCGCCAATACCTGGACAAACACCCCGATGTTTTTAAGCAGACTGCTTGAACCCGTCAAAGCCACAGCGCAACAAGCCGGTGAACGGCTCTGGCAGCTGTATCAGAGCGGCGAATTTGCTGCCGAAACCAAAGCGGATCAGAGCCCGGTCACTTCGGCCGATTATGCTGCCAATCAAATCATTATTGACGCCCTGACGGAGCTGACGCCGGACATCCCGGTCATTTCGGAAGAAAGTCATTTAGTGCCGCTGGCCCAGCGCCAGCACTGGCCGCGTTACTGGCTGATTGACCCGATGGACGGGACTCAGGAGTTCGTTGCCCGCAGTGGCGATTTTGCCGTCAGCATTGCGCTGGTGGAGCATGGCTGGCCGGCGCTTGGCGTGATTTACTGGCCAAAAGAACAAATCTGGTATTACGCCACCCGCGGTCATGGCGCTTTTAAGCAGCAGCGTCATCTGATTAATCACATTCAGGTGCGCCGTCACAATGCCGGCGACCCGCTGCGCATCGCGGTCAGCCGCCGTCAGCCGCAGCATCTGATCAGTGCCTTGCTGGCACCCGAGCAACAGGTTGAATTTATTGCGCTGGGCAGTTGTTCACTGAAAAGTTGTCTGGTGGCCGAAGGCGGCGCCGACTGTTATCTGCGGCTGGGGCCGACCGGCGAGTGGGACACCGGTGCTGTGCATATCATTGTTGAAGAAGCCGGTGGCCGTATCCTCGACAGCCAGTTTTTTCCGCTCAGCTACAACCAGCGCGAAACGCTGGCCAACCCCGATTTTATGGTGATAGGCCAGTCGCAGGTGGCCTGGCCGGAGCTCATTCAGCCACACGCGACGATGCGGCCGTTAACGGACTGACCTCTTGTATGGCCGGCAGCTGTTGTCGCAGTTTGGCTTCCCATTCGACCGCCGGCGCCGGCCGGCCAAACAAATAGCCTTGCAGCAATGGCACCCCAAGCGTGGCGAGAAATTGGCGCTGGATGTCGTTCTCGACCCCTTCCGCCACTGTGGTCATATTCAGCGCGCGTGCCAGCTGCAAAGTGGTATGCAGCACTTTCACCTGCTGGCGATGCTGTGGGATGGCGGCGACAAAGCGCCGGTCGATTTTCAGCGTATCGGCAGGCAACTCCACTAACTGGCTCAGCGACGCGTGGCCAGTGCCAAAATCGTCAATTGCGATGCTGAAACCATACTGGCTGAGCGCCCGCAAACGGGTATGCAGCGCAGAACCCTGCACTGTGATGTGCGTTTCGGTGATTTCGAGCTGCAGCAGGCGGGTCAGCCAGGGGTAATGCGCACTTTGCGCCAGCAAATGGGCGAAGAAACTGTCATCCAGCAGCTCGGGGCCTGCCAGGTTAATTGCGATTGGGTACTCCCAGCGTTGTTGTTGCCACTGCTCCAGAATTGCAATGGCCTGATCAAGCACCTGCAGGCTGACCGCTTTAATAAAACCATGCTGCAAGGCAAGCCCGATGAATAAGTCTGGCGCTATCCATTGCCCTTCGTGTTGCCAGCGACACAGCGCTTCGAAAGAGCGGATCTGGCCTTGCGGGTTCACTTTAGGCTGCAGGAACAGCTGCAACTGCTGCTGGCGAATGGCTTCCTGCAAAGCGTTGGCCAGCTGGTAGTTACGCTGCAGAGTACTGGCCTGTTCGGTGGCAAACTGCACCACCGGCTGGTTATTGTCGGCCTGTTCCAGCGCGATTTCGCAGCGTTCCAGCAAGGCGGCCGCGTCATGGCTGTTGCCAGACAGGCAGTAGCCACAGTGGTAACGCAATTGCACTTGCTGATTGCCAATCTGCAGCTGTTGCGGCAACTGCTGGTGCAGGCTTTCTGCCAGCTGACTGGCGCTGTGCTCGTCGGGTGGCACTGCCATCAACAGGCCAAATTTGACGCCACGCAGCCGGCAGATCAAAGCGTCCGGCCGCAGGCTCTGGCGCAGCTGGCCGGCGAATTGTTGCAACAACTGGCTGCCAAACTCATAGCCATATTGCTGGTTCAGTGTTTTGATATGACAGAGCCGGATGATCAGGCAGAGCTGCCAGTGGCCGCCGGGCAATTGTGCCAGCCGTTCATTCACCTGCTGATGAAAAAAGCTGGCTTTGGGTAAACAGGTCAGCCGGTCATACAGCTGCCAGATATTCTGCGTCAGATGTTGCTGATCCAGTTTCTGCTGCAACTGATGCAAAGCCGTCACGTCCTGCAATTGCAGAATATGGTGCTGCTGGCCGGTACGCACCATGTGTTTTAGCTGCAGCTGGCGGCCCGGCTGTTGTCTGGCCACACAAGGTAAATCCTGCGCCAGCCAGAAAGCGGCATCCGCGGATTCCTGTAAGGGTTGCAGTAATTGCGGCAGATAAGCATGACTGTTGGGCTCAAGGCCAAGCCATTGCCGGGCTTTGGTGTTGGCTTTGATGATACGGCCGTTCGCGGCACACAGCAGTGTGGCCTCGCCGTTGTTCTCGAAAAGTTCTTCATAAAAATCATGACTTTGCGAGATGGCTTTGTTGGCTTGCTGCAGGCTGGCGCTGTGTTTTTGCAGCGTGCGGATAATCCGGGCGCAAGCCAGTGGCAAACACAAATTAAAAAACAGAAAAATCAGGCCGTGCAAATAGGCGTGTGAGGAAGGCAGCGTGATGGAAATGTCAGTCAGATGCGGCAAAGGCTGGTTGTACAGCAGAAAAATAAACGGAATAAAATTCAGCAGCATCAGACCAAACATCACCCGTAGCGGAAAAAACATCAGCGCGATGGTCGGCAAAGCATACATGAAGATAATGCCGAGTTTTCCGAGGGAAAAATCCTGATTAAACAGCAGGATACAGAATCCGGCCAGCATGACCGCCACAGTGAAGCCGACCGCACTGGTGCGCAAACTGATCCTGGAATAACGCAGCAGCACCAGCAAACCCAGGTAAAAACCCCAGGTCAGTGCCAACACATGGTAAGCCCCCAGTTGCACCGCCTGCCAGCTACTGTGCAGCGCGATAATCAGCACCAGCAGCAGGCCGGAAATCAACATAATGCGGAACACACTGAGCTGCCAGTTGGCAGGTGTCGCGGTGTTCAGATCGGTCGGTGTGAGTTTCAGATATTGGCGCCAGGCGACGAACACTGCATGATCCTTGGCTGAGAGATGTATCCCGAACAGGCACAATAACAAAGTTGGGACATTATCAGCAACAGCTGCTAATAATCCGTAACATTTTGTTCTTGCTGCCAACGCTGAAATTGCGCCGCGCTGATCAAATCGACCGATTCATGCAGCTCGGAATACACAATAAGTACCTGGCCGGTTTTGATCTGTGCCAGCACGGCCGCCACTTTGTCTTCCAGCGCGACTTCTTGTTCGCCATAATCGGTACCATCGCGCAGCACAAAACTTTCGATCAGCCGCTGCAGTGTGTCGCCGGCCAGTTGTTGCCAGGGAATTAACATGTTTCGCTCTCCAGTTGCTGTTGCAGCCATGTGGGGATCACCTGATCCAGCCAGTACTGTGGCCGCAATAAACTGCCACCGAGAAAACCGACATGGCCGCCGGCCGGGCTGAGGCACAGTTGCACGGCCGGCGGCAGTTGTTGTGGGATGGCCGCCCGGGCCAGAAAAGGGTCATCGCTGGCGTGGATCAGCAGCAAGGGCTGGCGGACCGACGGCAGAAACTGTAAGCCGCTGCAGCGCTGGTAATAATGCTCGGCATCGCGAAAACCATGCAAAGGGGCGGTCAGCAGGTCGTCAAATTGACGGATAGTGCGGATGCGCCGAATGTCGGCGGGCTCAAGCGGCAGCGGAAAATCCGGGTGAGCGGCCAGTTTGCGCAGCATGGTCCGTTTGAGTCGCCCCAGCAGATAACGCTGATACAACACTTTGCTCAGACCCTGATTGATACGGTCGCAACTTGGCGACAACGCCAGCGGTGCGCAGACTGCCACCGCCGCCCGTAAAGGATTGGCTGCTGCCTGTTCGCCGCAATATTTCACCAACACATTACCGCCCAGGGAAAAACCAACCGACAGCAAAGGCCGGCCCGGATATCGTTGCTGACACAGCTGCACCAGTTCAGCGAAATCGGCGGTATCACCGGAATGATAAGCGCGCGGTTTCAGGTTGGCCTGGCCATTACAGCCGCGAAAATGCATTAAACAGACGGCAAAACCTTGTTGTTGCAGGCTGTGAAAAATACCGCGGACATAATGACTGTCTGCGTTCCCTTCCAGCCCATGCAGCACCAGCACCAACGGCACCTGCAGCGCATCGGCATTCAGACTCCAGTTCAGCTGGATCTGGTCACCGTCACTGAGCGCCAGCATTTCCACCCGGCTTTGCAGCTGTGGGGCGCCTGACAGGTACTTGGCCAGAATGGTCTGCAGATGAGGATTGCCAAGGCCTGCTGCCGGTCTGAATTCGGGCAGCTCGTGCCGGCGGTGGCTTGCTTGCAATTTTGAATTCCCTCTACAACAATGGTTTTTTAACTGTTCGGACCAGAATAATGCAAAGACGACAGTTTATCATCAGCGGGCTGGCACTGGGTACCACGCTGACACTCGCCAGCCAGTTGTATCCCGTCTGGCTGGCGGACGAGCAGCAGCGCTCTGACGCGGCGACGTTGGTGCTGGATGCCCTGTTACCGGCCTTACTGCAAGGCGCCTTACCTGCCGATGCGCTTGCCCGCCAGGCGGCTTTACGCCGCAGCCGCGATGCGGCGCTGCAGTTTCTGCCTTTTTTGCCAAAGCGCCAGCAGCGCGAGCTGCAGCAGCTTTTCTTGGTATTGCAGCAAAAACTGGGTCAACTGGCGCTGGCGGGCCACTGGCTCAGCCTTAACGAGCTGACGCCGGCACGCCGGCTGATGGTACTGGGCAGCTGGCGGGACAGTTACCTCGACACTTTGCAGCAAGCTTATCATGGCCTGCGCGAGCTGCTGTACGGTGCTTATTATGGCCAGCCGCAGCACTGGCCGGCATTGTCCTACCAGCCGGCGGAGTTTAATCCTTATGTATGATCCTATTGCCGAGGGGCTGGCGCGCGGCTGGCAGCATCTGGACGCCAGCACTTTTTCAACCGACCAGCAGTTTGACACCGATGTGGTGATTATCGGCAGCGGTGCCGGCGGCGGCATTGCCGCAGAGCTGTTGAGTCAGGCTGGCTTTAAAGTGTTGTTGCTCGAACATGGCGCTTTGCACACCAGCAGTGATTTTCGCCAGCAGGAACGCTGGGCTTATCCGCAGTTGTATCAGGACGGCGCGGCGCGCAAAACTGCCGATCAGGCGATTGGGATCTTGCAGGGGCGCACGGTCGGGGGCTCGACCACGGTCAACTGGACCACTTCGATTCGTACCCCGGCGCCGACTCTGGCTTATTGGCAGGACCAGTTCGGGCTGGATTTTGCTGCCAACAAGACGCTGGACCCTTATCTCGATCTGGCGACCGGCCGGCTCAATATCAGCGAGTGGCAACTGGCCCCCAATGCCAATAATGGTTTATTGCAAAAGGGCTGTACGGCGCTGGGTTGGCAATACACTGTGATCCACCGCAACGTCAAAGGCTGCGCTAATCTGGGCTATTGCGGTATGGGATGCCCGATCAATGCCAAACAGTCGATGCTGGTGACGACCATTCCGACGGCGCTGGCGGCCGGTGCTGTGCTGATGAGCCGGGTGTCGGCCCGTCAGCTCAGCTGGCGGGGTAACCGGATTGACGCTTTGTGGGCGGTGCCGGTCGACGCGCAGTTCCAGCCGGACCCGCGGCTGCAGATCCGCATCAAAGCGCGTCATTACCTGTTGGCAGGCGGCGCCATTAACAGCCCGGCTTTGTTGTTGCGCTCGCAAGTGCCGGACCCGTCCGGCCGGCTGGGCAAGCACACCTTCTTGCATCCGAGCGTGATCTCCGGGGCTTTATTCGAACAACAGGTGCAAGGGCATCAAGGCGCACCGCAGTCGATTTACTCGGACCAGTTTGTCTGGCCGGCGGATGCGCGGATGGGCTACAAGCTGGAAGTTCCGCCGCTGCACCCGGTGCTGATGGCGAGCAAGCTGACCGGAGTGGCTGAGGCACATGCCGATCTGATGCGTCAGTTTAATCAGCTGCAGGTGGTGATTGCATTGCTGCGCGACGGCTTTCATCCGGATGCAGCGGGCGGTGCTGTGCAGCTGGACCGTGATGGCGAGCCGGTGCTGGATTATCCGCTGACCGATTATCTATGGGACGGTGTGCGCCGGGCTTATGCGTCGATGGCTGAACTGCAGTTTGCCGCCGGGGCGCAGGCGGTATTGCCGATCCATACTGATGCGCGTTTGTACCGCAGCTGGCATGAAGCGCGTGAGGCGATTGCGTCGTTGTCGCTCAAACCTTACCGCACCACGCTGGCGTCGGCCCATGTGATGGGCGGATGTAATATGGCGGCGGACGAAACCCGGGGTGTCACAGACGCTTTTGGCCGCCATTTCAGCCTGAAGAATCTGACGATTTGTGATGGCTCTTTGCTGCCCAGCAGCCTCGGCGCCAATCCGCAGCTGACCATCTATGCGCTGGCCTGGCGGATCGCCGAGCAGCTGATCAAAGATTTGTCGGTGTGAGCAGGCGGCAGCAAAAAACTGCAGCAATAAATCGCAATAAAAAAGCCTGTCAGCCGTGTGCCGACTGACAGGTGGGAAAGTCCGGAGATCCGGATTGGCAAGGACCGTGGGCCAGAGGCCTTAGTCGCGCAAGTTACGAGAATCAGCAATCAAGAGCCGTCTGGCTCCTGTGGCAGCCACAGGGCTGTCACTGGTCAGTCATTCGGGCCGGCATGACTGGTTTTGTAGATAAAATACACCGCGTAAAAAGTGCAGAGGGCCAGCACAATGGCGAGGCCTGTCAGTGAAATAAAAATCACCGGGTCGCTGATAAATTCTTGCCACAGGTTCATGAGGGTTCCTCCTTTGACTTGATGCAGACAGTCTAGAGAAGGAAAGCGCGGGCAAACCTGACCCAGATCAAGCTTTAACGGCTGGCGGCCGACAGTTGCGACAGCACTTGATCCAGATCAAACAGCAAAGACTGTTGCAGCGTGGCTGGCACCTGAAGCTCAGTCAGATACTGGCGCATGTCCTGCCAGTCCGTGCCGGGTTCGGAGCGAACAGTACTGCTTGCCTCCCGGCCTGTGTCCACCGTCGGGTCAGGCGCGCCAGTCGCCAGCCAGGTTTGATAGCAGGCCAGCAGCGCCTGCTGTTCCTGCCGCTCGGCCTGCAGTTCTGCGGCCAGTAGTGCTTGTTTCAGACTCAGCAGGCCTTGCTGTGCCGCCTGACGGCGCAACTGACGCAGCGGCGCGGTGAATTGCTGATGAGTCGGCGCCAGTGCCTGTTGCAGCGCGCCGACAGCAGGACCAGGCTGTTGGGCCTGAAATGCCAGCCACAGCAGCAAATTGATGTTGGCCTGATAGTCATCCTGCAGCTGCAACAAGGTGTGCTGCAAAGCAGGATAAAGCGCCAGACTGAATTGCCAGAACGGCTCCGCGTCCGGCTGGACTGATACCGGGGAAGCCGCCCGCGCAGGGTGACCCGTCAGCAGGCGCTGCGCTTTGTCGCTGGGCTCAGCCACCATTGGCCTGCCAAAAGGCGCTGGTTTTGTTTTCCAGCTCTTCCTGCGCTGCGAACCATTGTTCTTCTACGCTGCCAAGCTCACCGCCCGCTTTGGTCTGTTCGGCCAGCAGGCGGGTCAGATCAGCTTTGCGGCTGGCGTCGTACAAGGCGGTATCTGCCAGTTGCTGCTCGATATTTTGCAGCTGTTGTTCCAGCAGTTGCTGACGTTGCTCCAGCTTGTCGATTTGTTGCTTCAGCGGCCGTAACAGGTTGCGCAAATCGGCTTCCAGCCGTTTCTGATCCTTGCGTTGCTGCGGCGCAGAGCTGGCAGTGGCAGGCTCTTCTGTTTTTGCCTGTTGCAGTTTGGCGTCTGCTTGCAGCCACTGGTAATAATCGGTCAGGTCGCCGTTAAATGGCGCCACTTTACCGTGTGCCACCAGATAAAACTCATCGGTGGTGCTGGCAAGCAGGTGGCGGTCGTGCGACACCACCACAATGGCGCCTTCAAAACCTTGCAGCGCCATCACAATGGCTTCGCGCATATCCAGGTCAAGGTGGTTCGTGGGTTCGTCCAGCAGCAGCAGGTTTGGTCGTTGATAAACCAGCAGCGCCAGCACCAGCCGGGCTTTTTCGCCGCCGGAAAACGGTGCACAGGCCGCCAAGGCTTTATCACCATGAAAACCAAAGCCGCCGAGAAAATCGCGCAGGCTCTGTTCGCTCGCCTGCGGAGCGAGGCGCACCAGATGTTGCAGCGGCGAATCCTGCGGCCGCAAGGTTTCCAGCTGATGCTGGGCGAAATAACCGATGCTGACACCGGCGGCGTACCAAAGCTCACCGGCCTGTGGGCTCAGACTGCCGGATAACAGCTTAATCAACGTGGATTTACCGGCGCCGTTACGGCCCAGCAAACCAATCCGGCTGCCTGGTAACAACTGGAAATTGATGCTCTGCAAAATCGCTTTGTCGGCATAACCGGCCTGTACTTTTTCCAGCTTCAGCAGCGGATTGGGCAAGGCGCGCGGCGGCAGAAATTCAAACTGAAAGGGTGAATCGACATGCGCCGGCGCCAGCAGGGTCATGCGCTCCAACGCCTTGATGCGGCTTTGTGCCTGCTTGGCTTTGGTCGCTTTAGCCCGGAAACGGTCAATAAAAGACTGCAGATGCGCGACCTGACGTTGTTGTTTTTCATAAACTGACTGCTGCTGCGCCAGTTGCTCGGCGCGCTGGCGTTCGAACTGGCTGTAATTGCCGCGGTACAACGTCAGCTGCTGCTGGTCGATATGCGCGATGTTGTCTGTGACGGCATCGAGAAAATCGCGGTCATGGCTGATTAGCAGCAAAGTGCCGCTGAAATTGGCCAGATATTTTTCCAGCCAGAGCACTGCGTCGAGGTCTAAGTGGTTCGTTGGTTCATCGAGCAACAACAGGTCAGCTCTTTGCATCAGGGCGCGGGCCAGATTCAGCCGCATCCGCCAGCCACCGGAAAATGATTTCACCGTGGTTTGTTGCATGTCACCGCTGAACCCAAGACCGTCCAGCAACGTACCTGCTTTGGCTTCGGCGCGGTAACCATCGAGCGCCTCAATCTGATGATGCACGGCAACTAAATCGGTGGCGGGGTCGGCCTGGCGGACTTGCAGCAACAACGGATACAGCTGCTCGTCACCGGCCAGTACATAATCCATCGCGCTGATGTCCAGCGCCGGTGTTTCTTGCGCGACGGTGGCGACCACCCAACGTTCCGGGATGTTGAGACTGCCGGCATCCGGCTGCAGCTGGCCCTGCAGCATGGCGAATAAGGACGATTTGCCGCAGCCGTTGGCGCCGATAATCCCGACCTTTTGGCCTGGAAATACGGTAAGATCGGCGCTGTGTAATAAAGCCTGTGCGCCCCGGCGCAATTCGATGTTCTGAAGTTGGATCATAAAGCCATACCGGTCGGATTGGGGTTGCTAATGTAATAGGAAAGTGGCGGCAAACCAAGCGTCGACGCGGTTTTTCCCGCTGTGGAGATCAGAAAGTGAATCAGACCCGTCAGAAAAAAAGATTTATCGCCGGTGCCAGCTGCCCGCAGTGTAAAGCCATCGATACCATGATGTTGTTTCTGGAAAATAACGTCGAAAAAGTCGAGTGTATTCAATGCGGTCATCAAATGGCACAGCCGGGCAGTGCGGTAGAAAAGGCATCACGCCCGGCTGAAACTGTGATTGGGGTGTTTAAACCGGAATAATCGCTGAAACCGGCGTCACCTCGATTAATAATGTGGCGGTGGCGGTTCTTCTTCCGGCCGCAAAATGCCGCTGTCCGCGCCTTGCTGTAATTTTTCGGCCAGCATCAGCACCTGACGTTGCAGTTTTTCGATACGGCGCTGATGTTCCAGCAATTCGTTGTTGAGCGCCAGCAGCGTATCGTCCTGAAAAGCCAGCCGGCTTTCCAGTTCGAACAGGTGCTGTTGCAGCTCCTGATAATTCTCTTGTGGTTCTGTCATGGTTTGAACTCCCAGATTTCCGCCAGACCACTGGAGCTCAGGGTCAGCAGCTGCCCGTTGTCGAGCAGCGCGACATCATACACTACTGCACTGGGTGGTCTGGTATGGGGGGACGGGCTGACTGTCCAGTCTTTGACCAGTTGGCCGGTCTGCACGTTCCAGAGACTGGCGCGTTGTGACGGTGAACCGGTCAGCAGCCATTTACCATCTGTACTGAAACGGGCACTGCTAAACACCCGGCCCCGGTCGAGTTTCAGTGTGCTGACGGGCTTGCCGGCCGGCAGGCTGTGGATCTGCGCCTGCTGGCGGGTGTCGGCGCTGAACAGAAAGCGCCCTTGCTCGTCGAGTGCGACTTTGGTCACCCGATTCGGATGGGCAAAGCTATGCAGGATCTGCGCGCTTTCGGTGTCCCAGAAATAACTGTGCAAATCGTTGCTGCCGGTCAGTGCGTAACGGCCGTTCGGCGATAACGCCACGGTGTTCAGCGTGTCGCTGTGGCCGAGAAATTCCAGCCGCCGACCGCTGGCGAGGGTGATATGCAGCACTTTATGGTCGCTCAGGCCAATCAGCAGATGCCGGCCATAGTCCGAGACGGCGATGTCGCGAATCGTTGCTCCGGGCTGCATGGCCCAGAATCCCAGATTTTTACCATCGCTCAGTTGCCACAGCGCCACATTGTTTGCATCTGCGCTCAGCAGGTATTTGCCGTCGGCACTGAACGCGAGGTGAGTGACCAGATTCTGCACCGGGTCGAGGTGACTGAGCCTGAACTTCGCAGTGTTCTGTTGCAGGTCCCAGACAATAATACCGGAGGTCAGGCTGCTGAGCGCCAGCAGGCCGGATTTGGCATGAATAGCGCCAGCCACAGTACCTTCAGCGGTGATCTGATGTTGTGCGATGAGGCCAGCCGGAACTTTTGTGCAACTGAGCAACCAAAGGCTCAGAAAAATCGCCAGATATTTGGATCTAAGTGTTAACGTCATCCGCACAAGCCTGTAGTATAGCCGTGGTTGAAGGTTAGTCCTTTCTGCTTATCACAACACAATTTTGCAGTGAAGTCTGCAGTTTATTTGGAGAAACAAATGCGCGTAGCAACTAAGGTGTCGCTGATCGCAGCGGCGCTGATTTCGTTATCGGCCTGTCAAAAAGAAGCTGCTGAGCCTGCGGCACCAAAACTGGATACTGACTCTGCCAAGCAATCTTATGCCCTGGGTCTGTCTGCCGGTAAATACCTGAACAATGCCGTTGAAGAGCATAAAAAGCTCAGCCTGACCCTGGATTCTGCGCTGATCCTGCGCGGTGTGCAGGACGCAGCCGCTGGCGGCAAGCCAGCCATGGCTGATGAAGAAGTGCAGAAGGTCCTGGCTGCGCTGGATGAGCAGTTCCGCAACAAGCAAACTGAAGTTGCCAAAGCAAACGCTGAAGCTGCCAAAGCCAAAGGCGTCGCTTATCTGGCAGAAAATGCCAAGAAAGAAGGCGTGAAAACCACAGAATCAGGCCTGCAATATGAAGTGTTGACTCCTGCTGACGGCGCCAAGCCAAAAGCAGAAGACACTGTCAAAGTGAAGTACAAAGGCACCCTGATTGACGGTACTGAATTTGACAGCACTGACAAAAACAACAACGGCGAGCCGATCGAGTTCCCGTTAAACCGCGTGATCAAAGGCTGGACAGAAGGTGTGCAGCTGATGGGTGTGGGTTCAAAGTTCAAGTTCACCATTCCGTCCGATCTGGCGTATGGCGAAAATGGCACTGGCCCAATTCCGGCAAACAGCGTGCTGGTGTTTGAAGTTGAGCTGGTCGGCATCAGCCCGGCAGCAGACGCAGCGTCAGCGGAAGAAGCAGCTGCAAAAAAGTAGTGATCGCCACCCCGTACAAAACGCAATAAAGCCGGCATCGCCGGCTTTATTTTTGTGGGAGTACGACGTGCTTAGCTTTGGCGTCGCAACGACAGTTCAGGCCGAAACCGCCTGACTGTGTTTGATGAACAATGTCTGGATCATCTCGTCTTCGAGGCTGAACCGTTCTTCCAGTGCTTGCCCGAGCCGCGACAATTCGTCATCAAAACTCTCCAAGCCCAAATCTGCTTCCTGATCCGCGTACTTGTCATTAAATTCCAGCGCTAGGTCGGTGGAGGCGGCGATTTTTGGATACAAAGCTTCTGCTAATGCTTTGCTGTGTTCGCCATGTACGGCACATTCCGACACAATGCGGTCATAAACTTCAAAATGACCGGCGGAAAGGTAATCCATCAGCAACTGACAAAACTGCAGAATATGCTCCTGCTCTGGCAATTGCTGGCTGGCACTTTGTGTATCAAACGGGGGTAAAGCAGCAAGTTTGCAATAAGAAACAATCAGTTGTTGCCGCTCTTCCAGCCAGTTATCAATCGCTGTCAGAGAGCCGCCCCACTGCTGCCGGGCACTCTGTAGCCGGTTGTACATAAGCTGATCCTTGTGAATCTGAACTTTGTTGAATACTGCTAATAAAAAGAATTCCACAACAAAGATCAACACATTTTTGATTGGTCGGTTCAGTCAGACTGGTTATCATGAAGCGGATTAACAACATATATTCAAAAGGATAGTCACGGATGGTAAAACACAGCCTGCCATTTGACCCGCAGCAGACCGCCTGGTGGTTTGTCGTCAGTCAGGGCAAGTTGTTGCTACGCTCGGAGCGGATCCCGCAAACGAGCTGGCAACAACTGGCTTTATCCGAGCCCGCCCAAATCTGCCAGATTGGTGAGTGGCAAGGATTGCCATGCCTGCTGGCGATCTATCAGGACCGTATTACCGACCCTGAGCTGTGGCACAGTCCGCGCGCTTTGCTGATGGCTGCTGAACCTCATTGGTTTGAACTGGCCGCCAGAGCTGTGCAGCTGAGCTTGTTTCTGCAAACGCATCGGTACTGCGGGCAATGCGGCTGCGCGATGCAACTGGTGAACTGGGAACTCGCCATGTTGTGTCATAAATGTGGACACCGGGCTTATCCGCGCATATCCCCTTGTGTCTTGGTGGCGATCCGGCGTGACACCGACATCCTGCTGGCGAGATCTGAACGGCACAAACCTGGCTATTTTTCTATTCTGGCCGGCTTTGTTGAATCCGGTGAAACGCTTGAGCAAGCGGCGGTACGTGAAGTGGCGGAAGAAGTGGGGGTCCGGATTGGTAACCTGCGTTATGCCGGCAGCCAGCCCTGGCCCTTCCCACATTCACTGATGGTGGGTTTTTATGCAGATTATCAGTCAGGCGACATCGTTTGTCAGGAAGATGAAATCGCAGAAGCGCACTGGTTCAGACTGGATGATTTACCTGAGGTCCCACCGTCTGAATCTTTATCAGGGCAGATGATTCGGGCGTTGCAGGCTGAGGCTGAAAAAACCAAATAAAAAAGCCACAATTGTGGCTTAAGTTATTGATGTGGGCCCGTATTATCGGGCTCTTACTTTTAATTTTCTTCACTAGCGCGCCAGTTTTATATCAAATGCTTTCACTGGCTGGCAAGAGTAAAAATGCAGAAATTCAGAATTTTTTTCATCAAACTGCAAAGATAGTGTGCTGGCAGCGTTGCTGCTAGAATGAAAAAACTTGGCATTACGGTAGAGCAAAGATGCAGCTAAAAAATGATCGGTACTTAAGAGCCCTTATGAAACAACCAGTTGATCGCACGCCTGTTTGGATGATGCGACAAGCGGGTCGTTATTTGCCTGAATACAGAGCCACGCGGGCGCAGGCCGGTGACTTCATGTCTCTGTGTAAAAACCCGGAACTGGCTTGTGAAGTGACTCTGCAGCCGCTGCGTCGTTATCCGCTGGATGCCGCCATTCTGTTCAGCGATATTCTGACTATCCCCGACGCGATGGGCATGGGGCTGTATTTTGGCGAAGGTGAGGGCCCACGCTTTACCCGTCAATTGACCGATTTTATGGATGTGGTGCAGTTACCTGTGCCAGATCCTGAAACTGAGCTGCGTTATGTGATGGACGCAGTCCGCACAATTCGCCGCGAGTTAAATGGTGAAGTGCCGCTGATTGGCTTTGCCGGCAGTCCCTGGACTTTGGCCACTTATATGATTGAAGGTGGCAGCAGCAAAACCTTCTCTAAAATCAAAAAGCTGATGTATTCAGAGCCGGAAGTGGTGCATATCCTGCTGGATAAACTGGCACAAAGCGTGGTGTTGTATCTGAATGCGCAGATTGCTGCCGGCGCCCAATCGGTGATGATTTTTGATACCTGGGGTGGTGTGCTGACGCCTAATTCTTACCGCGAATACTCACTGAGTTACATGCAACAAATCGTCGAAGGTCTGACTCGTCACGCGGATGGCAGACCTGTCCCGGTTACGTTGTTTACCAAAAATGGTGGACTGTGGCTGGAAGAAATCGCTGCAACGGGTTGCGATGCCGTGGGCCTCGACTGGACTGTTGATATCCGCCTGGCGCGTCAGCGAATTGGCGACAAAGTCGCGTTGCAAGGCAACATGGACCCGGCGTTTTTACTGGGGACACCAGAGCGGATGCGACTGGAAGTGCAAGCCATCCTGGATGGTTATGGCCAGGGCTCGGGCCACGTCTTTAACCTCGGCCACGGCATCACGCCAGATGTGGACCCTGAAAAAGTGAAAGTCTTCATCGACGCTGTTCAGTCGTTCAGCCGCACTTACCACATCGACAGTAATCTGTAAGCAAATCAACAAAAAGCCAGTCACCGACTGGCTTTTTGTTATCGGTCCCGCGCTCACAAGGTTTTATCGGCCAGTCTTCACAAGTGCTCCGACAGTGGCGCCTCAAAGCTCTGCCGAAGGCTGGCTGGTCGCACGAACATTTCCTTAGCTCTTCATTACAGACTGATATGCCATTTCATTCTGAGCAGAATCTTGAATATCGTTTATTTGCGATATATATTTCGCTGTATCGCGATATAAGGATATCCTGACATGACCCATGCTGAACTTGACGACTTGATGAAGGCGCTGTCGCACCCGGTGCGGCGGCAAATCCTGCACTGGCTGAAAGAACCTGAATTGTATTTTTCCGATCAGGAACACCCGCTGTCATTAGGGGTTTGTGCTGGCAAGATTGACCAGAAAACCGGGCTGTCGCAATCGACGGTGTCAGCGCATCTGGCGACTTTGCAGCGCGCTGGCTTTGTCAGCAGTAAAAAAGTTGGGCAGTGGCATTTCTTTTCCCGTAACGAGGCCGCGATCAGTGCATTTCTGGAGCGCCTGCAGCAACAACTTTAGTGGAGTGACGATGACGAACTTGTTTGAGCCTTTACAGTTAGGTGATTTAACTTTGCCAAACCGGGTGGTGATGGCACCTTTGACCCGTTGCCGCGCCAGCGCGGGCCGGGTACCCAATGCACTGATGGCGGAATACTACACACAACGTGCCTCAGCCGGATTGATCCTGACTGAAGCAACTTCGGTGAATCCACTGGGGGTGGGTTATCCGGACACGCCAGGGATCTGGTCAGCAGAACAGGTCGCCGGCTGGCGGCTGGTGACGGATGCCGTGCACGCCAAAGGTGGCCTGATTTTTCTGCAGTTGTGGCACGTCGGCCGGATCTCAGCGCCGCTTTACCTGGCGGGGGCTACACCGGTGTCAGCGAGTGCAGTGCGACCGGCTGGTCATGTCAGTCTGGTGCGGCCACTGCAGGATTTTGTCACGCCGCGCGCGCTGACAACGGCTGAAATTGCACAAACGGTGGCGGATTATCGCCAGGCCGCTCTGAATGCCAAAGCTGCCGGCTTTGACGGGGTGCATGTCCATGCGGCCAACGGCTATCTGCTGGATCAGTTTCTGCAGGACAGCACCAACCAGCGTGATGATGACTACGGCGGCAGCCTGGAAAACCGGGCGCGGTTGTTACTCGAAGTGACAGATGCCTGTATTGAGGTTTGGGGGGCTGAACGGGTTGGCGTACATCTGGCACCACGAATGGATGCCCATGATATGGGCGACAGCAATCCAACCGCCACTTTTGGTTACGTGGCCACTGAGCTGGGCAAGCGCCGCATCGCGTTTTTGTCGACTCGTGAATACAGCGCCGAGGACAGCCTGACGCCTTTGCTGAAGCAGCTGTTTGGCGGGGTGGTGATTGCCAATGAAAAATTTGAGAAAGCGCAGGCCAATCAATGGCTGGAGCAAGGCAAAGCCGACGCCATCGCCTTTGGCATTCCATTTATCGCCAATCCAGATTTGCCTGCCCGGCTGGCGGCAGATGCGCCGCTGAATCCGGCCAGAAAAGAGCTGTTTTACGGCTCCGGCGCTGAGGGATATACCGATTATCCGGCAATGACTGCACAATGAAATGAAAAAGCCGGCGACGCCGGCTTTTGTCTGGCTATTCAGAACAATCGGTTCAGGCCGTTCATCGCCGCAACACGATAGGCCTCGGCCATGGTGGGGTAGTTGAAAGTGGTGTGGATAAAGTACTCCACCGTGTTGCCGCCATTTTTCTGCATCATAATGGCCTGGCCGATATGGACAATTTCTGCCGCCCGTTCGCCAAAGCAGTGAATACCGAGGATTTCTTTGGTGTCACGGTGAAACAACAACTTCAGGCTGCCGACACTGGTGTTGGCGATCTGTGCGCGTGCCAGATGTTTAAACTGCGCACGCCCCACTTCATAAGGAATTCGGGCTGCCGTCAGTTGCTGCTCGGTTTTGCCGACTGAACTCATTTCCGGGATGGTATAGATGCCAACCGGGATGTCTTCAATCAGTTGGGTGCTGCACTGACCGTGAATAATGTAATTGCCGGCGATGCGGCCTTGATCGTAGGCGGCACTGGCCAGGCTTGGATAACCAATCACGTCGCCAACTGCATAAATATTTTCGACGTCGGTCTGGTAATTGTTATTCACTTTGAGCTGGCCACGACTGTCAGCTTTCAGGCCGACCGCGTCCAGGTTCAGACTGTCGGTGTTGCCGGTGCGGCCGTTTGCATACAGGATGCAGTCCGCTTTCATCTTTTTGCCGGATTGCAAATGGACAACAACCCCGTCTTCAACCCCTTCAATGGCTTCGAATTCTTCACCGTGCCGGATGGTCACACCGGAATTCCAGAAGTGGTAGCTCAGCGCGTCCGAGATCTCGGCGTCCATAAAGGACAGCAGGCGGTCGCGCGTATTGATAAGGTCGACCCTGACACCCAGACCGCGGAAAATCGAGGCGTATTCGCAGCCGATGACACCGGCACCATAGATGATGATATGGCGTGGGTCCTGCTGCAGCGACAAAATGGTGTCGCTGTCAAAAATATGAGGATGGCTGAAGTCCACATTGGCCGGCCGGTAAGGGCGGGAGCCAACGGCTAACACAACAGTTTCTGCGCTGATCACCCGGTCCGGTCCGGTCGACGGTTTGATGCGGATATGATGTTTGTCGACAAAAGAGGCGTCACCAAAAAACACCTGGACGCGGTTTCTGTCATAAAAACTGCCGCGCAGTTTCACCTGTTTGCGGATGACGCCGGTGGCATGGCGCAGAATTTGTGGGAAAGTGAGGTCGGTGGATTGATTTTCCATCTGAAACAACGGGTTCTCGTTGTATTCGATAAAACGGCTGACCGAATGACGCAATGCTTTTGACGGGATAGTGCCCCAATGGGTGCAGCCGCCGCCGACCTGCTCATGACGCTCAATGACCGCGACTTTTTTGCCGCTTTTGGCCAGATTCATCGCGGCGCCTTCACCGCCAGGCCCGGTGCCAATAATGATCGCGTCATAGTCAAATTGAATGTGCTGATTGTTCTTTTTGCCGGCCACCTGGATCCCGCCTCTGATACTGTTGAGTTTGTGTGCAGATAATAGCAGCAGAAAATCAACGGGCAGAAGCAGAAAAGGCGACTTGCGTCGCCTTTTCTGCTGAATTTACCTGAAGTTAGCGTATTCAGGCATATTGATTAATTAACAGCTGCCATTGTTTTTGTTGCGTCTGCCAGTTGTGTTTCAGTTCTGCGCAGTGCTTTTTCAGGTCAAACTCGTTGTAACTTTGCAGCAGCTGCTCTTTTTTCTGTTGCAGGCCGGCTTTCTTTTGCGTCAGCAGCTCTTTGTGCAAATCAAAATAAGCCTGCATCCGTTCGACCAGCAGCGCGTATTCCTGCTCCATTTTTTGCAGCAACAACTCTGCATTGGGCAATGTCATCACTTTGGCCTGCGCACGTTTCAGCTGCATGGCGGCTTTGGCTTTGGCGATTTTGTCCTCCGGGCAGACTTTCAGATTTTTGGTCAGACCTATGTACGAACTGCCTTTAATCAGCCATTTAGTCGGATCAAAGTGCCACCAGCGAATACCGTTACGGTAATCAAACTCGAAAATATGATGAAAATTGTGGTAACCCTCGCCATAAGTCAGAAAAGCCAGAAAGCCGTTATCGCGCGCGGTGTTCTGATCTGTGTATGGCTGTTTCCCCCAAATGTGGGCCAGTGAATTGATAAAGAAGGTGAAATGATGGCTGAGCACCAGTCGCAGCACCCCGACACTAAGCAGCATGCCGACAACACTGTCAGTCAGAATACCCAATAACAACGGGATACCAAAGTTGGTGAGGACTGCCAGCAGCAGGTAATGGCGGTGTTGCCACATCACAATCGGATTGTTCTGCAGGTCGCGGGCATTAGAATAATCGCTGTAGCGCTGCGCCTGGTACTCGCGCAGCATCCAGCCAATGTGACTGAACCAGAAACCACGTTTGGCGGAGTATGGGTCTTTATCGTTCTGATCAACAAATTTGTGATGAACCCGGTGATCTGAGGACCAGTGCAACGCACTGTTTTGCAGAGCAAAAGCGCCGCCAATCGCAAAAAACCACTGCAGCAGCGGATGAGCGTCGTAGGTTTTGTGCGCCCACAAGCGGTGATAGCCCGCAGTAATAGACATGCCGCAGTATCCCAGACACAAAATGGTTGCGATGATTTCAGTCCAGCTGAAACCGACCAGAATTGCATAGAGTGGGACGCCGATAGCTGCAACTGCAAAGGTCAGGCTGAACAGCAGGACGTTGGTCCAGAGAATGGGTGGTTTTTCCATAAAGGGTACTTTTGGCTTACAACTGTTAGCTAATTTTACTGTGCAACCGGCGTGGGTCAAGGTATAAAATGGCGTTTTGCCGATCCAGCCAACAGGTAACACCAGTGTCCAGAGCACAACAAAAAGAACGGACCCGTCGCGCTATTGTCGATGCCGCTTTTGCCCAGCTTAGCCCGGACAAAGGCTTCTCCAGCCTCAGTCTGCGCGAAGTGGCGCGCGAGGCCGGTATCGCGCCGACGTCGTTCTATCGTCATTTCGCAGACATGGACGAGCTTGGACTGACGCTGGTGGATGAAGCAGGGTTAATGCTGCGGCAATTGTTGCGACAAGCCCGCAACCGCATTGAAAAAAATGGCAGTGTGATCCGTACCTCGATTGAGACCTTTATGGAGTTTGTGATTGGTAACAGCAACGTCTTTCGGTTATTGCTGCGGGAGCGTTCTGGTACTTCTGCGGCGTTTCGACGGGCGGTGATGCGTGAGATCCAGCATTTCTCAGCGGAGCTGGCAGATTACCTGCGTAAAGAAACGGCGTGTCCCGATGAATATGCCCAGATGCAGGCAGAAGCAATGGTCACGCTGGTATTTCATGCCGGTGCCGATGCGCTGGACGCCAGTCCGGAAAGCCGGGTTCAGATCACACATCGTACTATTACACAGTTACGCTGGCTGGCTCATGGTGCCGCCGGTTATGGCCGGCGCACCAAGGAGTGAAACCCTCGCTGGGTTCAGACCGGCGTTTTACGGCGCAACCAGACGCCGGATTCCATATGGTGGGTGTAAGGGAACTGGTCAAAAAAAGCGAAGGCTTTCACTTCGTGGCTCTGACACAAGATCTGCAGATTTTCTGCCAGCGTTTGCGGGTTGCAGGAAATATAAAGAATGTCGTCAAAGCGGCTGACCAACTGGACTGTCGCCGGGTCCAGGCCTGCTCTTGGCGGGTCGACCAGCACGGTATTCAGGGCCAACCCAGTTAAATCCAGTTGCTTCAATGCATTTCCCTGCGCCAGCGCATGGCTGACATCCTCTGCTGACATGGCCAGGACTTGCACATTGTTGATTTGATTGGTGACAATATTCAGCTCTGCCGATTTGATTGAAACCTTCGACAGCTCTGTGGCAACCACCTGGCCAAAATATGGCGCCAGCGCCAAAGAGAAATTCCCGTTGCCGCAATACAGTTCGAGCAAATCGCCGTGCAGTTGCTGGCTGATGCCGGCCGCCCATTCCAGCATCAACTGATTCACAGCGCCGTTTGGCTGACTGAAACTGTTTTCCACTTGCTGATAGCTCAGCGTGCGACCCGCGACTTGCAGCTGCTCGGTAATAAAATCACGGTCAACCAGGATCTTCTGCTTACGGGCCCGGCCGATTAAATCAAATGGTTGCACCGCGCTCAGCTCGGCCTTGAGCTGGCGTGCTTCTCCCAGCCATTGCTCCGGCAGTGGTTTTTTATAAATCAGCGAGACCAGCAATTCGCCGGACAATCCGGACAAATAATCAATCTGGTAGAGCCGGTTACGCAGCACAGGCCGGCGTTTCAAGGCTTGGATCAAAAGAGGCATAAAATCGGCGACCGCTTTGATTGCGACCGGGAAGTAATCGATGCGATGACGGGTTTTGGTTTGCGGATCAAACATGATGTGATACAGATCATCGCCGTCATGCCAAATCCGGAATTCGGCACGGCAACGATAATGCTGGGCCGGAGAGCGAAAGATCTGAGGCTCCGGCATAGGCAGCCCGCTGAACATTGCCAGAGTCTGCAGCGTTTTGTCGGCCAGTAATGATTCATATTGGGCCGGATAGACCTGTCCAGGTTGCATGATGTTGCCTCAGAAATAAAAGGGCGGCCATTTTAGTGGCATTCGCAGCGGAAACCAAATGTTCTGGCATTACTGGGCGCAGGCCTGAGGTTCTGGCAAAATAGCCGGGTAGCGTCGGGAGTAAGAATGCGGATAGGTTTTATTGACAGCGGGGTGGGCGGGCTCAGTATTTTGCAGGCAGTCCGTCAGCAGGTAAAAGCAGATTACATCTATATGATGGATAATCTGTATCTGCCGTATGGAGAAAAAAGTGAAAGTTTCATCCAGCAAAGGCTGGCGCAGCTGTCTGCACTATTAATAGAGCAAGGCGCTGAGCTCATCGTCATCGCTTGCAATACCGCCACAACCCAGGCGGTCGCCACCTTACGGCAGCAATTCTCTATTCCTTTTGTCGGAACTGTGCCGGCGATCAAGCCGGCCGCCGCCGAGTTCTGCTTGTCAGGCTTTACCGTGTTGGCAACACCGGCCACTTGCGCCAGCAGTTATCTTGCCGGGCTCGTCGCTGAGTTTGCCGATGGCTGTCAGGTGCAAACCGCGGGTTCAAGTCGACTGGTGCAATTGGCAGAAGCCAAAGTCTGGTATCAGCAGGATGTGCAGACTGCGGTTGAAGATGAATTACTCAGTTTAGGGCTCCTGCAACAACAACCCTCAGCAATTGTGTTGGGATGTACGCATTTCCCATTTCTGCAAACCGAGCTCATGGCGTTGATGCCACAAGCAGTGCTGCTGGCAACCGCAGATGCGATCGCAAGGCGGGTCTCACATCTGACGGCTGAAAGACAAACCGATGTTTGTTCAGGGCACCACTTATATATAAGTAGTCGTCAGCTGGATGAGCAACAGTTATCCAGATTAACGACGTTAGGCTTTGACCAGTATCTTTGCTGGCCAAAGCCAATAGCCTGAAGGCGGTTATTCCTCGTTTTCTTCGTTTTCCTGCCGCTCTTTGGCTTCACGAACTTTCAGCGTGCGGCCTTCATATTCGAAATCGTTGAGTTTTTGAATGACTTTGCCAGCATCACGGGCAGAGACCTCGACAAAACCAAAACCACGACGACGCCCGGTCTGACGATCTTTCATCAGCCGCACATTCAGCACTGCACCATATTGTTGGAACAGTTCGCGTACGGCATCTTCGTTTGCCTTATAAGGCAGATTTCCAACATACAAGGTGACACCCGGTCCGGCCGCCTCTGTTTTGGCCGGTTTATCAGTTCCGGCGGTCTCGGTCGTCAGCGGCTTTACTTCGACCAGCACCGGAACGAGGATACCAGCCAGCAACACCCCGAGAGTCACGGCGACGGGAGTATCAAGTGCAAGGGTACTCAGTGCAAAACTGAAAACCAGATAGGTAATGACGGCAAGGGCCAGGGTAAATGGCAGTGAAGATTTTAAACTTGGCAACATAATCAAAATTCCTGCTTCTGAAAAATGAAGGTGAAAAGACTGAGAAAACTTTCTACTTATAGTAGTCAATCAACATCTTAACCAGTGAGTGGCGGCAAGCCAAGTCAGTAAATCACTGTTATATGTGGAATTTTGTGCTAAAAAACAGCGTTTTGCCTTTTATTTGTCCGAACGAACGTAAAAACAGAAGTTTTGTGCAAAGTGCGCTTGCGCGGATTTCAAA
>CBINNO010000011.1:0-45362 GCA_966252055.1 uncultured Rheinheimera sp. | reverse complement strand
TTCGTCTGAGAGGTTGAGATGAAATTCCCTAAAACGATACCGTTGTTGTGTGCTGCACTGACATTCAGTGCCTTTAGTCATGCCGAATTTGATTACATTGGCCCGTTAAAACTCACGATGGCTGACGGTTCAGTCAGTCAACAGGAGTTTGGCTTTGCGTTTCTCAAGGAAGCGGACGGTTACCAGTTTAAGCTCGGCGAACACAAAATGAACGTCGAAGAGGTGCCCAAAAGATACACGCTGGCACTGGTTCTCAATAAGGAGCAACAAGTTTGGGCGACCGACTTTAGCAAAACACCTCTGCAAGGCTTTGAGTGGACTGTCGGCCCCCACCAGCTGAAATTATTCAAAGAAGCCATGAAGCCCGCCCGCCCGGGTGACTTTGTGTTGTTGATTGACGACATGCGCTATCACTTTGTCGTCGGAAGACCAGCTCAAATTCATTTTCATTTCGACAGCAAAGGGATCAGCGAAATCGAAGTGGAGGCCATGCTGCAGCCCAAACGCTGACCGATGCCTAACTGTGAAACACGCCGGTTGGCTTAGGCTTGGCCTCCGGCTGTAATTGCAGCGCAGGCACTCCGCCCCACAACACACAAAGCGCCGGCGCCAACGCAGTAAACCACCAACTGAGCGGATAACTCAGTGATTGCCACCAACACCAGAGGGTGGCCCCCAAATGAACCAACAACGCCAGCCAGCCCACATAAAACAGCAGCTGATTGAACCAGCGGTGTGGCCTGCGTAACTGCCAAATCATGGCGCCCCCTGCTGTAAAAAGCTGTCGGTCAATTCGAATTGCGCTAAGGCATCCGGACAAGGCACGACCTGTGCCTCTGTCGGGTCGCGTTTTTGCAAATACAACACATAAGAGGCCAGATGCAGCACCGCCTGTAACCTGTCGACCTGCGGCGATTCCTGTAAATTGAGCCTGAACATGGCGGCCGAGCACAAATCTGCCGGAAAACCCCATAACGTCATCAGATATCCGGTCAACACACAATGATCGGCCACCCCATCCTGCAGCATATCCTCATGTGTCAGTTGCTGCTGCTCCAGCGGCTGCGCTGCCAGTAACACCAGGGGGCCAAGCGATTGCATCAGTCCGGCGACATAAGCTTTCTCGGCAAGCCTTGCATCTTCACGGCATTGCGTGCGGGCTAACTGAAAAGCCAGCGACGCCAGCGCCACCGAATAATCCTGTAACTGCTGATGCAGCTGGGGCCGGATCCGTCCCTGATATTGCTGATGCAGTGCAAAAGCCTGCATCACGGCTTTGATCATCTGGCGTCCTAAACGGCCGAGCACTTCCTGTATATCCAGCGTCTGGCGGCGAAAACCGAGATAAGCTGAATTGGCTATCTGGATCAGGCGTCCCGCCAGCGGTGCTTCGCGTTCAATCGCTGTCGCCAGTTCACGCTGGCTGCTGTCGGGATTATCGAGCAGCTGCAGGATCTGCCGGAACTGGCTTTTTTGCAGCGGTAAGGCCTGCAAAGTGCCCAGTTGATAGCGGGCATGGTCCGAAAACGGACTTTCAATCAGGTGCTCGGCCCTTACAAATACGGCCTGCAGTTCCGCGTCGGTAAACGGCTTGCCGAGCAGCATCTGGGCCGAATTGACCGCAGCAAGCAGCACAGCATCGTCATTGTCGGCGCTCATCAGCACCCGAAGTGTTGCCGGTGAATGCGCTGCACAAAATTCCAGCAGCTCTTCACCACGCGTGCCGTCGTCCAGCCGGTCGGTCAGTAACAGCTGTGGAGCGAGCGGTTCCTGTAGCAGATATTGCGTTGCGCTGACCGCATCTGAGCAAAACTCGAGAGTCCAGTGCGGACATAAACGTTGTAACAGCCGGCGTGTTGCCGCCGCTGCAGCTGCATCCGGTTCGACAATCAGGGCCATCCAACGATCAGCTTCCAGCATCTAACAACGCCTCCCACTGCGCCTGTATCGGCTGTGTCTGTAAAAACCGGCAGAACTCCGGCTCGGTCAAAGGCTTACTGAACACATACCCCTGGACATAGTCGCATTGCATTTCACGCAGCAGCCGCACTTGTGCCATCGACTCAATCCCCTCTGCCACCACCTGCATATCCAGCTCATGCGCCATCCGGATCATGTGCCTGATCATACTGACACATTGCGGCGAGTCTTCCAAATCAAGCAACAGTGACCTGTCCAGTTTCAGTACGTTGACCGGCAGTTTGGCCAAATAAGCCAATGACGAATAACCGGTGCCAAAATCATCCATCGCCAGATGGCAACCCAGTTGATGCAGACTTGCCAACAAACGGCGGCTGGCATCAATGTCAGCCATCAGGAAAGTTTCGGTGATTTCCAGTTCCAGTCCATCAGGTCGCAGCTGCAAGCTGCGCAGACAACTTTCGATTCGATCCGCCAATTTGCTGTCCGCCAGTTGGCGACCGGACAAATTGACCGCCAGACGACGCAGCGGCAGCCCCTGCTGATGCCAGTTCTGCATCCTTCTGAGCGCCTGTTGCAACACCCAGTCGCCAATCGCCTGAATTTGGCCGTCTTGCTCGGCGATCGGGATAAACACCGCTGGCGAAACCGCGCCGATTTTCGGATGTTGCCATCGCAACAGCGCTTCTGCACTGTCACAAAAACCGTCGCAAAGCCGCACCTTTGGCTGATACCACAGCTGAAACTGCTGTGCCTCCAGCGCTTCATACAAGCTGTTGCTGATCTCAAACTGCTGACGTTTTTGCACCAGCATACTGTCCTCAAAACGCAGATAAAAACCAGCCGGACTGACCAGGTTTTGCCGGCAGGCTACATCGGCATGTTGCAGCAACTGACGTGCCGACTGACCGTCTTCCGGTGACAAAGCATAACCGACACAAAAGGTCAGCTGTACCCGGTTGAAGCTCAGTGGCAGTTGCTGGCGAAATGGCTGCAAGCACTGCTCAATCTGCAGTTGCAGCTGGCTTTCCTGCACGACTCCCGGCACCAGGCATACAAATTTGTCGGCCGCCGCGTAGGCCAGTTCTGCTTTAGGCGGCAGCTGCGCACGCAAGAGCCTGCCCGCCTCAGTCATCAGCTCATCAAGCTGCAACTGACTGAGTGTGTCGCTGAACAGCGTAAAATCCGGCAACATCAAGGCCACAACCGCAAATTCAGCCTGTTGCGATAACAGCAAATCTTCCATCTGCGAGCTCAGTTGCGCGACAGTTCTGAGCTCTGACAGTTCACTGAACACATCCCCACTGAGTTGTCTGACTGGCGTGACCTTCAATAAATAATGTTGCAGATCCGAGATACGATGGCCCAGTCCTATGCTGGCCCCTCGGGAGGTATGCATCTGAATTTCATGGTCTTTTTTATGCAAAAATGCAGCAAGTTCAATTGGATTAATCTCGACGAACAGCTCAGACAGTGCCTTGCCCCGTAACTCGGAAGGCGCAAAACCCAGCAAATGACTGGCAGCACTGTTAAAGCGCAGTACCTGCCCGCTGGCAGACAGTTCCAGCAACGCCTCATCACTCGACAACAACAGGTTGGTGCGCTGCTGCTCAGCCTGGCGACGGTCCCGCTCGGCAAGCGCCTGGGCAATATCCTGAAGTAACTGCCGGTCATCCCAGGGTTTTTCCAAAAATCGCCAGGCGGCGCCGCTATTGAGGCACGCCAGCAGTGCTTCCCTGTCGGCATGCGCACTGAGAATGATGCCGAGGGTGGCATTGTAATGCTGCCGAACCTGCTGCAACAGCTCAGCACCGTTCATGCCGGGCATCCGAAAATCTGACACAACAAGCGCAACCTGCTGTGACGCCAGCAAAGCCAAAGCCATCGCGCCGTTTTCTGCCGTGAATACCCGATAGCCCGCGCGTTGCAGCAAACGCTGCAGCGCTCTCAGCACCGGTGGTTCATCATCAACCAGCAATATCGTCTTGGACATGCGAACTCCAGCTCCTTTTGAAGCACGATAAACAGGGACGGGTCTTCATCGCAAGTTTTTTACTTTCACTTGCACAGGGCCAGCTGAGCCGCCAAGATGCAATCATCCCCCAACGCCTTGAGTCAAACGATGGACAACAGTAAGCAGACGCCTTCGGCCGCTCTGGACTTACAAACGGTGCAGGCAGAACGCCTCGGCACCTTGGGTCAGCTGACCGCCGGCATCGCGCACGAGCTCAATAATCCGATTAGTTTTATTTTAAGTAACCTGACCAGCTTTCAGATTTATCTGGAGATTTTTCAGCGCTATTTCGCGCTGTACCAGCAGCTGAGTGTGGCACCTCCTGAGCAACAGGCAGCACTGCGCCTGCAACTTCAGCAGCTCGAACAGCAGGAAGACCTGCAGTTTTTATTAAAAGACACCGCAGGATTGCTGCAGGATTCACTGGACGGCGCCCATCGGGTTCGCCAGTTGGTGCTGGACCTGCGCCGTTTTACCCGGCCTGATCAGGCGCAAGCAGAGTTGCTGTCGCTGCAGCCGTTATTAGAGACGGCTATTCGACTGACCCACAATGAATTCAAACCGCGGATCAGTCTCAGCCGGCACTTCTGGCCAGACGAAATCTGGCTGCTTGGACAACCCGCCGCGCTGACCCAGCTGCTGGTCAATTTGCTGCACAACGCCTGTCAGGCAATCGGCAACAAGCATGGCCAGGTGCTGGTCAGCAGCACTGTGGCAGAGCAAGTCGTCTGCCTGACGATTGAAGACGACGGCCCCGGCGTGCCTGGTGCGCTGAAAGAACAAATTTTTCAGCCGTTTTTTACTACTAAGGCTGCCGGCGTTGGCACTGGTCTGGGTCTGAGTATTTGCCGCCAGATAGCACGTGCTCACCACGGAGAGCTGACTGTTGGCGACTCTGCACTCGGCGGCGCATTATTCCAGCTTTGTTTACCCACAGTGACAGCGCCGGCGACTGATTGACCGCTGGCGCCTGTCAGCAACAGGATCACTTACTGCGCATCGGCCTGAACCTCAGGCGCCGCTTGTGCAAAGGCAGGTAATGTGCAGCAGTGGCGGTAAATCCGTTCAATTGTGGGATAAGGCGCCAAATCCAGCTGAAAACGCAGCGCGTTGTACACCTGTGGCACCAGACAGACATCGGCCAGTGTCACCCCATCACCAAAACAGCACAATCCTGCAGTTGCCGCCAGCTTCTGCTCCAGCGCGTTGAAGCCCTGACGCAGCCAGTGCAACATCCAGTCAGTTTTTTGCTGTTCACTGACGCCCAACTCGCCGGTCAGGTATTGCAACACCCGCAGGTTATTGAGCGGGTGAATATCACAGGCGATATCCAGCGCCAGAGCCCTGATCTGAGCGGCTTGGGCAGGCGATTGCGGCAACAGGGGCGATGCCGGATACACCACATCGAGGTACTCAATAATCGCCAGCGACTGATTGAGGGTCAGTTCATCATGTTGCAATACCGGAACCAGCTCGGCCGGATTCAGACGCTTGTAGTCTGCAGCGTGTTGCTGACCACCCTCTTTGAGCAAATGGACGGGAACCTGCTCTGCGGTCAACCCTTTGTGCGCCAGAGCAATCCGAACCCGGTAGGCCGCAGATGAGCGCCAGTAACTGAATAATTTCAACATCAAAGCATCCTTTGGTTGGCAAAAAGCCAGCAAAATGCTGGCTTCTTCGGTCTGTCGTCGGCCTTACTTCGGCTGGTAACGCACCACTTGCTGGTCAATAGCGCCAAACACGCTGTGCCCCTGCGCATCCAGTACTTCAATGCGGATGCGGTCGCCAAACTTCATAAAAGAGGTGGTTGGCGCGCCATCGCGGATGGTTTCAATCATCCGCACTTCAGCGATACAAGAGTAACCAACACCACCTTCATCAATGGAAGTACCCCAGTCGGTACCTTGTTTGTTCGAGACTGTGCCAGAGCCAATCACCGCACCAGCGCCCAGGTTACGGGTTTTGGCGGCGTGTGCGACCAACTGACCAAAGTCAAAAGTCATGTCAACACCGGCATTGGGTTTACCAAACGCCTTACCGTTTAACTGCGACAATAACGGCAAATGCAGCTTGGCATCCTGCCAGTGCGCACCGAGTTCGTCCGGGGTCACAGCGACCGGGCTGAAGCTGGACGCAGGTTTAGACTGAAAGAAACCAAAGCCTTTGGCCAGTTCATTCGGAATAAGGCCACGCAGCGAGACGTCGTTGACCAGCATCACCAGGCGGATCTGCTGCCGGGCATCTTCAGCACTGACCGCCATCGGCACATCGCCGGTGATAACCGCAACTTCACCTTCAAAATCAATGCCGTAGTCTTCGCTGACCACTTCGATGTTGTCGCGTGGGCCGATAAAGTCGTCCGAGCCACCCTGATACATCAGCGGATCTGTCCAAAAACTCGGTGGCATTTCCGAGTTGCGCGCTTTGCGCACCAATTCGACGTGATTGACATAAGCACTGCCGTCGGCCCACTGGTATGCCCGTGGTAACGGCGACTCGCAGGCCGCTTCATCAAACACAAATTCGCCTTGTACAGTGCCCTGATTCAGGCCCTGATACACTTCCGCCAGCTGCGGTGCCAGTGCAGACCAGTGATCAAGCGCATATTGCAGCGTACCGGCAATATGACCGACAGTGACAGCTTTTTTCAGGTCGCGGCTGACCACAACCAGCTGACCATCACGACTGCCATTTTTTAAAGTGGCTAATTTCATTGCATTACTTCCTGCAAGTTGGTTATTCGGCGGCAGCCGGTTTGACTTTCCAGCTGTTGACATAATCCGGGTTTTCGGTGGCAAGCGCCGCCGGCCCCATTTCCAGCGCATCTCGGGTATCGAGCATCACCGCCACTTCGTCGGTAAACTTTTTACGATACTCACGCCCGGCCTGAAAGGCTTTCGGATGCGGCCCGTGGGTAAAACCAGCCGGGTGGAAGGTCACCATACCGCGCTCAATATTGTCGCGGCTGAAGAAATCACCGGCGTGATAAAACAGCACTTCATCATAGTCGTCATTGTTGTGATAAAACGGCACTTTTAACGCGCCCGGATCACTTTCAATCGGCCGCGGCACAAAGGTGCAGACCACAAAACGGCTGGCGACAAATGTAGTGTGCGCCGACGGCGGCAGATGGTAGCGATGGCTCATCAGCGGGCGGATATCGCGCCAGTTGATACGCATCACCGTCAAATCGCCGTGCCAGCCAATGGCATCCAGCGGATTGTACGGGTAAGTGATCACGGAGACTGTGCCGTGGCGTTTAACATGCACCCGCGTTTCGTTTTCGCTGTACTGCGCTTTAAAAGCAGCGTCGATTTTCGGCGTGTCCAGCATGGCCGGGTCAAAAATCGCATGATTGCCAACCAGCCCTTTTTCCGGCAACTGATAAGCGTCATTGGTCGCTTCAATCAGCAGCACAAAAACCGGCGCGCTGATTTCCAGCCGCCAACAGGTCGAACGCGGGATCACCACGTAATCGCCATCGCGCAGGCTCAGGTGACCGTAATCGCAATAGAGTTCGGCGCTGCCTTCATGGATAAACAGCAGCTCATCGCCATCGGCATTACGCACCAGAAAATCCATCGACGCTGTTAACCGCCAGGTGCGCATTTTACAATGCGCGTTGTGCAGCAACAGCGGTACCTGCCAGGGCGATTTTGCTTCGTCCTCTTTGATTTCATTGAAGTTAAACAGGCGTGGGCGCAACTCACCTTCCCAGTTGCTCCAGCCGGTCGGCGCATGGGTATGGTGGAAGTGGCTGGCCGGGCCAAAAAAGCCACTGCGGCCGGTTTCCCGTTCATAAATAGCCTGCTCCGGGAAATCGGCATGGGCCTGGCGGGAAATATCGCCTTCTTTTAATGGAAACTGCGCCCATTTACGCATCTGCTAATACTCCGCGACGGATTTGGTCTTCTTCAATGGATTCAAACAGCGCTTTGAAATTACCTTCGCCAAAACCCTGATTGCCTTTGCGCTGGATGATTTCAAAAAACACCGGGCCAATCACTGTTTTGGTGAAGATTTGCAGCAAAATGCCGTCTTTTTCCGGCGCGCCGTCGATCAGAATGCGCAGCTGACGCAGTGCATCGACATCCTCGCCATGGCCCACCACCCGGTTGTTGATACGCTCGTAATAGGTATCCGGCGTTGGCATAAAGTCCATACCGCGGCTGCGCAGCGTACGGACTGTCTCGTAAATATCTTCGGTCGTCAGCGCGATATGCTGGATGCCTTCGCCTTTGTATTCGCGGATAAATTCTTCGATCTGTGACTTGTCATCAGAGGATTCATTAATTGGAATGCGGATTTTGCCGCAAGGCGCTGTCATGGCGCGGGAGACCAGACCGGTCAGTTTCCCTTCGATGTCAAAATAACGGATTTCGCGGAAATTCCCGATCTTCTCGTAAAAACCGGCCCAAACGTTCATATTGCCGCGCTTGACGTTATGGGTCAGGTGATCCAGCACTTCCAGACCAACGCCATTGGCCGACATCTGCGTCTGCCAGTTGTCGTAGAATTTAAAATCAATGTCATACACTGAGCTTTGGCCATAGCGGTCAACAAAATACAGCAGGCTGCTGCCGATGCCATACACCGCCGGAATGTTCAGCTCCATCGGACCAATCTGGTTTTTATATTCTTTGGCGCCATTGGCAATGGCATGTTTGAGCGCACTGGCCGCATCTTTGACCCGAAATGCCATCGCACAGACACTGGGGCCGTGCTGGCGGGCAAATTCTTCGGCTGGTGAATTCGGCTCGCCATTGACGATAAAGTTAATATCACCCTGCTTGTACAACCAGGCCTGTTTTGAACGGTGCTGCGCGACTTCAGTAAAACCCAGCGAACTGAACAACGCTTTTAACTGCTTAATCCCTTCGGCATCAGCGGCAGTATATTCAACAAATTCAAAGCCATCAGTGCCAAGCGGGTTAATTGGATCAAACATAACAAACTCCAGAAAATACATGGGGGATTGCTGCTTATCTTGCCGCCGGCCACGGAAAAAGAAAGCCGACACGCTAACATGCTGCTAACAGTAAAAAAGGCGGGTTTTGTACAGTTTCAGATACGAAAATGCTGTTTTCCGCAAAAAGGCAAAAAAAAGGCCGTTTTTTCAACAAAACGGCCAGTCAGAAGTACAGAGTTTCGCACAAAGCGTACTTAAATTTTTACGCTCTTCTTGTTGATGCCATATTCGCGCAATTTATTAGCGACCGCGGTGTGACTGAGACCCAGCTTTTTCGCCAGTTGGCGGGAACTTGGATACGCCGGGAACAGTTTACGCAACAAACTCGCCTCAAAGCGTTTCACCGCTTCATCCAGCGTGCCATCAAAATCTTTTTCCAAATAACCAAAGTCGTTGGTGTAGCTTGGCAGCTGAAGATGTTCTTTTTCCAGCTCTGGCCCTTCGAGCAAAGTCACTGCACGATAGAGCGCATTCTCCAGCTGACGCACGTTCCCAGGCCAGGGATATTGCTGGATAAACTGCGCACAGTTTTCTGTCAGTTTTGGCGCTTTGCGGCCAAGACGAGCCGCCAGCCGGGCGATGAAGTGCTCCGCCAGCGGCACCACATCCTGTTTACGGTCACGTAATGGCGGCAGGGCCAACGTCAATACATTGAGGCGGTAATATAAATCTTCGCGGAATTTGCCTTCCTGCACCATGCCGGGTAAATCTTTTTGTGTGGTGCAAATGACCCGCACATCAACCCGCACTTCGTTTTCATCGGCGACCCGGCGAAAACTGCCATCCTGTAAAAACCGCAGCAGTTTGGTCTGAATTTCCCGCGACATCTCGCCGATTTCATCCAGAAATACGGTGCCTTTATTGGCCTGCTCAAAAATGCCTTTTTTGCCTTCGGTGGTGCCAGGAAATGCGTTGGGGCCATAACCAAACAGTTCGGACTCCGCGACATTGTCCGGCAAGGCCGCGCAGTTCACCGCCAAAAATGGTTTACCGGTGCGGCTGCTGGCACCATGACAGGCACGGGCCAGCAACTCTTTACCGGTCCCTGTTTCACCAGTGATCAGAATGGGCGCATCAAGCTGCGCCATTTTTTTCGCTTCCCGCACCACTTTGCGCATCAGATTGCTGCTGGCCTGAATGGCATTAAAGCTTTCCTGATCGCCGCGTTTAAACGCGATCATCTGCTCGCCCAGCCGGCTTTCTGATTTGAGCGTGATCACCGCACCGGCCAGAATTTCGTGTCCCGCGTCACCTGGCACCATCACCGGCAATACGTCCGCGATAAATTTCTTGCCATGAATTTCAATTTTGCGGGTTTGCGCCAGGACGTCGTCACTTTCCAGCCAGCGCTGAAAGTTGAAGCCCTTCACCAATGGCGATAATGGCAAGCCAGCCACTTCTTCCCGCATTAATGACAGGGCTTCCAGCGCCGCTTCATTGACCACAGTGACATTGGCTTTGGTATCAATGGCAATCACGCCATCGGGCAAGGTTTTCAGTAAGGTGAACAGCTCGTTGTGTTCGCGCTCAGAGGGCATAAATGCGGTGGTTTTGACGTCATCAACGCCGGCGATACGGCGGATTTTTGCCATCAGCTCCTGAAATTTCTCAAAATCAACGGCGGGAAAGGCCACATACATGCGGCCAAGCTCGGGGTCGACTTCAATCCCCCGCAAATCAATCTGATAGTGCACCAGAATGTTCAATACTTCCTGAGCGATACCGACGCGGTCCTGACAATGGATCTCTAAGCGCATACGCAAAACGTCCTGCGAAACAAGGGAATGTTTTATCATAAGGCATAGCGTTTGGTTCGGACCAGTTCTTTTGTAAACTATTGTGAACGTCATCAAAGCCCGGGCCTGAAATTCCAGGCAGAAAAAAAGCTGCAATTGCAGCTTTTCAGATCTTCGATTTTGGCTGAGCAGGCTTATTCGCTCAGCAGTGCATCCGTTTTAGCGGCACAGATAAAGTCGTTTTTATGCAGTCCTTTAATCGAGTGCGACCACCAGGTCACGGTCAATTTGCCCCATTCCAGCAATAAGGCCGGGTGGTGGCCTTCTGCTTCAGCCATGTTGGCGACTTTATTGTGAAAAGCCCAGGCCAGTTTAAAGTTCTTAAATTTGTAACTGCGTTCAAGCTGCAAAATGCCGTCCCGGACGACTGGCGTCCAGTCCGGGATCTGACGCATCAGTTCCGGCAGTTCTTCATCTGACACCCGAGGGGCGTCAGCGCGGCAGGCTTCACATTTTTGTACAGCAAGTTCGGTCATGATGTTCTCTTTTTCTATCTGTTTTAGCTGGCTTTTTTCTGCTTAGGCGGAAATTTCGGAGCGTGCAGGCCCAAGGCTTTGGCTTGCTGCACCAGGCTCATCAAATCCATCTGCGCGATGTCAAACAACTGATGAATGCTTTGAATACGGAAATAAATCGGCTGCATGATGTCGATGCGATACGGGGTGCGAAAAACGTCGACTACATCAAGCACTTTACGCTCAGGAACATCCGAGTGCATCGCGTACTGCGTTTCACCGGGGGACGACAGAATACCGCCACCGTAGATACGTAAACCATCGGCCGTATCCAGCAAGCCAAATTCGATGGTAAACCAGTACAGGCGAGCGAGATAAACCCGATCTTCTTTGCTGGCCGCCAGCCCTAATTTGCCATAAATATGCGTGAACTCGGCGAAATCCGGATGCGTCAGCATGGCGCAGTGGCCAAAGATCTCATGAAAAATATCTGGTTCCTGCAGATAATCAAACTCTTCCCGGCTTCTGATAAAAGTCGCGACCGGAAATTGTTTGTTAGCCAGCAGTTCGAAAAAACGGTCGAAGCTGATTAACGCCGGGACTTCGGCACATTGCCAGCCGGTCGTTTCCCGCAACACTTTGCTGACCTCTTCCAATTGTGGAATCCGATCGGCCGGCAGGTTCAGCCGTTTTAAGCCCGCCATATATTCGTCACAGGCCTTGCCTTCAATGCAACTGAGCTGGCGTTTGAGCAGATCTGCCCAAATCTGATTGTCTTCGTCGCTCCAGGCAATAAAGCCATTGGCGTCCGATTGTCGGGATACATAAGATGTCATGGGACTACCTGTTGATACTTTGCACCGGCCTCGGCTGGGCCGGTTGAATGGCTGGCATCCTAGTGGATTGGACTGCGGCTGTTAACTGTCCGCCGAAAACTCATCAGCCAAAACCTGTAAACTTTACAGAACAAGCACCGCCAACAAGCCACTAAGCTACTGTTAATAGGTGTCTTTTTTGCTGTAACTGCATCTTTACCAGTGCTTGTTCAAGGTCAGCAATGATGTCATCGACATGTTCAAGCCCGACCGAAATCCGGATCAGGCCATCGCTGATGCCAGCCGCACGACGCTCTTCCGCGGTGTAAGGGCTGTGAGTCATCGAGGCCGGGTGCTGGATCAGGGATTCGGCGTCGCCAAGACTGACCGCCAGACTCAGCAGTTCGCACTGGTTGATAAAAAAGCGGCCATCATCAAGGGAACCTTTCAGTTCAAAAGCCAGCACACCGCCAGCGGCTTTCATCTGGCTGCCGATAAACCGGTGGCCGGAATGACCCGGCAGGCCCGGATAGTACACAGTGTCAATCAGCGGATGAGCGGCCAGATATTCGGCCACCCGCTGTGCACTCTGGCAGTGGCGTTCCATCCGTACGGCGAGTGTTTTCAGGCCGCGGATAATCAGCCAGGCGTCATGCGGGCTGATAGTGGCGCCCATGTCTTTTAACGTCGTCAGTTTGATGGTCTGGATGGTTTCTGCATCCGATAAAATGATGCCGGCGACTACATCACCATGACCGTTGAGATATTTTGTCGCGCTATGCAGCACAATGTCGATGCCATATTGGGCAGGACGCTGCAGCAATGGCGTCAAAAAAGTATTATCAATCACAGACTTAATACCATAACGCCGACAGAAATCACCGATGAATGCCAAATCCAGCACCACCAGATTCGGATTAATGGGTGTTTCGGCAAACAACATACGGGTATTGGGCCGGCGCGCCGCTTCAATGGCGGCATGGTCGGTCATATCGACAAAACTCACCTCAATGCCGTAGCGGGCAAACTGATGATTAAACAACGCAAAGGTACAGCCATACACGGCTTTACTGGCGATCAGGTGGTCGCCTTGCTGCAAAAATGCCAAGGTCGCTGCAGCGACAGCCCCCATGCCGGTCGCAGTGGCTGCGCCATCCGCCAGTCCTTCCAAGGCGGCAACTTTCAGCTCCAGTTCCCTCGTTGTCGGGTTGCCAAGCCGGGTGTATATGTAACCTTCGGCTTCACCGGCAAAACGGGCGGCGCCCTGCTCGGCGCTGTCGAAGACGAAAGTAGAAGTTTGATACAACGGCGTGGCCAGACTGCCAAACTGCTGATCACGGGTTTTGCCGGCATGAATACATAAGGTTTCGGCGTGTGGACTGCTTTTGTTCATAACAACCTGACTGCTTAGATGAATTATCTAAAAACTAAGCAATCGGGTTATAAGAAGAAAGGCATGCAGACATCTGTCAGTCCGCGTTGGCAGATTTTGCCAATCAGCAGAGCTGCATTTTTGTAAATTTTATTGTGCAGTTTTATCCGGCAACAAGCGGCTCAGTAAAGATTGCAACAAAGGCCTGACCTGCTGCTTTGGTTCAGCCAGCGGCACCGGACGAAACTCGCGTTGAGCAAAACGGCCAAGCCTCGCCAGCATGAGCCCTGCCAGCACACCTTGCCCCGCCCTGGCCGACAGTTTGCTGCTGAGCTCCACACCGAGAAAGTCACCACCAATGTCGATAGCAAGTTCAGTTGCGCCGGTCCAGAACAATAAGTTGGCGAACTTTTTCACCAGCTTCAGCCGCTGCCACAGACTGACTTGCACTCCATAAAGCTGTGCCAGTTCTTGCAGCAACCGCATAGCGCGCCAACCCACCAGTAACATGTCCGCAAGCGCAAAAGGGCTGACCGCCACCGCGACGCCGGTTTGTTTTGCCGCCACACTAATCGCCTGCTCAGCTTTCACGTCGGCCGGTTGTAACACGAGAAGGTCGAACAAGCGGATAAGCTCAGCATCGGACAAGTGCGCGGTTTGTTGCTGGAAAAATTGCGTCGTCGCCTGTTTTTCTGGCAGCTTTGCGGCTATCTGCCGGCAAAGCGGTAAAGCCGCACCATATTGCAGGCTGCTTTGCAGCTCACGACTGAGCTCACGCCATTTTACACGCTCTCGCTGCTGACGACGGGCCTGCCAGGCCGACCAACCAGCCTTTGCCAGTGCAGCGCTGACCAGCGCCGACAAAGCCAAAGCCGCCCCGCCTTGCAGAGCGCTTTGCTGCAGACTCTGAGCAACAAAATCAACCCACTGTAACAAGGACAAACCACCGACCAACACCAGTCCGCCAGCCAGCCACCAGTTGCCGGAGCCTTTGGCGGGAGACTGACTTTGCAGCACTTCGGCAGACTGAAGCTGTTCATTTTGTCGATCGGCAGCGGCGATGGTCTGAAACGCCTCAGCGCTGTCAAATACTTCCGCTTGTTGCAACTTGCTGCTCAACTCAGGCTGTGCAGCGATAAAGTCCTCGTTGGCAAATTGTTCTGCTGTTTTCAGCGGTTTCATTGCAAATGATCTCCTAACAGAAATTCCAGCGCCTGATCCATTCGCAGTGAAGCAGGTTGCGGCTGTGCGTCTGACAACCAGGGCAGAAATTCCGGGAAGGCGAATTGATGATGCTGAAACAACGCTTCCGACGGCATCGAAATGGGCACTTCTCCCGGATAGATGGTTTGCAATTCACCCGTTGTACTGAGCCGGCCACGCAAACAGGGCTTTGCACCGTCCCGGCCTTGCACAGTGCCGACTTCAGCGCTGATCACCGCAGCAACGGCCAACGCTTCTGTCTGACACTGCTGATACTTTTGCTGGTAAAGCGGCTGCTGCAACATTTGTTGCAGTAACAACAGTAAGTTGCGATGCTGATCAGGCGTCAGTAAATCCGCCTTACTGGCGACAAACAGCACTTTATCTATACGTGGCTGCCACAAACGTCGCCACCAATTACTGCTGCCATAAGAAAAATGCTGCATGATCAGCATTAACGCCTGCTGCAGCTGCCCAAGCGCCTGATGTCCACGATTCAGCGCGCCCAGGCAATCCGCCATAATAATCTGACGGTCCAACCCGGCAAAATAATCGCGGTAAAAAGGTTCAATTACTTTTTGCTGATAAGCTTTGAAATGCTTCTCCAGCTGATGTTTCAGTGCTGACGGCTGCGGTAATTGTTCCGGCAACAATGGGAACAGCTGCAACAGCGGTGACCCAGCCAGCTCGGCCGGTCGCAGCAACCGCCCAGGCTGCAGCAATATGGCCAGTTGTTGTGATTTCAGCTGCGTCAGCATATCGGCATAAGCACTGGCCAGTTGCTGCAACTGCAATGGTTCAGGGCTTGCCGGCGCAGCAGCGAGCTGCGCCCGAAACGGCCGACAATGCGCGGCCAGCTCTGGGCTGTCAAACAGCTGCCAGCAACTCCGGCTCCAGCTCTGAAAATCCTGTGCCAGCATCGGCAAATCTAACAGCCATTCACCCGGATAATCGGTAATTTCCAGTGTCAGGTGCTGATGAGAAAACAATTTGCGCCGAAGCGGATGCTCAGGGATATAACGCAGCTGCAGAGTGATTTGACTGAGCCCGGTCGTCGAGGATGGCCACTGTCCATTCGTCAGTTGCTGCCAGTTTTGTTCAAATGGAAATCGGGCCCGCTGTATTTGCTGATTGTCGATGCAGACGCCGCCCAAATAACGCTGTTGCTGCATCACATGGAAAAATGGCAAAGACTGCTGAGGTTGGGTCAGCAGCCGGATTAAACTGGTCAGGAAGGCGGTTTTACCGGCACCGCTGATGCCGGTTACACCGAGTCGCAAGTGGCGGTCTGCGGCGCGTTGGCCCAGTACACGGGCCTTGCTTATCAGAGTTCCATCGGACAAATTGTGGTTCCCTTACTGCTTAATGTTGCTGAGCGCTCAATGTTGCTCAGAGATTGTTAAACTCGCGCTGTAACTGGAATTTGCTGGATGTCACGTACGTTTCCATGTCACGCAGACGAAATTCCAAACCGTCAAACTGCTGTTTCAGATGGCTCAGCGCCTGACGGGGCGCCTCACCACGCTGCCATAACCGGGTTTTTACTTCGACCGGACGTTCAACAACAGGCCTTGGTGCTTCACCAGAACGTTGTTGTGCCACCGATTTTTTCTCCAGCACTATCCAGCCAACCAAATACAGCACGGGGATAAAGCTGCCGAAACCTAACAAGACTGAAGCAAGCACGACGACACGAACCAGCCACAGTTCCCAGCCGAAGTAGTCTGCGATGCCGGCGCAGATGCCGGCTATCTTGCCGTTGCGGTCATCCCGCAACAGCTCTTTTCTAATTTTGCTCATATTTGCGTCTCCAGTTCGGGGCATCCGCGTCCAGAATCGCTTCCAGGGTCTTGATCCTGTCTGCCATGCGCTCAGCGCGGGCAGACAAATCATTCAGTTGCGCCAATTCGTGCTCAGACAGCCCTTCCGACATTTTTCGTTTGCTGCGGTAGTGCATGATGATCCAGATTGGCGCCACAAAGATCATAAAGATGATCAACGGGATGGCAAAAGCTTCAGTGACTTCCATAATTTGGCTCCTGAAACGCCTGATAATCAGGCGTTGTTATCTTTGTTCAGTTTGGCTTTTAACGCCGCCAGTTCAGAATCAATTTTGTCCTGAGCCGCCAGTTCGGCAAATTCATCACGCAATGTCTTTTTGCCTAAGTCATAAGATTCGACCTGAGCTTCCAGATTGTCGATCTTTTGCTCGTAACGTTCAAATTTGTACATCGCGTCCTGTAAACGGGTGCTGTCCAGTGACTTTTTCACTTCCAGCCGTGATGCAACTGTCTGCTGGCGCATCAGCATCGTTTTCTGACGGGCTTTGGCATCCGCCAGTTTCTCCTGCAGCTGCGCAACTTCGTCCTGCAACTTGCTGATGTGGCTGTCCAGATTCGCGATGTCCGCATTCACCGCAGCTGCCTGATCGGCGGCTTTTTGCCGCTCAACCAGCGCGGCACGCGCCAGATCTTCGCGTTCTTTACTCAATGCCAGTTCCGCTTTCGCCTGCCAGTCGGCAACATCTTCTTCCAGCCGGCTGACCACGCGTTGCAATTCTTTTTTCTCAGCGATAGTTTTTGCTGAGGTTGAGCGCACTTCGACTAAAGTGTCTTCCATTTCCTGAATAATCAGACGCACCATTTTTTCCGGATCTTCGGCTTTGTCTAACAGGGCGTTGATGTTTGAGTTCACGATATCGGAGAAGCGAGTGAAAATACCCATGATGTCTACCTCGTTTTGGTGTCTGTTAAAGTCATTTCAGACTATTCAGAATCCTTGCCAACTTTCCAACACACCATAACCATTTGTTTTTAATAGATTTATTTATTTTTACGAAACGCTGTCGCCAAAGTGTATTTTAAAATAGACTACTTATTAGCATATTTAACCACTAAATGATTCTAAAATGGCAAGAGCTTTCCAACAAGACAATCTGATTGGCCAATCTAACAGTTTTCTGAACGTTCTGGATCAGGTTTCACAAATAGCGCCACTGAATAAACCTGTGCTGATCATCGGTGAACGCGGGACAGGTAAAGAACTGATCGCAGCCCGGCTACATTATCTGTCACAACGCTGGGACCAGAATTATCTGACACTGAACTGTGCCTCTTTAAATGAAAATCTGCTGGAAAGTGAATTGTTCGGTCACGAAGCCGGCGCCTTTACCGGCGCCAGCAAACGGCATGAAGGCCGTTTCGAGCGGGCAAACTTCGGCACCTTGTTCCTCGATGAGCTGGCCAATACGCCGGGGCTGGTGCAGGAGAAGTTACTACGGGTCATTGAATACGGCGAGTTTGAACGTGTTGGTGGCAGCCGGCCAATCAAAGTGGATGTCCGGCTGGTTTGCGCCACCAATGAAGATTTACCCAGCATGGCTGAGCGTGGCGAATTTCGCGCCGATTTGCTCGACCGGCTGGCGTTTGATGTCATCACATTGCCACCGATGCGGGAGCGGCGAGAAGATATTCTGGTGCTGGCCGAACATTTTGCAATTAATATGGCGCGCGAGCTCAATTTTGAGTTGTTCAGCGGTTTTTCTGAGAAAGCCAAACGTCAGTTGCTGGACTATGACTGGCCAGGTAACGTGCGCGAGCTGAAAAATGTGGTGGAGCGCAGCGTTTATCGTACTAACAACCCTTATGTGCCGGTGCACGATGTGCTGTTCGATCCATTTGCTTCGCCATACAGACCGAAAGAGCGGGTACGGACGCTGGACCGGCTCAGCCAGCCTGCGCTTCAGATCAGCGCTGCCGGCGCCTCTGCCCCGGCAACACAGCCGCAGCCCGTTTCAACGCCTACACAACCACTGTTTGATTTTTCTGCGGTACAGGATTTTAAGCTGCTTTCCGAAAATTATGAGGTCAGCCTGATTAAACAGGCGTTAGCGGCTTGTCAGTACAATCAGAAAAAAACTGCGGATGCGCTGAATCTGACGTATCATCAGCTACGCGGTTATATGAAAAAATACAAACTGTTAGACAGTCAACAATGAATGCAGTTAAGCGTGGTTTTAGCAGTATCGGATTATTCTGCCTGATAGCCGGTTGCCAACCGGTCAGCCCGCATCAGGAGCAACAAGGCCTGGTTTATTGCGCGGAGGGTTCGCCCGAAAGCTTTAACCCACAACTCGTCACCTCGGGTACCACTTTGGACGCTGTCAGCCAGCAGTTGTACGACAGACTGCTTGATATAGATCCACTCACCGGTGACTTGTTGCCCGCTTTGGCAGTGAAATGGCAGTCAAGTGCGGACGGGCTCAGTTATTCGCTGAACTTACGCCGCGGCGTCACTTTTCACAGCACACCATATTTTACCCCCACACGAACACTCAACGCCGACGACGTAGTTTTTACGTTCAACAGAATGCTGCAGCCAGAGCATCCTTTTTTCCATACCGCGACCGAATATCCATTTTTTGACAGTATCGACTGGCGCCAAAGAGTCCGGCAAGTCCGGGCCATTGATAAAGAAACGGTCGAGTTTCAATTGACGCAGCCCGACAGCTCGTTTTTATCGGTGCTGGCTACCGACTTTGCGGCGATTTTGTCGGCTGAGTATGGCGCCCAGCTGGCGCGCCAACAGACGAAAGAGTTGCTGGATTCTTTGCCAGTCGGCACTGGCCCTTATAAATTTCGCGAATATCGCAAAGATCTGTTGATCCGCTACCACCGGCATCCGGCGTATTGGGGAGAACATGGCGACCTGGCTCAACTGGTGATTGATATTGTACCGGATAACACCAAACGTCTGGCGAAGCTGCTGACGGGCGAATGTGACGTGGCGCCTATCCCAAGGCTTGCGGAGTTGAATATGCTGTCGAGCCGGGCGGATTTTCGGGTTGAACAGCAAACCAGCATGAATGTCAGTTTCTGGGCCTTTAATACCCGCAAACCACCATTTGATCAGGTGAAAGTCCGCCAGGCGCTTGCTTTAGCTATCAATAAGCCAAACATTCTACAGGCGGTCTATTTTGGCCAGGCTGAAGAAGCACGCTCAGTGTTACCGCCAAATTCATGGGCTTACAACAAAGAATTGCCGACGACTGTCTACAATCCTGAACTTGCACAGCGATTACTTGCCGAGGCAGGCTATCCCAATGGTTTCAGCCTTGATATCTGGGCGATGCCTGTTCAAAGAACCTACAACCCGAATGCGCAAAAGATGGCAGAGCTTATCCAGGCAGACTTAGCCAGAATCGGGGTGCGCGCCCGTATCGTTTCTTATGAATGGAACACATTTCGCCGTAAACTGCGTGACGGTGAGCATGATACCGTCTTGATTGGCTGGTCTGCTGACAATGCCGACCCGGATAACTTCCTGCGGCCACTGCTGAGCTGTTCTGCGGCTATTGCCGGCAGTAACAGGGCCAACTGGTGTGACGACACCTTTGACGAACTGATTGGCAATGCTATTCATACGACACACACGAGCGAGCGCAGGGGCTTTTATCTGAGCGCACAAGGCTATCTTGCTGAGCAACTGCCTTTGCTGCCAATTGCGCATTCCAAACGTTTCCAGGTGCAAAATAGTAAAGTGACCGGTGTGAGCATTAATCCTTATGGTGGTGCCAGGTTTGCGACTGCAGGTAAACGGCCATGATGATCAGATATCTGGCCCGTCGCCTGTTTTTGCTGGCATTTGTCTTCGTCGCACTGACCGTTTTTGTCTTTAGTCTCAACTTTTTGTTCCCTGGTGAACTGGTCAGCAATCTGACTGGCATCACGAATATAGCTCCAGCACAACAACAGGAGTTGCAGCAGGCGCTCGGACTGCATCAAAGCATCTGGCAACAATACATCCAATACAATCAGCGGATTTTGGCCGGTGACTGGGGCTTGTCTTTTGCCAGTCAGCAGCCGGTGCTACACGAAATCGTCCGTGTCTTGCCTGCTACTCTGGAGTTAACGACTTACGCACTGATATTGAGTTTATGGGCCGGGATCCCGCTTGGCCTGCTGGCTGCTGTGCGCAAGGACAGCGTGCTGGACAAGTGTATCGGCGCTTTCGCGCTAATCGGCTATTCAATGCCAGTGTTTTGGCTGGCATTATTGCTGATCATGCTGTTTGCCTTACAACTCGGCTGGCTGCCAACGTCTGGCCGGATCAGCGTGCTGTTTGAAGTGCCCTACCACACTGGTTTTATGTTTGCCGACATTGCCAGAGCAACTGACATCGACCAGCAGGCGGCAACACAAGATGCGCTCAGGCATCTGCTGCTGCCCTGTATTGTACTGGCCAGTTACCCGACCAGCGTGATGATCCGGTTCGTCCGCCAGTCAATGCTTGATGTAATGGAACAAAACTATATCAAAACGGCCCGCGCCAAAGGTTTGTCACGTTATCAGGTGCTGTATCGCCACGGGCTGCGCAACGCTTTGTTACCGGTCACCCGTCAGGTCGGCTTACAATTCAGCACGCTCATCACGTTGGCGATGCTGACTGAAGTGATTTTTTCCTGGCCCGGCATCGGACAATGGTTAATTGACAGCATTTATCAACGCAATTATCCGGCGATCCAGGCCGGTGTGTTGGTTATTTCAAGTCTGGTTATCGTGGTGAATGTTCTGACTGAAATCTTACACACCCTGTTTAACCCACTGGCGCGGAAACTCTGATGAAAAAACTGCGTCTTTATTACGAAGAATACAATAAGCGCCCCTACCAGCTGCTGTGGAAGCATTTTGTTCCACAGCATTTTGCACTGCTGGGCCTTGTTGTCTTGACCGCTTTATTGCTGTTGGCAGTGATCAGCCCTGTGTTGACGCCACATAATCCCTATTTGCAAAACTCCGAACTTCTATTGCTCTCTCCGTCATGGCAAGGCACAGGGTTGGTTTCGTATCCGCTGGGGACTGATGATTTAGGGCGGGACCAAATGTCACGTCTGATGCTCGGTGCCAGTTATACCTTTGGTCTGGCGATCCTGACGGTGTTGGGTGCCATGCTGATCGGGCTGATTCTGGGCGCACTCGCGGGTATGTCGAAGGGAGTACAATCAAGTATTTTTAACCACCTACTTGATTTGGCGTTGACCATTCCCAGCCTGTTGCTGGCGATTGTCATTGTTGCCATTTTGGGTCCTGGCCTGACCAATACCATCTGGGCCATCATGCTGGCCTTGTTACCTCAGTTTGTCCATGGGATTGGCAACGCCATTCAGCAGCAACTGAAACAGGATTACGTCGTCGCTTACCGGCTAGATGGTGCCAATAATTGGCAGATCCTGTGGTCAGTTGTTCTGCCGAACCTTTGGGAATCCGTCACCTTGTTATTCACTATGGGATTATCTACCGCCATTCTTGATATTGCCGCGTTGGGATTTTTGGGATTGGGCGCACAGGCGCCTACCCCGGAATGGGGAAGTATGATTGCCGATGCGCTGGACACTATTTACCTGGCCCCCTGGACCGTCGCACTCCCTGGCATGCTGATATTTGTCACCGTGCTGTCGGTGAATTTAGTCGGTGACGGCTTGCGTATCGCAATGAAAAAACGGCGGGAGAACTAATGCAGCTGTTGGATATCCGCAATCTGACCCTCGAACTGGAGACGCCGGATGGCATAGTCCGCGCCGTCGACCGCGTCAATCTGACCATTCGGGAGCGCGAGATCCGCGGTCTGGTTGGCGAGTCCGGCTCCGGCAAAAGCCTGATAGCCAAGGCAATCATGGGAGTGCTACACCAACGCTGGCACATTTCAGCGGACCGTTTCCATTGGTGTGGCGAAGATATGTTGCGTCTGCCCTATCATCGGCAGCGCCAAATTATCAGCCGTGACATTGCGATGATTTACCAGGAACCGAGCCGCAGCATGGACCCTACAGCGCCAATCGGCGAGCAGCTGGCAGAATCCATCCCAGACCATCTGCTTGAGGGAATTTCGTGGTGGCAGCGCAGTTATTTCCGGCGCAAACGGGCGATCAATTTACTGCATAAAGTCGGCATCCGCGACCATCAGACAATTCTCAGCAGCTACCCCTACCAGCTGTCGGAAGGCGTCTGTCAGAAAATATCCATCGCGATGGCTATTGCGAAAGACCCCAAGTTACTGATTGCGGATGAACCGACCACTGCACTGGAAAGCACCACTCAGGCGCAGTTGTTCCGGCTATTGGCCAGTTTTAATCAGCTCAAGGGCACCTCTATTCTGCTAATCAGCCATGAATTGGAAACCGTCGCGCGCAATACAGACACCCTGAGCGTACTGTACTGCGGTCAACTGGTCGAAGCCGGTGAAACCGCCGACCTGCTCAGCGATCCGCGCCACCCTTACACGGATGCCTTGATCCGCAGCGTACCTGAGTTTCAGCCTGATTTGGCCTTTAAACAACAATTGTATGCGCTGCACGGCAGTATCCCGACCTTGCAGCACTTACCTATTGGTTGCAGGCTGGGCCCCCGCTGCCCCAATGCACGCAAAGAATGTGTGAAAACACCATTGCTCGAACGACAACAGAACCACTATTTCAGCTGCCATTTTCCTTTGCGCCGGAAATCAAACGATGAGTGAACTGATTGAAGTCAGAAATCTGGCCAAAACCTATCAAAAAGCAACCGGCCTGTTTCGCCAGCAACAGATTATTGCGCTATCTGACATCAGCTTCAGCCTCAAAGCTGGCGAAACGCTGGCCGTGGTTGGCGAAAATGGTTCGGGAAAAAGTACATTAGCCAAACTGTTGGTCGGCATTGAGCAGCCGGACAAAGGTGAGATTTTTTATGCCGGCACAAAAGTTGACGGGACACAGAGTCTGAAAACCAACCAGTTAATCCGCTACATTTTTCAGGACGCCGCGCGCTCTTTAAACCCTAACCAGAAAATTGCCGAAATTCTGCACGCGGTACTGCGCTACAGCACTGTACTCAGTTTCAGCCAGCGGGAACAGAAAATCAGTCAGACGCTGCGTTTGCTGGGGCTTTTGAATGAACATGCCAGTTATTACCCACATATGTTCTCAGGCGGGCAACTGCAGCGGGTCGCACTGGCGAGGGCTCTGATCCTCGACCCGAAAGTATTGATCCTCGACGAAGCCCTGACCGCTTTGGACCCTTCCCTGCGCGCGCAAATTGTAAACTTATTGCTTGAATTGCAACAAAATACCGGAATAGCCTATCTGCTCATTACCAATCAATTGCGGTTGGTTCGTCATTTTGCCGACCAGACCATGGTGCTGCACCGTGGTATTTGCCTGGATTACGGGCCAACTGAACAAGTATTCAGCGCACCAGCGCACGAGTATAGCCGCAAGCTGATCAGTAGTAGTCATTATTAAGTGAGCATTTCAAGACTGACAACATTCATCTGTCAGACCATAAAAAAGCCCGCGACTGCGGGCTTTTTTATCTGTTCAGCGTCTTACTGCTCGGCACTGGTTTCCAGCACGGACAGGTTACGGCTGATCTCTGAGCGGTCACGCAAAGCTTTTTGCACGGCGGCAAAATGAGACTGTGCCAATTGCTGCGCCAGATTATTCAGCTCAGGCTGGGTTGGCTCACCCTGTGCTGGCACCTCCGTCACTTTGCTGACCAATACGATAGCCGCATCACCGTTTTGCAACTTGGTACTTCCGACGCTCAGCGGTTTGTCCTGAGACGGCTTCGCCAGTTCAAAGGCCTTACTGCTGATCTCCGCCGGCAGCGGACTGCCAAAACGTGGCGTTGCTACTGACTTTTCCAGCACCAACTGCTGACTGGCCACCAGCTCGCTCAGCGATTTCCCCGCTTGCAGCTCGCTCGCCAGCTGCTCTGCTTTTTGCTGTGCCAGCTGCGCTGATTGCTCAGCGATATAAGCTTGCTGCACGTCGGCTTTCACTTCTTCAAAAGGCCGGTTCTTCGCAGGTTGATGCTCAGTCAGGCGCAGTACAACAACGTGCTGCGGTTCCAGCTCAACAACTTCGCTGTTAGTCCCTGAAGCAATAAAATCTTCGTTAAAGATTTGCTCCAGTACTTTAGGATTATTGAGCGGTGCAGGTGCGTTATTGCGGCTGAATAACGCAGCTGCTTGCACCTTACTGCCGACTGCGGCCGCAGCTTCGTCCAGATTGTCAGCGACTTCGAAGCTTACTTCTGCCAGTTTTTGCTGTAACTCGAGGAATTTCTCCGCGGCTTTTTCAGCTTTCACTGCTGTCAGGATCGACTCTTTCACTTCTGCCAAAGTTTTGACTTTGGCCGCTTCCAACTCAGTGAGTTTGATAATGTGATAACCGAAAGAGGTTTTTACCACTGCAGACAAATCGCCAGCTTTTGCCAGACCAAACGCAGCCGCTTCAAATTCAGGCTCCATCACACCTTTGGTAATGAAATCAAGGTCACCACCATTCTCGGCAGAAACAGTATCCGCAGAATTGGCCTTGGCCAGTGCTGCAAAATCAGCGCCCGCCTGCAACTCTTTTAATAAGGCTTCGGCTTTAGCTTTAACTTCAGCATTTTCATCGGCAGATTCAAGCAGGATGTGCGAAACGCGGCGTCTCTCTTCGCCTTGATAGCGGCTCAGATTTGCATTGTAGTAAGCCTCGGCGTCAGCATCTGTCACCTGAATATCCGCTGTCAGATCTTTAGCGTTGAGCTCTACATATTGTACCGCTGCCTGTTCAGGAGAAGAGTAGCGCGCCTGATTCTGCTGGTACCAGGTATTCAATTCGGCATCTTCGACTTTGACCTCTTTTGCCAGGTCCGCTGCCTTGATCAGCGCATACTCCAAATCGCGGGTCTGCTGCTGTAACGTCATCAGTGTCTTCATTTCGCCAGGTAAGGCAAACTCAGAACCAGCAAGTCCGGCCATCATTTGGTTACGGCTGAATTGCTCACGCAGCAAATCACGTAACTGATTGGCGGTCAGGTTGCTTTGGCGCAACACGGCCTGATAACGGTCGTTGTTGAAAACCCCGTCAACCTGAAACTCAGGCATGTCCCGAATCGCATCGATCAGAAACTGGTCACTGACTGAAAAACCAAGCTCAGCACTCTGTTGCTTCAGCAAAGTTTCGTCGATGAGCCGGTCCAGGACCTGGTTACGGAAATTAGCCATATAATTGCTGTCGGCGGCAAGACTTGCAAACATCTCACCAAACTGTTGCTCCATCCGGGCGCGTTCGTTTTGAAAGCTCTGCTCGAATTTAGCGCGGGTGATCTCTTCACCATTCACCGTCGCTACAGGACGGTCAGCGTTATTGCCAAAGTAACTGCTGACGCCAGACACGGCAAACGTCAGGATGACGAGGCCCAGAATTGTCTGCGCGACAACCCCTTTTGAACCTTCTCTGATTTTTTCTAACATGCTTGAATAATCTCTTTGCTCTGCAATCGCCGGCGTTTAAAAGACGGCTGAAAAAAGCTGGCTTAAAAAAAAAGCGCATCTTACCAGATGCGCCTTTTCTATAGAAGCTGTGAAGGAACTGGAAAACCTTTACCTGACTGTCAAAACTGACACCGGTAACCGGCTTGTTGTCCTTAAGCCCGAATCACTCACCCGGCGCGCCGGATTCGTAGTTCTTAGTTCACGCTGTCTTTTAACGCTTTACCTGGCTTGAAAGACGGGATCTTCGCAGAAGCGATCTGAATAGTTTCACCAGTTTGTGGGTTACGGCCGGTACGGGCTGCGCGCTCACGTACTGCAAAAGTGCCAAAACCAACCAGTGCAACTGAGTCACCTTCCTTTAAAGCTTCAGTAACGGCTTCGATGAACGCGTCAAGAGAACGACCCGCTGCCGCTTTAGAAATGTCTGCACCAGCAGCAATTTTGTCGATAAGTTGAGACTTGTTCACAATATCATCCCCTTCAATTGTTATTATTTTCTACAACCAGATTTAAAGTACATTCTTGTGTTCGGCCTTTGTTATATCAAGCCAGTTTCCCGCTTGCAAGCACAAATCCAAGGGTCCTGAAAAATTCTTGGTGTCTCGCCAGCCCTTGCCAGACAAGGGCTGCACCGAAACTGCCCCTAAATTAGCACAGCCTGAGCTTTTGAAAAGCCCCTAAGCCGGATTTTTTTGGCTTTTTTTGGCTCTTGTGCTCTTTTTTTCCGCAGTCAGCACGGACATCCCCGTTGGTGGTTCCTGCAGAGCGAGCTCAAGCACCTCGTCAATCCACTTGACCGGACAGATTTCGATATCGCCCTTCACATTGTCAGGAATGTCCTTCAAGTCGCGCACGTTGTCATGCGGGATCAGCACCCGTTTAATGCCACCACGATGTGCCGCCAGCAATTTCTCTTTCAGGCCACCGATCGGTAACACTTCGCCCCGCAAGGTGATTTCACCCGTCATCGCCACATCTGCACGCACCGGGTTACCCGTCAGGCTGGAAACCAGCGCCGTCACCATCGCAATACCTGCGCTGGGGCCGTCTTTCGGCGTAGCACCTTCTGGCACGTGAATGTGGATATCACGCGTTTCATAGAAATCGGCATTGATCCTCAGAGCTTCGGCACGGCTTCTGACAACCGTCATCGCCGCCTGAATTGACTCTTTCATCACATCACCGAGCGAACCGGTATGCGTCAGTTTGCCTTTGCCGACCACGGCCGCAGCTTCGATAGTCAGCAAGTCACCGCCTACCGAAGTCCACGCCAGCCCGGTGACCTGGCCAATCCGGTTGCTGTCTTCGGCTTTACCATAGTCAAAACGCTGCACGCCGAGGAACTCTTCCAGATTGTCCTGATTGATGGTGACCGTTTTGACGCCTTTGTTCAGCAGAATTTGCTTGACCGCTTTGCGGCACAATTTAGAGATTTCGCGCTCCAGACTGCGCACGCCAGCTTCTCTTGTGTAATACCGGATGATGCCGATAATCGCACTGTCTTCTACCGTCAACTCGCCTTTTTTCAGACCGTTGCGTTCGATCTGTTTGCTCAGCAAATGCTGCTTGGCGATGTTTAACTTCTCGTCCTCGGTGTAGCCCGACAACCGAATGACTTCCATCCGGTCCAGCAAAGCTTCCGGAATATTCAGACTGTTACTGGTCGCGAAGAACATTACATCGGACAAGTCGTAATCCACTTCCAGATAGTGGTCACTGAATGCAGAGTTTTGCTCTGGGTCCAGTACTTCTAACAGCGCTGCGGCTGGGTCACCCCGGAAGTCCGACGCCATTTTGTCAATTTCATCCAGCAGGAACAGCGGATTACGCACGCCGACTTTGGCCATTTTCTGAATGATCTTACCCGGCATTGAACCGATATAAGTGCGGCGGTGACCACGGATCTCCGCTTCGTCCCGCACGCCACCAAGCGCCATCCGTACATACTTACGACCAGTCGCTTTGGCAACTGATTGGCCCAAAGACGTTTTACCAACGCCTGGTGGCCCAACCAGACACAGGATTGGGCCTTTGAGCTTATTGACACGCTGCTGAACCGCCAGATATTCCAGAATGCGCTCTTTCACTTTGTCCAGACCATAGTGGTCGGCGTTCAGAATGTCTTCGGCCAGTGCCAGATTCTTCTTCACTTTAGAACGGGCTTTCCACGGTACCTGGGTCAGCCAGTCAATATAGGAACGCACCACTGTCGCTTCGGCCGACATCGGGGACATCATTTTCAGCTTAGCAAGCTCGGCCGAAGCTTTGTCTTTCGCTTCGGTTGGCATCTGCGCCGCATCAATTTTACGGTTGATGGCTTCGAACTCATCCGGTGCGTCATCCAGTTCACCCAGTTCGCGCTGAATGGCTTTCATTTGCTCGTTGAGGTAGTACTCGCGCTGGCTTTTCTCCATCTGCTTTTTGACTCGGCTGCGAATGCGCCGCTCGACCTGCAGAATGTCGATTTCGCTTTCCATCATGGCCATCAGATGCTCAAGTCGCTCTGTGACATTGATGATTTCCAGTACTTTTTGCTTGTCTTCGACTTTAAGCGGCATGTGCGCCGCCATGGTATCGGCCAGTCGGGCGGCATCATCGATGCCGGACAATGCGGTCAGCACCTCAGGTGGGATCTTCTTGTTGAGCTTGATATAACCTTCAAACTGGCTGACCGCCGAACGCAGAAATACTTCCTGCTCGCGGCTGTCGACTTCTGGCGAGGTAATCACATCGACATACGCCATAAAGGTTTTTTCTGTTTCAGTAAAACCAACCAGTCGGGCACGACGGCCACCTTCAACTAATACTTTGACTGTCCCATCCGGCAGCTTTAATAACTGCAGAATAGTGGCGACGGTGCCAACTTTGTACAGATCGTTTTCGCTCGGGTCATCCAGGGTTGCATCTTTTTGTGCCACCAGGAAAATTTGTTTGTCTTTGTCCATGGCCGCATCCAGGCACTTAATGGACTTGGCCCGGCCGACAAATAAAGGGATCACCATATGGGGATAGACAACGACGTCCCGTAATGCCAATACCGGCATATGCAGACGTTCGACTGTGGCTTCTGTCATTAAATTGCTCTCGAATTAGTAACCTAGGCGTGAATATCCGAGTATATGGGGCCGCAAAGCGCGACTTCAACGCCGAAAGGAAAAAAACTCTGCCAACACCGATGAAACCGGCGCAGGCATCTGTTGAGAAAACTCTGCTGAGCTTTAAAAATAAACAGGCCCAAACGGGCCTGTTGCGAACAAAGGTATGGCGCTGTTGGCGACAAATCAGGACTCGGCGACTGCTTTTTCCGGGCTCTGATACATCAGGATTGGCTGCGATTCACCGCGAATGACTGTTTCGTCCACCACGACTTTCGCCACATCCTGCATCGATGGCAGTTCATACATGGTATCGAGCAGGACGCCCTCAACAATAGAGCGCAAACCACGGGCGCCGGTTTTGCGGTCCATTGCTTTCTGCGCAATGGCTTTGAGCGCATCGTCACGGAACTCAAGCTCAACCCCTTCCATCTGGAACAGCGCGCCAAATTGCTTAATCAAAGCATTTTTCGGCTGACTCAGGATCTGCATTAACGCCGCCAAATCCAGCTCTGTCAGCGTGGCGACGACCGGCAGACGACCAATGAACTCCGGGATCAGACCGAACTTCACCAAATCCTCCGGCTCTACATCACGGAAACTTTCCGTCAGGCTGCGGGTGGCTTCTTTACTCTTCACCTGCGCGCCGAAACCGATGCTGGACCCTTTCGCACTGCGCTGCTCAATGATTTTATCGAGGCCTGCAAAAGCGCCACCACAGATAAACAGAATTTTAGAGGTGTCGACTTGCAAAAATTCCTGCTGCGGATGTTTACGACCCCCTTGCGGCGGAACAGATGCAACAGTCCCTTCGATCAGTTTCAGTAAGGCCTGTTGTACGCCTTCACCTGAAACATCGCGGGTAATAGACGGGTTTTCCGATTTGCGTGAAATTTTGTCGATTTCATCGATGTAAACAATGCCGCGCTGGGCTTTTTCCACATCATAGTCGCATTTTTGCAGCAACTTCTGGATGATGTTCTCGACATCCTCACCGACATAACCGGCTTCAGTCAGCGTGGTCGCATCTGCCATCGTAAACGGCACATCAAGTAAACGGGCCAGGGTTTCAGCAAGCAGTGTTTTACCACTACCGGTTGGACCTATCAGCAGAATGTTACTTTTGCCCAGTTCGACGTCCTGCTTTTGGCCGGTTGTGCGTAAGCGTTTGTAATGGTTGTAAACCGCCACCGCCAAGACTTTTTTCGCATGCTCCTGACCAATCACATAGTCGTCCAGATGCGTGCGGATCTCTTTGGGTGTAGGCAGTTTGTTACCATCCCGCTTGGGCGAAATGTCTTTGATTTCTTCACGGATAATGTCGTTGCATAGGTCAACGCATTCATCACAGATATAGACCTGTGGACCTGCGATCAACTTACGCACTTCGTGTTGCGATTTGCCACAGAAAGAGCAATACAGCAACTTGCTGCTCTTCTCGCCGTCAGTGCGGTGATCAGACATGAAACTACCTCTTGTTCCGACAGCAAAGACCCAGCGGATCTTTGCCTCAATTAAAACTTACTTAACGTCTTTCGCATCACGCTTGGTCAGGATCTGGTCGACCAGACCATAATCCACCGCTTGCTGCGCGCTTAAGAAGTTGTCGCGTTCAGTATCACGCACCACTTCTTCATAACTCTTGCCGGTGTGTTCTGCCATCAGCCGGTTCAGTTTCTCTTTAATGGTCAGGATCTCTTTGGCATGGATCTCAAAGTCGGTCGCCTGGCCCTGGAAGCCACCCAGCGGCTGGTGAATCATCACCCGGGCGTTGGGCAGCACGTAGCGTTTGCCTTTGGTGCCGCCTGACAGCAGGAATGCGCCCATACTGGCCGCCTGGCCCACGCAGACCGTGGCGATATCGCACTTGATATATCGCATGGTGTCGTAAATCGCGAGACCTGCAGTAACAGAGCCGCCCGGTGAATTGATATAAATGTAGATATCTTTTTCCGGATTCTCTGATTCGAGGAACAACAGCTGCGCCACGATCAGGTTAGCCATATGGTCTTCGACCTGGCCGGTCAGGAAAATGACCCGCTCTTTGAGCAATCGTGAGTAAATATCAAAAGAACGTTCGCCTTTGGCGGTTTGCTCGATGACGATGGGGACTAACGCGTTAACTAATTCATTCATATGAGGTGCAGACACCATAACTGATTCCCTGAAATGCGGCAGCACAAAAGAAAATGGCCCGAACACTGCTGCTCAGGCCATTAAAGCTGTCGCTCTGTCTAAAGTCAATCTCAGTTCGCAGCAGCCGGGTTCATAATTTCGTCGAACTTGGCTTTTTGCTCAGTGACTTTGGCCGATTCCAGCACTTTCTCAATGGCCTGTTCTTCCAGTGCCACGTTACGCATGCCTTGCAGCAGTTCTTTGTTGCTGTTGTAGTAAGCCACCACTTCTGACGGATCTTCGTAAGCAGAAGCGATAGTTTCAATCAGCGCCTGTACCCGGCTGTCTTCAACCTGCAGGTTGTTGGTCTTGATCACTTCACCCAGCAGCAAACCGACTTTGACGCGGTCACGGGCTTGTTCAGTGAACAGTGCCGCCGGCAGCTCTGGCAGGTTTTTCGTGTCCAGATTCTGACCAAAACGTTGCAGTGCCTGACGACGCAGCACATCGACTTCGCCATCGATCAGCGCTTGTGGCACTTCCACTTCATGGCTTGTCAGTAAACCTTTGATCACTTGCTCTTTCACTTTGCCTTTGATGGCTTGATTGAGCTCGCGCTCCATGTTCTTGCGCACTTCGGCTTTCAGCGCATCCACGGTGTTTTCCGCCAGACCAAACAGTTTGACGAACTCTTCGTTCACTTCCGGCAGTACTTGCGTTTCGACGCTGTTCAGCGTGATAGCAAATTGTGCAGCTTTGCCTTTGAGGTTTTCTGCGTGATATTCCGCTGGGAAAGTCACTTCAATGGTGAACTGCTCGCCGGCTTTTTTACCGATAATTCCGTCTTCAAAACCTGGGATCATCCGGCCCTGGCCCAGCTCCAGATTGAAGCTGGCAGCTTTGCCGCCTTCGAACTCTTCACCGTCAATTGAACCGGTGAAATCCATATTCACGCGATCGCCACTGGCTGCTGCATCGGCTTTCACAGCCCAGGTTGCATGTTGCTTACGCAGTGTTTCGATCATTTTTGCCATATCGTCTTCAGAGATCTCAACCACTGGCTTTTGTACTTCAACTTTGTCCAGGCCAGTCAGCGCCACTTCCGGATACACTTCGAAAGTTGCAGTGAAAGACAGGTCCTGACCTTCTGCCAGTTGACCTGGTGCGAAAGTTGGTGCACCAGCCAGGTTCAGCTTGTTGCTGACCACTGCCTGGTAAAAATGATTCTGCATCTGGCGAGAAGCAACGTCTTGCAGCACTGACAGACCGAACATTTTTTTGATGATAGCGACTGGCGCTTTGCCTGGACGGAAACCATCTACGCGGCGGTTTTTAGCCAGTTGGCGTAATTCTTTTTCTACTTCTGTGCTGATGGCTGCGGCAGGAACAGTGATGTTGACACGGCGCTCTAAACCCTGAGTGGTTTCAACAGAAACTTGCATTTTGTTACCTCAAAATCAAATTCAGGCGTAGCTGTTACGCCGGTTAAAACGTCTGGCACCGCTTTATGATGGGCGTCGGCCAGACGGAATGGACAATAGGACGCGGCATTATAGCGAGGGTTTTTCAACCCGTCGAGCATTTGATACAAACCCAGCAATGACGCGTGTTAGCGCAATATTTTGCCGATAAAATCTGCCGAAAAACCCGCTTAGATTTCACCAAGTTGCAGCGTCAGGACCAAGCGGTCATAACCGGGCCCGTAATAATCGGCAACTTCAGCGCTGGTCACAAAACCCAGCTGATGATAAAGCCCAAGCGCAGCCTGGTTTTTCGGATCGACCGTCAGCCAAAGCGCCTCACAGCTGCCGGGCTGCTTAACCAGCGCGCCGATAAAATGGTTCAGCAGTTGTTTGCCAAGCCCCTGGCCCTGCGCTTTGGGTGATACCGCCAGCGACATCAGATTCAGCCGCTGCGCTGCGGCGCGTTCCGGCGCGGCGACCAAATACGCCAGCACCTCACCACTTTCCAACGCTCTGGCCCGCCAGAACAGTTCGGGCCACAAGTCGTAAGCCTGGCGGAAAAAGTACAGCGGATATACCGGCGGTCCAAACGCAGCCTGCTCCACCGCATTGACGCCGGCCAAATCGCTGAGACTGACGGGTCCAAATTCAATGCCGGCGGACGTGGAAAAACTGTGCATCACAACACCTGTCAAAACGAAAAGATGAAGCGGCAGTGTACTCTGCGAAACGCCCGCCGAGAAGCCTCACTGCGCCGGTCGCCGCCGTACTTAACGCTGGCCCGACCGGCTTTACAGCGCAACGGTGCGGCTGATATGGTGCCCGCTATACAAGGTTTGTCTGTTGCGCGCTCCGCGCCTCTTTGCGCCACTTTGCGTCTGTACGCAGTGCATCGACGCGGCTTGACACCGGCAGCCCTCTGCAAGCGCCTGCTGCCACGAAAGGTTCCTTATGCACATTGATTTAAATGCCGACCTCGGCGAAGGCTGCGGTGACGACGAAGCCGTTATCCGTCTGGTCAGTTCTGCCAACATCAGTTGTGGCGCACATGCCGGCAGCGACGAGGATATCCTGCGTGCGCTTATCGCTTGTCAGCGCCATCAGGTCGTGGTCGGCGCCCATCCTTCTTATCCGGATCGGGCCGGTTTTGGCCGTGCGCGTCCTTCGATGTCCGACACCGCGCTGCGGGAGAGCCTGCAAGCGCAGCTGGCACATTTTCAGGCGCTCGCGCAGCAGGCGGGTGTCCGGGTCTGCTATGTCAAGCCGCATGGTGCTTTGTATAACGAGGCTGCGGTCGATGCCGCGCTCGCGATGTTGCTGGCGGAAGTGATTGCCATGCAGCCACAGCCGCTGGCGGTGCTGACGCTGCCAGGCAGTGAACTGGCCAAAGCGGCACGTGCACTTGGCCTTGCCGTGTTCAGTGAGGCATTTGCTGACCGCGGTTATCTGATAACCGGGCAACTGGTGCCACGCAGTCTGCCAGGCGCCCTGCTGGATGAACCCGGTGCTTTCGCCCAGAGCCTGCAGCTGATTCAGCAAGGTTTTGTCACGACAGTGGACCAACAACGGCTACCGCTTGAGGCGGACAGTCTGTGTCTGCATGGCGACAGCCCGTCCGCACTGCAACTGGCCACACAACTGCGCCAAGGCTTAGTGCAGGCAGGTGTCACTATTAAAGCTTTTGTGAACTGACAGGATAACCCAATGAATTATTGGCCTTTATTAGGAATAGCGGTGGTTATTGCCGGTCTGGTCCTGCGTTTTAATCCGGTGCTGGTGGTGACGCTCGCCGGGATTGTCACCGGATTGTGCGCCTGGATGCCGCCGCTCGAGCTGCTGGAAAAACTGGGAGAAGGCTTTCTGAAAACCCGCACTTTACCGGTGATCCTGCTGCTGCCGTTAGCCGTCATTGGCCTGCTCGAGCGCCATGGTCTGCGCCGTCAGGCCCAACACTTTATCAGTCAGGTGCGCGGCGCCAGCGTCGGCCGTTTACTCACTTTTTATCTGTTTTTGCGCGAAAGCAGCGCCGCGCTCGGTCTGACCAGCCTGGGCGGGCATCCGCAGATGGTGCGGCCCTTGCTCGCGCCGATGGCCGAAGCACTGGCGCAGCAGCAACAGGCCGATATGCCGGTACGCCTGCGCGATAAAGTCAAAGCGATGGCCGCGGCGACCGACAACATCGGTCTGTTTTTTGGCGAAGATATCTTTGTCGCTTTTGGCGCTATTGTGCTGATGCACACTTTTTTGCGGGAATCCGGCATCGAAACCGATCCACTGCATATCGCGTTGTGGGGCATTCCAACCGCGGTGGCGGCATTTTTAATTCATGCGGTCCGGCTGCGCCGGCTTGATCTGTATCTGCAGCAGCAGGCCCAAAAACAACAGGTGAATGCAATGTCCCAGCAGGAGCAAAGCTGATGCTTGGTTTAACCCACTTATATTGGTTGGTTGGCGCCATTATGGTGCTGGTTGGTCTGCTGACGCTACTGGAAAAAAACCATCCGAGGCGCTGGACCGGCGCTTTGTTCTGGTGCTGCTACGGAGCAATCTTCCTGATCGGCGACTCTCTGCCCGCGGCGCTGGTCGGCGTGCTGGTCATCGCGATGGCATTACTGGCTGGTTTGGGCGGTCTGGCTGTCGGCCGTTATCAGGCATTGGCAGAGCCCGCGCAGCAGCAGTCGCAGCAGAAACTTGGAAACAAGTTGTTTGCCCCCGCCTTACTGATCCCGCTGGTCACCATAGTAAGCGCGGTCAGTCTCGGGATGTGGCCGCAGCAGCGCTGGTTCGACCCGAAAAACCTGACCCTGCTGAGCCTGGCCATGGCTTGTTTACTGGCGTTTGCGCTGGCCTGCAAACTGACCCGCGAGTCGCCGCGCCAAGGTGGCATTGAAGCAAAACGGTTGCTCGAAGCGATGGGCTGGGCATTCTTGTTGCCACAGCTGCTGGCAACGCTCGGTCTGCTGTTTAACGATGCCGGCGTCGGCCAAATCATCGCAACACTGAGCGCAGATTATTTGCAGCTCGACAGCCGGCTGGCGGCCGTCGCCGCTTATTGCCTGGCGATGGCATTCTTTACCATGATCATGGGCAACGCTTTTGCCGCTTTCCCGGTGATCACCGCCGGCCTTGGCATCCCGCTGCTCGTCATGCAACATGACGCCAACCCGGCTGTGATGGCCGCCATTGGCATGTTCAGCGGCTATTGCGGCACATTGCTGACGCCGATGGCCGCCAACTTCAATATAGTGCCGGTTGCCCTGCTGGGATTGGCCGATCAACATGCGGTGATTAAAGCGCAGGCGCCAACCGCGCTGATGCTGCTGGCCGTGAACATCGTTTTGCTCGACCAGCTGGCATTTTTATAATTTGGTTTGTGAAGGAAGAGATCATGAAAGTTCTGTTGACCGGCTTTGAACCTTTTGGCGGGGAAATCAGCAATCCGAGCGCCACGGCCGTGCAGCAGCTGCTCGGCAGCCAGCCACCGGAGGGCATGGACTGGCAAGGCTTAATCCTGCCGGTTGAGTTTCAGCGCAGCGCGCAGTTGCTGCTGCAGAAAATCGACCAGTGGCAACCGGCGCTGGTGATTTGCGTCGGTCAGGCCGGTGGCCGCCCGCAGCTGTCGCTGGAGCAGGTCGCGATCAACCTGCTTGAAGCCCGCATCCCGGACAACAGCGGCTGGCAACCTGCCGGCGAGCCCGTGGTGGCTGGCGCGCCGGCTGCTTATTTCAGCAATCTGCCGCTTAAAGCGATGCGTCAGGCGGTGCAGGAACAAGGCATTCCGGCCCAAATTTCTTATACGGCAGGCACTTATGTCTGCAATGCGCTGATGTATCAGTTGATGCATCATCTGTCACAGCGGCCAGCTTGTCGCGGTGGTTTTGTGCATATTCCCTACACGCCGGCACAAACGCTGGACAAACCGACACAGCCGGCCATGGCGACTGAACTGGTGACTGAAGCGCTGCGGGCTATGGTGCTGTGCTGTCAACAGCATCACGAAGACATCCAGGCCGTCGCCGGCAACCTGGACTAGCCGGCGGTGCGGCTTTGCTCCAGCCTCAGCAGCTCGTGTACAGTGACAAAACGATAACCCTGCAATTTCAGCTGGCGAATGAGTTCAGGCAGCGCGTCCCGCGTCACTTGCCGGCTGTCATACATGATGTGCAGCAAGATCACCGAACCGGGCCGCACTTCATTTAAGGTGTAACGGATCAGCGCGTCGGCACTTTTGTTAACGGCAGAATAGTTTTCCGGCGCCACATCCCAGGTGACAGCAACCCGTTGATGTTTCATCAGGTACCAAGGCAACATCAGGAGCTTTTTACCATAAGGCGGGCGCACATAAATGGTGCCATCGACGCCTTGCGCCCGCAGTAAGGCATCGGTTTGTTCGATTTCGCTGGCAATAAAAGACGGGCTTTTAAACAGCATGCGCTGATGACTGTAACTGTGATTGCCGACCTGATGACCGGCCTGGATGATGTCGCGGACCAGTTCGGGCTGCGCTGCCACTTCCTGTCCAATCAGAAAAAACGTGGCGGGAACCTGCTGCTCCGCCAGCACCTGCAATACCCAGGGCGTATATTTTGCCGTCGGGCCATCATCAAAGGTCAGTGCAATCACTTTGTCAGGCACTTCGGCCCGATGTTTCAACACACCAAACAGCTGATAATCCGGCGCACTGCTGAGCCGCCAGATAGCCACGACGGCAAACATCAGCATCGCCAGCAACATCATCAACTTTGTCTGCATTCGCCCCATCTGGCTATTCTCCTTCCCTGTGCGCTGCAGTGGATTGGAACAAAAGGTTGAATTTTAAGCATAAAATAAGCCAATACAGCAAAGCAGCAGCACTGCGGGCCCGGCCTCACAGGCGCAGGATTTACAGACAGAAAACGTAAAGAAAACAGACAGTCCGGACGAGGAATGCCCCGCCCGGCGCTGTCATTTTATTGCGGTGAGCTGATGTGCTGACGCACCCGTTCGGCCAGACCCAGGCCCGCTTCCGACATGGTCAGATAGGTATGGTCTGCCCCAGCAGCCATGATTTTGTCGGCTTCATCCTGTTGCATACTGTGCGAAACAATCAGGCCGCTAAAGCCGGCAGCCCGCAGTTTGCGCGTCGCGATTAACTTGGCTTCGGAGTCATTGAGACACAAAATCACCGCCTGCACCTGACCAAGGTCCAGCCCCTGCCAGAACACCTGATCTTCGGCGTCGGCAAACAACACATGATTGCCCTGTTGCTGATGAGCCAGCACCCGGGCCGGATCTGAATCGAGCCCGACCAAATGGGTTTTGTACTTCAGATAATCAAAAGCCGCGCCACCGGTGCGGCCCATCCCCATAATCAGTACCTCGGCATCACCCAGCGACACCGGCTGTTCGTCCGGGTGGTGTAAATTGCGCTCCAGCGGGATCAACCGCCGGGCCAGCCGTTCATAAAGCGGATGGGCGAAGCGGTTCAGCGGCGCCGACACCACAAACGACAGCGCCACCGTCAGCGCCAGCGGCACCATGTACTGCGGGAATGCCACACTGGCGACAATGAGCGCAAATTCGCTGTAGTTCCCAAGTGCCAGCGCCGACAGAAATGCACTGCGGGCCCTGAGTTTAAACAGCACCAACAGCGCAAAAAATAACGCGGTTTTTAATGGCAGCAACAGCGTCATCAGACCGGCAAATAACCAGGCGTGCAGGTCTGGCAGGCCGTCCAGGCCAATCTGCAGGAAAAAACCGACCAGAAAGAACTCTTTTAAGCTCCACAGCGTTTTGGAAAGCTCGCCGGCACGCGGATGTTTGGCCAGCAAAGCGCCAAACACCAAAGCCCCCAGTTCAGAACTTAAGCCGACTGCATGAAAGCCCATGCCACCGGCCACCACCGCCAGCAACACGCCAAACAGAATTTGCAAATCATCATGGCCGGTCATATCCAGCAAGCGGAACAGCAAAGGCCGTAACAGCGGCACGGCGAAGACCAGCAGCGCCCACCAGGACGGCGTCACACCGCTGGACACACTGAGCATCGCCATCGCCAGCAAGTCCTGCATGACCAGGATCCCGACCGCCACCCGGCCATGAAAGGCGCGGATCTCCCGTTTGCCTTCCAGCACTTTTGCGGCGAGCACAGTCGAAGAAAAAGCCAGCGCCGCGCCCAGCATCAGCGCCTGATACCAGGGCGTGTCAAAAGCCAGCCACATCACCGGGGCATAGAGCAGCGCCGAGATGGCAAAGTGCAGCACACTGCCCCCCAGCACTTCGGGTTTGCCCAGGCTTCTGACATTCAGTTTCAGACCGACCGAAAACAGCAACAACAGCACGCCCAGATGGGCGACGTGGTCAATAATGGCGTTGCCGTTGGGCAGTTGCAGCTCGTCGGCGCTTAAGGTGATCAGAAAACCTGCCGCCAGATAGCCGATAAGCGGCGGCAGGCCAATCAGGCGTACCAGCATACCAAGGCTAAAGGCAAAACCAATCCAGACCGCTTCAAGGATCAAGGCATTCACTCCATAAAAAAGCACCGGCGAAAGCGCCGGTGCCGCAGATAAAATCAGTGTATCTGTTTGCCTTTGATGCCAGCAAGCAGCCAGATCAAAGCCAAAGCGGATAGCATGGCGTCAGCTGCTTTCCTGCTGCTCTGGCGGCGACTCTTTGCGTTTGACCCGATACAAAGCGGCGCGACCAATCAGCATCGACGTCACCGGCGCCGTCAAAGTAACGAACACGGTAATGAGCAGTTCATGCACCACAGGCCGCGCCTGCAGGGCTGAAAAATACAGCATCGATGCGATAAGCACGGAGCCGATGCCAAAAGTGACAATCAGCGCCGGGCCATGCAACCGCTTAAAGAACGCGTCCAGCCTGACCAGCCCAATGGCGCCAATCAAGGCCAGCAGCGAGCCCAGCAACAGCAGCGCCATCACAGGCAGTGCGACCCACCATGGCAGATTTTCCACCGGATGATTCATTCGATGATCTCCCCCCGCATCAGAAACTTCACCAACGCCACAGTCGAGACAAAACCGGTCAGCGCAATCAGCATCGCGAGCTCAAAATACAGCTGACTGGCAAACTGAATGCCTAGCAGCAGCGCAAACATCATCACCAGCATCCAGATGGTATCCAGTGCCAGCACGCGGTCCTGCGCGGTCGGCCCTTTAAAGAGCCGAAAAGCGCACAATAGCATTGCCAGTAGCACCAGAAACTGGCAGCAAGTTAAGGTCCAGCTGAATAAAGCCGCCATCAGCGTTGTCCTCCCCCGGCTTCAAAAATCTGTCGAAGCGGCGCCTCGTAACGGTGTTTGATGGTGTCAATCCACCACTGCGTGTCCTGCAGGTCAAATACATGCAGCACCAGCTCATGCGTCTGGTTGTCCACTTCAATCCAGACCGTGCCCGGCGTGCAGTTAATCAGGCAGGACAACACGGCAAGCCCGGTCGGGTCGCACAAATCCAATGGCACCCGGATAAATGCCGAATTGGCTTTATTTCCACTGATGACAATAATGCGGCTGACGTTGTAGCAAGACCGCGCCACTTCCCACAGCGCCCAGCAGCCCAGTCGCAGTGCCTTCAGCGGATGCGAAAAGCGGCCTGGCAGCGGTCCGAGCGGCGCCGTCCACAGCGGCAACAGCCAGGCCAACAGGGCGCCCAGCAGCAGATGGGCGGGTTCAACGCTTTGGTTCAATAGCAACCACAGCACCAGCAGGATTAACGATAACAGCGGACTTGGCAGCCAGCGCTGCCGGCCATTTCGGCGCATCGTTTGGGCTTTCATCGCTGACCTCCTGTGGTGGCGTCAATTTGCATCACCTGATGGATATAGTGCGCCGGCTGCTGTAAATCCGTGCTGATCCGCCCCAGATAAGCCGTCACAGGCTGGGCAAACAGCACCAGCAACAGGCAGAAGAACAGCAAGACCGTCACCGGCGCCGCTTCTGTCAGCCGCAACTGTGGCGGCTGGCTGAGCTGACTGGTCCAGAAAGTGCGCACGCCGAGCCGCATCATCGACACGATGGCGCTTAATCCCGCCAGAAACAGCATGGCGGTAAAACACAAACTGCCGATGCTGACCAGCGTCTGATTCTCGCCATTGAGCATGGTATGGACAATGCCGAATTTGGCGACAAAACCGGACATCGGCGGTAAACCGGCCATCACCAGCGCACAGCCGACAAAAGCCAACCCCAGAAATGCCTGCGCGCCCGGGACCAGCCGGCCGGCCGATTCCGGCCCTTTGTCATCGGCCGCCCGCGCCTCGAGCGCCAGCTCCGCCAGGCTGCCCTGCGATTTATAAATCCGTTCGTTCAGTTCAATCAGCAAGGCAAAAGCCGCCACCGCCAGCGTCGAGCTGAGCAGATAAAACAGCCCCGGCGCAATCAGCTCCGGCTGGCCGTAACCGACAATCGCCAGCAAGGTGCCGGACGAAATGACCGCGCTGTAACTTGCCATCCGGCCGGCTTCCTGACTGGCCAGCAAACCGGCAGCGCCATACGCCATGGTCAGCACCCCGCCCCAAAACAGCACAGACCCGCCAAAGCCCACCGAAATACCGGCCGCTTCGGAAAACAGCAGCAGGTAGAGCCGCAGCAGAATATAAACCCCCACTTTGGTCAGCAGCACCAGCAAGGCCGTCACCGGCGGTGCAGCGGCGGCATAAGTACCGGGCAGCCAGAACCCCAGCGGCCAGATGGCTGCTTTGGTCAGAAAGGCCACCGCCATCACGCCGACGCCGGTTAAAAACAGCAGGCGGTCTTGCGCCCCGAGCGCGGCGACATTGTCGGCAATATCCGAATAAGTCAGAGTGCCGACCGCGGTATAAATCAGCGCAACGCCAATCAGGAAAAACACCGAAGCCACCAGGTTGATGGCGATGTACTGCATGCCGGCTTTGACCCGCTGCAGGTTATAACCATGCAGCAGCAAGCCGTAAGACGCTGCCAGCATCACTTCAAAAAATACAAAAAGGTTGAACAAATCGGCTGTCAGCACTGAGCCGCTCATGCCCATCACCAAAAACTGCAGCAAGGAATGAAAATGTACGCCAAGCCGCGCCCAGCGCGCATGGGAATACACCAGCGCAGCCGTCGCAATCAGCGCAATCAGCAGTAACATCAGCGCCGACAACCGGTCGGCCAGCAGCACAATGCCAAAAGGTGCCTGCCAGTCGGCGGCATAAAACACCGCCATGCCCGCCGGCCAGCCGCCCTGATCGGCCTGCCACAACAACAGGGCAGCAAGCAGCATCTGCCCCAGCAGCCCCAGCAGGTTGATGTTAAATTTCAACTGATGGCGCTGCTCCGGGATCACCAGCAACGCCGCGCCCGCCAGCAGCGGCAATAAGACAGGTACCGCTATCCACTGCTCAGACAAAGTCATTCCTGGGCTCCTTTTTCACTGCCATCGACGTGGTCGGTGCCGCTTAAACCGCGCGACGCCAGCATCACCACCAGATAAAGCGCGGAGGTGGCAAAACCAATCACAATAGCGGTCAGTACCAGCGACTGCGGCAGCGGATCGGCAAACAGCGCCGGATCGGTCTGCGTGGCCGACAACGTCAGCGGCGCTTTGTTGATGGCGATGCGGCCGGTCAGAAAAATAAACAGGTTCACGGCATAAGACAGCAGCATCAGGCCCGTGATCACCTGAAAACTACGGGGACGCAGCACCAGCCAGACGCCGGAGCCAAACATCACGCCCACTGCCACAGCAATAATCATTTCCATCAGCGGATCTCCCTTGCTTTGCCGGCACCTTCTGCCTGGACGCTTTCACCCTGAGCGCCTTCACCCAAAGCGCCTGGCTGGCGGTGACTGCGCACCGATTGATGCGCCAGCGCAATCAGGATCAACATCGTCGTGCCGACCACGACGCTGAACACGCCCAAATCGAAGAAAAACGCCGACGGTAAATGCAGATTGCCCAGCAGCGGCAGATGCAGATGTGCGGTGTGAGTCGTCAGATACGGATAACCGGCCAGCCAGGCGCCGCCGCCGGTCAGCAACGCCAACGCCAGACCATTGCTGATCCAGCGATGCGGCCTTAACCTGAACTTAGATTCCACCCATAAAGTGCCGGCCAGCAGATACTGCAGAATCAGCGCCACCGACAAAATCAGACCGGCAATAAAACCGCCACCTGGCAGGTTGTGGCCACGCATAAAGAAATACACCGCCACCAGCGCAATTATCGGCAGCAACAGCCGGACATAGACGCTTGGGATCAGCAGATAACCCTGACTGACCTGCTCGGCCGGCGGCTGCTGTGTGGCCGGGTCGACCGGATTAAGCTGCTGGCGCGGCGTTTCAATACTTTCAATCGCCGGTCGGAAACGACGCAGCAGCGCGTACACTGTCAGCGCCACAATCGACAGCACGGTGATTTCACCCAGCGTGTCGAAGCTGCGAAAATCCACCAGCATCACATTGACCACATTGCTGCCGCCGCCCTGACTGAGCGCATTTTCGATAAAAAACGCACTGATAGTCGGCGACTGCGGATGCACCAGCACCACGTAAGTCAGTAGTGTCATCACCACACCGGCCGAGATCGCCAACAATAAGTCGCGACCACGCCGCAGCCGGGCACGGCTGGTGGTTTTTTGCTGCAGTTTGCGGGCTGAGATCCGCGGCGGCAGCCAGCGCAGACCGAGCAGCAACAGGATGGTGGTGACGGTTTCCACCATCAGTTGGGTCAGTGCCAGATCCGGCGCCGACAGCCACAAAAAGGTCAGACTGGACACAATGCCGGTGCCACCAATCAGAATAAGCGCCGCCAGCCGGTGATACTTGGCCTGCCAGGCCGCCACGACCGCACACAGCCCGCCGGTCAGCCACAGCAGCGCGAACAGGTAATCGTCTGGGCTGTCCGGCCACAACAGCGGCAGGCTGCCAATGGCCCGAAACACCAGCAGGCTGGCCAGCATGCCGGCCAAAATCAGCAGAAACAACTGCGGTTGCAAGCGGCGTGTACCGAATTTGCGCTCGACCCGGGCGGCGGTTGCCGCCAGCCACAACATAAAGCTTTCGTAGCTGCGCTTGCCGTTAAAGCGCCACAACAGCGGCACCCGGCTGCGTTTGAGCAGCCGGCCATGTTTTTTCAGCAGCATAAAAAAGCCGATGCCGGCGACAAAAGCGATCAGACTCATCAGCAGCGGCAGATTAAAGCCATGCCACAGCGCCAGGCTGTATTCTGGCATTTGATCGCCCAATACCGACTGCGCCGCCGACTGCAACAAAAGCCCGACCGTCCACTGCGGAAAAATCCCCACCAGCAAGCAACATAGCACCAGCAGCTCCACCGGCAGACGCATCCAGCGCGGCGGTTCATGTGGCACCTTGGGGGTGTTATTGGCCGGTTTGCCGAAAAACACCTGCACAAAGCGTAGCGAATAAGCGACGCCAAATACGCCCATCAACAGCGCCGCCGCCGACATCCACCAACCGCTGCCCCAGGCCAGACTTTCTGCAAAAAACATTTCTTTGGATAAAAAGCCATTGAGCAGCGGCACGCCCGCCATTGCCGCGCTCGCCACCATCGCCAGCGTCGCGGTGTAAGGCATCAGCTGCCACAGACCGCGCAATTTGCGCATGTCGCGGCTGCCACTTTCGTGGTCGATAATGCCGACGGCCATAAACAACGAGGCCTTAAAAGTGGCGTGATTGAGCAAGTGGAAAATCGCCGCCACTATTGCCAGCGGCGAACCAATGCCGAGCAGCAGCGTGATAATGCCCAGATGGCTGATGGTCGAATAGGCCAACAAACCTTTCATATCCTGCTGAAAAATCGCCAGATAACCGGCGATGAGCAGCGTACAGACACCAGAGCCGGCAATGAGCCAGGTCCACTCTGGCGTCCCACCCAGCACAGGCCACAGCCGCAGCAGCAAAAACACGCCGGCCTTGACCATAGTCGCCGAATGCAGATAAGCCGATACCGGCGTCGGCGCCGCCATCGCATGCGGCAACCAAAAATGAAACGGGAACTGCGCACTTTTCGGTAAAGCGCCCAATACAATAAGCAGCAGGCAAGCCAGATACCAGGGATGGTTACGCAGCGTGTCGCCGCTTTCGAGCACCACATCCAGTTGGTAACTGCCGACAATATGACCGAGCATCAGCACGCCAAACAACAACGACAAACCGCCAATGGCAGTCACGGTAAAGGCCATGCGGGCGCCACGACGCGCTTCGTTGCGGTGGTGCCAGTAACCAATCAGCAGGAAAGACATCAGGCTGGTCAGTTCCCAGAAAATTACCAACTGGATCAGATTGCCAGACAGCACCACGCCCTGCATGGCACCCATAAAGCCGAGCAGAAAACTGAAAAAACGCGGCACCGGGTCGCGCGCCGACATGTAATAGCGGGCGTACCAGACGACCAGCAGGAAAATGCCCTGAATGAGCAACGAAAACAGCCAGGCCAGGCCATCCATCCGCAGTTCCAGCGTCAGGCCATATTGCGGCAACCAGCCGATGCTGCTGCGCAGCACATCTCCCTGACTGATGACGCTGTAGCTCAGCACCACCTGCAGCACACCGGCCGCACCAATCAGCGTGGCAAACCAGGCCGCACGGTTTCGGGCATAACTGGGCAGAAAGGCCGCCAGCAGGCTGGCAGCGAAAGGCAATAACACTAACAAAGTCAGTAGCATGGCATTCCTTGTTGCGAAGATGAAAAAACAGGAATACAGACCATGGTCTGCACTGAGCCTTCAGAGATTAACTGGCTTTTTTGTCAGATGCGAACATTATTTTCAGAATGGCATGCTTTATGCGTATCGCGCGTTTCTATTGACAGGCCGGCAGGCGATAACAGGCGGCACCTTAGCGGCCTGCACTGCGGCGCAG